>NZ_JASJOU010000003.1:341831-683663 GCF_030068605.1 Xanthocytophaga agilis
GTCTGAGTGTAGTATTTCTCATAGATAATTCATCGAGTATTGGCAGAAATCAGCTTTACAGTTTTCCATCCTTTATCCAGCGTCTGTTTAAGCTGCTGCTGAATGGTGCTATAAGCAGATTTTCCAGCCAGATTGGTAAATTCATTGGGATCTTTCTTCAAATCATATAACTCCACTTTATCTGTACCCCACTCTGTATATCGATACTGTTCTGTACGTACACTCTTGCCCAGTACCCCTTCATGCACAACCTCTGAAAATACAGCCTGTTTCCACTTTTTTTCAGGAGCATTCAGCAAGGGCACAAAACTTTTCCCTTCCAGATCCGAAGGAGCTTTCAAACCAGCCAGTTCGGCAATGGTCGGATAAACATCTACATATTCAATAAATCCTTTAGCTTCCTTTCCTTTCACGGCCTGTGGTGTATACAAAAGTAAGTTTCCATGTGTGGCTTCTTCAAACTGGGTTTGTTTATGCCATAGTCCTCTGTGTTCTCCATTATGATAGCCATGATCTCCCAGAAAAATCACAATAGTATTGTCCCATAGTTTGTATTCATCCAGCTTTTGCAGCAGTTTACCTACCTGTGCGTCCATAAAGGAGATACTGGCATAGTAGCCTTTAATTTTATCTATAGTTTCCTGATCCGTCAGTGAGTCAATTTTCGTCAGCGCAATAGGTGGAATATCATCCAGATCATTGGCCGGAGAAACCGGTACTTTTATTGAAGCATTTTTGTACAGATCAAAATACTTCTTTGGCACATCATATGGCGCATGAGGTCGGCGAAAGCCTGTTGCAATAAAAAACGGTGTATTGGATTTTACCCGTTGTTCCAGAATAGCCAGAGCTTTGGTAGCCACTAATCCATCTCCGGTTTGCTCATCTGCTACATTCAGAATAGCCCATTCCTGATTAGCACTACGGGCAGGCGATGTCTTTGGATCATGTGCCAGACGGATTACTTCGGGATCTTTTACATCAACCAGTTCATTGTACTGAAATGACCAACTGGCAGTGTCTATATTGAAGTCACCTTGTGGTACCCCATCTTTTACAAATCGTTGAGAATGGAAAATCTTACCAATCTGTGCAGTATAGTAGCCGTTCTGTTTAAATAATTGCGGTAGAAAAACAGTAGACTGTAAATGCGTACGGGGAGGAGTATTATTATCCCGTATTCCAGTGGTAGCAGGTCTCTTTCCACTCAACAATGACGTCCGCGACGGGCTACACAAAGGATACTGACAGTACGCATTTTTAAAGTTAACAGACCGGGCAGCCAGTTTATCCAGATTAGGGGTCTGTACAATAGGATGTCCATTGTATCCTGACTTGGTATTATAATCATCTGCGTAAATCAGCAATACATTAAGCTTTCCGGATTTCTTTCCCTGTTGTGCAGATACATTACAGGAGATCAGCAGAGCAACTAATACTAGTACTTTGCTAACAAAATATAACATCTTCATAACTCTTATCAGGATTTGTTTTTGAGAGCGTAACCTTTGTGAAGTAACTCAGCCAGTTCTTTTACTGTAGCTGCATGGGAACTTTGTTTTGCCAGATTATTAAATTCATCCGGGTCAGTCTGATGGTCGTATAATTCGATTCCTTGTCTGCCTTCATCCCATTCCGTATATCTATATCGTTCCGTACGCACACTGCGCCCCATTATGTCTCCACGTCTTACCTGTGTATAGGCAGGTTTGTCCCAGGTAGCGTTGGGATTTTTCAACAAAGGCACCAAACTTTTACCCTGTAAGTCTGAGGGAGGAGTCAATTCACAGAGTTGTGCCAGCGTAGGATACAGATCTACTAATTCTACTGTGCGGAGAGAGGCTTTTCCCTTTACACCACCAGGAACAGAGATAATCAAAGGCACTCGTGCCGAATTTTCAAACAAACTCTGTTTCATCCACTGTCCATGCTGCCCCAAATTGTATCCATGATCACTCCAGAGAACTACAATTGTATTATCTCTGAGTTTCAACCGATCCAATGCATCCAATACTTTACCTACTTGTGCATCCATAAAGGAAATAACGGCATAATAAGCCCGTTGAGCTTCACGTCTGTCTGCTTCATTCAGGCCCCAGTGTGAAGGTTTTGTAAATAGTGCTGGCTCAGGTATGTCCTCTAAATCATTTTCCTTTTCTTTAGCCAAGGTAACTTTCTCAGGAGAGTACAGATCAAAATATTTCTTAGGTGCTACATAAGGTGTATGAGGTCTGAAGAATCCTACTGCCAGAAAGAAAGGTTCGTTTTTCTTTTCTTCCAGCAGTTTAATCGCTTCTGCAGCAATCAGGCCATCTGTCTGTTCCTCATCTGAACCTTCATCTGCCCGCCACGACAAAGCACTTCCCAGGTTTCGGTCAGGTGTGAGGTTTTTGATTGTCGATTCTGCTACTTTATCCCGACCTTTCGGATTGATGCGGTGATGCCAGGATAAGGAGTCATCCAATCCATTGGTACCTATTTGACCAGGAACGCCATAATGATATATCTTGCCTACCCGTGCACTGTAATAATGGTTATTCATGAAAAGCTGTGGCAGTGTTACTACATCCGGAAGGTTTTTACGAAAGTGCGTTTGCAGTTCATAAATTCCTGTCACGTCTGGTCTCTGCCCTGTCAGTAGAGAAGATCGGCTGGGACTACATAGGGGAAACTGTGTATAGGCACGATCAAATCGGACTCCTTGTTTTGCCAGTCGGTCGATGTTAGGTGATTTTACTTCTTTACTTCCATAGCAGCCCAGCTCATTATTCAGATCATCAACTGCTATAAATAAAACATTGTATTTTGGTTTAGACTGAGCATATGTCAGTGATAGGTTCCCAGCAAAGACAACGAGTGCCAGGAAACAAAACTTTCGAAAAAAGGATGTTTTCATGTCAGGAATGTAAGGATATACAATAGGTTAAGGTTGAAAGGAAACTAACTTGCCATCTACCAGTATTTCAGTAACCTTCGGACTTTTCCACCGAGGAGGGGAAAGTTCTTTTTCCCATTGGGCAAAATCATGACGCAATTCATTGACCACAGCAGGAAGCTGTGTAGCCAGATCGGTTTGTTCACAAGGATCTTTTTTCAGATCATATAGAAAAACAGTTTTGTCTCTGTCATTTTCCAATAGCTTATAGTCCCCCTTACGAATGGTCTTTACAAATCCATTGCGCCAGAATAAGACAGGATGCGGACTTTCAGGATTATCTCCTGAAATAAATGGCCATAAGTCTACTCCATCGTATTTCCGGTTAGCAGGCAACTTTGTCTTTGTTGCTGCAACAAAGGTAGGTAGCAGATCCAGGGTAGAAACCGGATGTTCGTATACACTACCCGGTTCGATCTTGCCAGGCCATTTAATAAAAAGAGGAGTACGAATACCGCCTTCATAATGTGTGAGCTTTCCTCCTTTGAAGGGCAGATTCAGATTTTCATATGTTCCATCATACACTGTTTTTCCTTCACCCTTTTCTCCAGGTTTGAGACTGTGATACGTAGAACCATTGTCACCGGAGAATACTACAATGGTATTTTCTTCCAGACCAAGTTCTTTGAGTTTTTGTGTAATACGTCCTACAGCCTCATCCAGTCCAAGTACCATTGCCAGCAACACCTTTTGTTGCGGATCACGAATCTTATTTAACTGTTTATAATCTTTTGTTACAGCCTGTAGTGGTGTATGAATAGCCCCAAAAGGCACATACAGAAAAAAGGGTTTGTCTTTGTTCTTTTCCAGAAAAGCTTCAGCTTCACGAGCAATGGCAAAGGTCTGGTATTCTTTTTCATCAACCAGTTTGCCATTACGGAATATTCCTGTAGCAATAGGGTCTCTTTGCCACTGATATTTTCCTGTTGAAGAAGGATAATGATGATATAGTCCGTTTTCATCCTTAAATGTCACAAAGTTCACATCTGATGAGTCAGTATAGTACAAAGAAGATCCTCCATACCAACCCCAGCTATAATCAAATCCTCTTTGATGCGGACGATAGCCATCATAAAATCCGGCATGCCATTTTCCAATAATACCTGTAGTATAGCCGTTCTGCTTCAGGATCTGGGCTATATTTAATTCACTTTCCGGGATACCCTGTGTCTTTACATCCAGCGAATCAATACCCAACTTTTTCAGATAGTCCAGTCCACCATCTCCTGCATAAGCAGAGTTATAAGGATAATGCAGGTGATTTTCGGAGCCAAAACGTTGTTGATACCGTCCTGTAAGCAATCCTGCACGGGAAGCACAACAGATTGGAGCCGTTACATAGTTTTGTCTGAAGCGAACGCCTCCTTTGGCAATGGCATCAATATGCGGAGTGCTTACCCATTTATTACCATTGACAGAAGGGACATTATTTCCAAAGTCATCTGCAAAAAGAAAGACAATGTTGGGTTGCTTTTCATCAGAATAGTTACTCCGTTTACCACTTGTACAAGCAGAGAGAACAAGACTGATGATCAGAAACAAGTATACCTCTTTCACAGAAAGAGGATAATGTATAAGAAAAGGTTTCATCGTGGTTTGTTTTGTATACTATGGATTGTATATAAGACAGCACTGGCTTATGGCGTCTTCTTCACCAGCGTATCCCATTCTACTACTCCTGCACGCCTGGCCCATGCATTGTATAAGTTTATCAGCTCCTGTAGTTTAGCGGGATTAGAAGATGCAAGATTGTGTAATTCTGTTCTGTCTTCCTTTATATTGTATAGCTCCCACTTATTCTCAGGGTAAAACGAAACAATCTTCCAGTCCCCCTGACGCACGGCCCGATTGCCTTGATGCTCCCAGAATATGATATCATTTCCTTTCCACTCCTTGCCATCCAGGGCTAATTTGAAAGATATTCCTTCCTGACTGATCAGCGTGTTACCTTTATAAGTCTGTGGATACTTTACTCCAGCCAGATCAAAGATGGTAGGCTGAATATCTATCACATGAGCTGGTGCAGGTACCAATCCTCCCGCCTGAATTTTTCCTGGAGCATAGGCAATAAAAGGTGTACTGATACCACCTTCATGCTCCCAGTGTTTGAAAGAACGGAAAGGTGTATTGCTTACATTCGCCCAGTTATATTCATAGGAAACATATGATTGCGGATTATCTGCTGTCAGAGGTTTTACTAGCGAAGCCGCCTCCGGAGTCTGTGACTTTGCTGAAAAAGCATATTCATGACTGGCACCATTGTCAGAAAGAAAGAATATATAGGTATTCTTGTCTACTCCAAGTTCAGTTAACTTAGTCAGAATACGACCAATATTATAGTCTAGCCGATCTATCATAGCGGCATATACAGCCATTTTCAGATCCCATGCTTCTTTTTCTGTCTGGCGGAGTTGGTCCCATCCGGGAATCAGGGTGTCTCTGGGAGACAATTTCCATTCCGGACGAATAACTCCCATATTCACTAAACGTTTATAACGTTCTGTGCGGACTACATCCCATCCCTGCATATATTTGCCTTTATACTTTTCAATATCTTCCTTGCGTGCCTGTATAGGAAAGTGAGGCGCATTGTAAGCTGTGAAAAGAAAAAAAGGTTTGTTGGTATTTTTTGTTTCGTCCAAAAATCCCAAAGCCTGATCTGTAAATTCATCTGTCAGGTAATAGGAGTCTGGTTTCTTATCTGTAGTATATGATTCCAGCTTCTGACCATTCTTTACAAAAAAGTTTAGTTCAGCCAGCTTGTAGGGATGAGGATAAAACTGATGGCTGGTTCCTCCTATCAGAGCAAAATACTTATCATATCCTCGGGCCCCCGGCCATTGTTCTGGAGTATTTCCTATGTGCCATTTTCCAGACATGAGAGTTGTATATCCTTGCGTCTTTAATCCCTCGGCAATGGTGATGACATTTTTATTCAAATATCCCTGATAAGCAGGTGTACCCAGGTTACCATTCATGCTACCTACTCCTGCCTGGTGCGGATACACTCCGGATTGCAATGCAGCACGTGTTGGACAGCAACGGGATGTATTGTAAAACTGTGTAAAGCGTACTCCATTGTTGGCCAGCTTATCCAGGTTTGGTGTAGGAATTTCCGAACCATAGGCTCCAATATCTGAAAACCCCATATCGTCAACCAGAATCAACACAATATTGGGTTTTGCCGGCTTAGGCTTACTTACTCCTGTTCCATAGGCGGATACATACAATACAAGGAGTATACTGAATGTAATATAGGTATAGAGATGTTTCATTGTGGTTTGTTTTTACATATCTATTCGGCATAACTAGATCGGAGCTTTACTCCCCAACGACCGTTTTCTTTTGTCAGAACATAGAGTGACTCATAACTTCCTATTTTGCTCCCATCTGCCCGATAGCGGGTAAACTGTGTGTCTACATGCACTTTGTCTTCTGAGGCATGTACAATATTCCGGTGATTCCAGATACTGTGATGCCATCCCTGCTTCTGGAGTGTACCAAATACTTGTACAGAATCGCGAAGTCCCGCATTTTCCAATACAGACATTTTTCCACTAGCCAGACGATAGTGAGGAAACTGATACGTACTCTCCCATGCTTTCAGATCCTTTGCATTAAAAGTTTCCAGGTACTGATCCAATACTTGCAAAACCTCTGTTTTGGTTTTTGGATCGATTTGATGCGAACCTTGAGTATCCTGAAAAATAGAAAATGCCGTTATGACAAAACATAAGCTCAGCAGAGAGCCCATTAGCAGTGAGCCGGCATACAAATCTCGTTTCATTCGACTTTTAAATCTATTGAGTGCCATTATCATCCTATTTATATATGAGATTTACCTCAATGGCGGTTTCTGAAGGTTAGGAAAACAAGAAAAGCTACCGACCTCATTCTGGTAAAGAATGTTGTCGGTAGCCAGCGGCTCAATTATGCGGTTGTTAACTTAGCTGTTGCTAATTCTGGCTTTAACTGAGTTTCATCTACCAGGGCAGGATCATCTCCTACTTCAGGTCCATTAGCAGAAAGTTCACTTCCTTCTTTTTTGGATTTAAAAATCGGCCATAGGAACTGTGCATACCACTCTTCTTCCTTATAGAACTTAATCCCATAGGAAGTAGGATACTGACGGGTGATAATGCCTGTCTTAAAAATCACATCCCACAAGAAAAACATATTACCAAAATTCCCTTTGTAGTATCCAATTCCGTCATCTGCTGTATCGGCATGGTGTGCATGATGAGTTGCTGGTGTAGAGATCAGTCTTTCCAATACCCAGGCTATAGGATGCAGGATTCTGTATTTGTAGAAAGGCTTATCCCACGGGATACTGGAATGAGCGGACAAGGTAATCAATGATTTAAGGACAGTTACAAACAATGCCTGATAGCCTAGTCCCAGATATACCAGTGTTGCAGTCAAATAAATCTGTGAAAAAAACACAGTATAAATAAAATTCTGACGGCTATTCATTGCCATTCCCATATAAGGAGCTGAATGGTGTGTACGATGAAAACGCCATAAAAACGGAAGCTGATGATGCAGTCTGTGATACCAGTACTGAGTCAGGTCATCGGCTACAGCTATCACAAAAAAACCACCCCAAAACGGAACCCATGAGAATGCGTTAGCAGCACCTGGCAACACTAATGGAAGCAGTTTCAGACTAAAAAATCCGGTTATGGAAGGAAGCAAAAGTTTTGGTACCAGAAAACACACAATGTCAATTTTCCGCTCGGTTGGAGTCCATTTATTATCATATAAACCTGCAACAAACTCCAACACACCTAATCCCAAAGCAATAGCTATCAATCCCCATGATTTCAGGTTGCGAAAAACAGGTTCCAGAAACTTTAGAAAAGCAGGAGCACTTACCTGTGCATAATCTTTTACCGGATTTTCCCAGGGTCTTTCGCCTGTAAACGCATAATAAAAAATCAGTGCAAAGACAGGCAATGCATATAAGCAGAGGCTAATCAGTGCATCACGTGTAATCTTTTTAGCTAAGGAGTGATCTAGAGACATGACTATGTGTTTAATGGTTTAAAAATAGAGTAAGAAGAAAAATGCCTCCCCCGATTATAGTTAGAGGAACAGCAAAGACCAGGATACTAACCCCAATCTTTTTAAGAAGAATTTGAATGTCTTTTGATGTTATCATGTGTCAGGTAACTGATAATAAATGATTGATAGTAAATATTTTTTTATGAATCTCTCTTTAGTTTGTAGGTTCTACTTTTTGCTCGATGACAATCTTTGATACTATTCCGGTAAAAGGATAAGGTCCCGGATACACTTTGCTGACAGGTGCATTGAGGTCTTTTCCTACACTAATACCTTCAGAAGCTATAGAAGCGAGGTATTTCGTTTTAGAAACTATTGATTGTTCGGCAGCATGCTGATTATTCACAGACAATACAACAGCAGATGTATTTGTAAAGTCTATCCTGATTGTATTTTTGCCAGCTACCAATGGCGTTGTAGAAGTCAGTGTAACTTCTTTGATCCCATCAGTAAGTGTGTAGTGGAGCTTTCCATTCAGAATGTATAAACTTGTTCCTCCCTGCAGCCCTCCATTGGCAAAAATGACTCCTTCTGCATTTTGTTTTGGCAGTTCAATTGCAGATATGATGCTGATACTACCTTTCCCAACAGGTACCCGTGTTTTTGTGGTAGTACCCTGATAGATGACAGTTTTGGCATGAACCTCTGGGGCAACAACACCTTCCTTAAAATTTCGGAGAGGATATACTTTATTTACTTCTGCCTCCCTGTCAAACAAAGCTTTCAGTTCTTCCAGCTTCTGTGGATTACTGGCTGCCAGATCTTTAGTTTCTGTCCAGTCTTCATTCAGATTATAGAGTTCCCAACGATCCTGACTGAAATCAGGAGGATTAAAGTTTATGTCTGTGACCTTTGCTTCGCCAAACATATTGCGGGGATGATATACAGAAGCTTTCCAGCCATCCTTGTAGATAGATCGTCCTCCATGCAGTTCATAATACTGAATGGTATGTCTGGTGACAGCTTTGGCATCGGCAATAGAATAAACCAGACTGATACCCTGAATAGGCCTTTGCTGGTAACCGTTAATAAAATCAGGAATTTTTATGCCTGTCAGTTCTATTGTAGTAGGAAGTATATCTACTACGTGGCTATACTGCGTACGAAGCCCTTTTTCTTTTATACGATTGGGATAATACAGAATTAACGGATTATGACTAGCCCCTTCTGCATTCACATCACTTTTCCAGTAACGAAACGGTGTATTGGTTGCCTGAGACCATCCCAAAGGATAATTAGGAGCCGTATATTCAGTTCCAATCTTATCGTACTGACTTAGTAGAAAACTAATATCTTCACCTTGGGATTTATCGGCAAAGCCGATTGTTCCTGTATAAGTTCCTTCCTTGCTTCCACCATTGTCTCCAATCATTAACACGATTAAGGTGTTGTTCAACAGGTCGTTTTGTCTGAGATAAGATACAATACGCCCAATCTCATAATCAGTGTAGGATAAAAATCCAGCATACACCTCCATAAAACGAGCAAATACTTTCTTCTCATCAGCAGTCAGGGTTTCCCATGCTTTTACCCCCGTCTGACGTGGAGGAAGGACGGCATTCTTAGGTAATAATCCCAGTGATTGCTGCCGTTTAAATACAGCTTCACGATAACTATCCCATCCCTGATCAAATTTACCTTTATACTGGTCCCTCCATTCTTTGGCAACATGATGTGGTGCATGCCCGGCACCTGGAGCGAAGTAGAGGAAAAATGGTTTGTCGGCTTTAACAGATTTTTGTTCTGCAATATATTGAATGGCTTTGTCAGCTATACGGGTTGTAAAATGTTTGCCATCTGTTTCAGGCTCTACTTTGCGAGTATCTTCCCATAAGACAGGATGCCACTGATCAGTCGAGCCACCTAAAAATCCGTAATAATGATCAAAGCCTCTTCCTGTTGGCCAGCGGTTAAATGGTCCTGCCACTGTTGCATCTGATATTGGTGTAAAATGCCATTTGCCCACTGCATAGGTATTGTAGCCGTTTTCACGTAAAATCTCAGCAATAGTAGCTTTTTCAAAAGGCATATACCCATCATACCCTGGAGTCCCAATAGCAGTATTAGGGAATAGACCCATATGTACAGAGTGGGAATTACGCCCTGTTAACAGGGCTGCACGAGTAGGGGAACAAATGGCTGTAGTGTGAAAGTTAGTATATCGAAGGCCATTATTTGCCAGCGAATCCAGGTTTGGCGTGCGGATCAATCCACCAAATGTGCTGACAGCTCCAAAACCCACATCATCCAGAAGTATCCAAACCACATTAGGAGCACCTTCGGGTGCTTTCTTTTTGTCAGGCCACCATTGTTGTGTCTCAACAAGGTTTCTCCCTGTTTTACCTTTATAAGGCTGTACAGGATCATATTGGGCAAAGGTATTGGTACTAAAAGATGCTGTTATAATACCAAACAAGAGTACTATAACATACCTGGAAGCAGGTAGAGAAGCGATCATAGGAATTTCCGGTTTAAGGGTTTAAACGGAAGCTGGTGGCACCTCCTTTGATATATATGGGATTCACAACCTCTATCAACTTGTTTCGAATAAACTGAAGAGGTTTTGATAACCGGGAAAGTAACATTTCTTACTAGGTAGTTTTCCCGGTTATGAATTATAGCTTCTTGTTATGTATATAGTTATATTATTCTATTTCCACAGTTCATTTTGTTCCAGCAACGCATTGTTATCAATTTCTGATTGCGGAATTGGATAAAGCCGATGTTTATCTGTTGCATTTGTCTTTCCTACTTTGTGTAAGTTGGATACAAAAGTGCTGTTTCCAGCTCCATCTTTCTGACGAATCAGATCGAACCAGCGCTGATATTCAAACACTACTTCCAATCGGCGATCCAGATACAAGGAATCACGAAACTGATCCTTAGTTAAGCCTTCTGTCAGATTAGCAAGACCAGCCCTGTTCCGTACTCTGTTCAGAGATTTGTAAGCTTTTGCAGTAGGACCATTAGCTTCATTCTCTGCTTCCGCATGGATCAGCAAAAGCTCTGCATAACGAATGATAGCAACATTAGCTGCAGACTCACTGGTTACAGATGTTGAATTAGGATCCCACATCTTATGATAAAATGGGGTTGAATCATTAGGAACCGCTGTATTTGCAAGAGGTAATGCATATTTTCTTCCATTGGAAGGGCTTGTAAAGTAGGTTACAAACGTTGCATTTCTGCGTTTATCATTGGGTTTATACAACTTATAAATACTGAAATACTTATCATCGCCATTGGTATAATAACGAACCATATGGGCATAGTTGCCCGACAGTCCTGGCACCCCGCTCAGAATAGTACGTGGATTTTCGTTGTTCCCTTGTCCCTGAGCATTAGACTTAAACTGAGCAGAAAAGATATGTTCTTTTCCATTTTTAGTAGCAGGCAAAAAGACATCTGCATAGTTTGCAAACAGATCATAGCCATAATTTCCTGTTCCTCCATCTGTAGCAGATAACACCTCTTCAGCTTTGGCTACAGCATCTGCATAATGTGCTGTTATATTAAGTGGTAGTGATGCTTTAGTGAGATATACTTTAGCCAGCAACGCTTTGGCAGCTCCTTGTGTGGCTCTTCCTACATCCGGAGCTGTATAAGACGCTGGTAGCACTTCAGCGGCTTCTTGCAAATCCCTTTCAATCTGTGCATATACTTCTGTAGATGGTGACTTGGCAATAGCATAATCAGCAGCATTTACATACTTTTGGTATTCAGTAATCAATGGTACATCTCCATACAACCGAACCAGATTGAAGTAATACAAAGCTCTCAAAAATTTAGCTTCACCCAACAAACGGCTCTTCAGCGCAGCATCAAAATCGATTGAAGGAATTTTATCCAGTGCAACGTTTGCTTTCTTTATAGCAGCATAATGTTGTTGCCAGATTTCGTAAATCCTCAGGTTAGTAGATGAATGAGCCAATACCGCCAGCGAACGAACATCCGGATTGGTAGCACCCGGACCTGGATCTTCATCATCTCCTGCCATATTCATTCCAGTGTTAAATAATGTATTATAGGGTGTCTGAATGCTACTTCCACCTGAGTTAAGAAGAAAGTATACAGCATTAATCCCATTAATCGCATCTGCCTGGGTTTTGTAATATTGATCCTCAGAAATCAAGGATTCAGGATCTTCTGACAAAAAATCCTTGCAGGCTCCTGTAATCAATAATAATAGTGTGAGAGTGGTATATATGATAAGTCTCATGAGTCAATTCAATTTTATTTTACATGAATAAGATTATTCAGCCAGATCAAAGTGATAAGGATAGTCCGATCTGATAGGATTTGTTATTAGGATACACTCCAGAATCTACCCCTTTGTTGATCAGGCTTTGTCCATTCAAACTAACCTCCGGATCATAACCTGTATAATTAGTCCATGTAAAGGCATTCTGTGCAGACACATAAATTCTAAGATTCTGAATCTTTGCTTTAGACAATAGAGTCTTAGGCAAAGTGTATCCAAATGAGATATTTTTCAGACGATAATAGGTAGCATCTTCGATAAACCGATCAGAAATAGTAATTGCCGGATCTTGATAAGCAGCTTTTACATCCGTATTGGTATTTGTTGGGGTCCAGCGATCCAGCAACACTGTTGAACCGTTTGTATAACCAGTACCCAACTCCAGATTGGCACGGTTGGCATTGTACAGCTTACCACCAATAGAAGCCTGGAAGAATACAGCCAGATCAAATCCTTTGTAAGAAAATGTATTAGTAAGGCCCGCTACAAAACCAGGCTGATTCGCAATTACAATACGATCTCCCGCCTGTGTAATGGCTCCATCTCCATTGATATCTTTGTATTTCTGCCCACCAGGATTTTTGTTTGCCTGAGGAGTTAGAGCAACATCTCCTTCCTGAATAATACCATCTGTCTTATATACAATGAATGAACCTAAAGGATATCCTACTTTGGCAATAGAAGGAGAAGAAATAACCGGGATAATTTGATTAACACCATCACCCAGACTTAGAATTTTGTTGCTATTTTTAGAGTATATAAATATTGTATTCCATTTCAGATCACCGGTTAGATTCTGAGAATTGATATACAACTCAAAGCCTTTATTAGATACAGCACCAATATTTTGGTAAATAGTTGAAGCCTGTCCGTTATAGAAATCTGATAGACCAGAAGTACCTGGAACCGTACGACTCAATAATAAATCTGTTGTCTTTTTGTAATAATAGTCAGCAGTGATATTAATCCGGTTATTGAACAAACCTAGATCAATCCCAAAGTCCACCTGAAATGTCTTTTCCCATCCTAAGTTTGGATTCGGAACGGTTGCCGGAGCATAACCGGAAACAGTAGTATTTGAGAAGCTATACCGGAAATAGCTAAGTTGAGAAAGTGACTGGTAAGGCGGAATACTTTGATTACCTGTTATCCCTGCGCTACCTCTTACTTTTAAAAGACTAACTTTTGGGAACTGACGCATAAAGCTTTCACTACTCACATTCCATCCCAAAGCAGCAGAAGGGAAATATCCCCATTTGTTTCCTTCACCAAAACGAGATGATCCATCAGCACGTAAGGTAAATGTAGCCAGATATTTTTCATCCAATACATAATTGATACGACCCAGATAAGAAGCCAGTGACCATTTATTAGCAGACGAACGAGGTGTACGGTTAGTAATTCCAGTTCCCAGGTTGTTGTACTCAAATGCATCAGTTGCAAATCCTGCAGCTTCAGCTACAGCGCCTTTGGAATCAGATTGCTGTGCGGTAAAACCTACGATAGCACTAACTCTGTTACGGGTGCCTATTTGTTTATCATAGCTTAATGTGTTCTCGTTCAGCCAGCTTGAAGTAAACATTGTTCCCACTGTAGCCAATCCCTGTAAACTTTGGCCTTCTGCGGTGGAGCTAGGCAAATATCTGTTTTGTTTATTATCAACTACATCAGCCCCAACCAGTACTTTCGCTTTTAGTCCTTCGAGAATAGTATACTCACCAGATAAGCTCCCTAAAAACCGGTTGGTACGTGTTTCATTCAACTGATTATATAGTGAGTTAATTGGGTTCTGTAATGCAGACTCAAATGGACTATTTATTACAAATGTTCCATCATCTTTATAAACAGGTAAGGAAGGCGGAGTTAACAGCAGATTACCCACAATAGCAGCAGGTGCCACCTGAGCCTTTGTATTAGAAGCTGTAATGCTACCAAAGATTCTAAATTTCTTGCTATATTCATGATCCAGATTGATTCTTGCTGATAATCGTGTAAAATCTGTATTCTGCAAAATTCCATCCTGCTTTAGGTAATTACCAGAAACTGCCAGACGAGTTTTCTCTGAGCCAGATAAAATAGATAAGCTATGGCTCTGAATGATAGCTTTCCGAAAAGCTGCTGCCTGCCAATCTGTTCCATCACCCGTAGTATCTAACGAATACCCAATTGTTGAAGGTAATGAAACTGTTTTTCCAGAATTAGCAGCTGCATCCTTCCGCAATGACCACCATTGTCCTGCATTTAATAAAGGAATAGTCCGGATGACTTCTTGTACACCATAATATCCATCATAATTAATAGATGATTTATCTTTCGAGCCTGTTTTTGTGGTAATAATCACAACTCCATTGGCACCACGCGAACCATAAATAGCTGTTGCAGAAGCATCTTTCAATACATCAATAGATTCAATATCGGTTGTATTGATAGAAGAAAGTGGGTTAATTTTTGAACCATCCGTAACGCCTGCGTCGGTAAGAGAGTAATCATTATTGATTGGAAAACCATCAATTACATACAATGGATCACTTCCTGCTGTGATAGAGTTGTTTCCCCGAATTTGCACACTTACCCCACCACCTGGTTGTCCTGATGTCTGCGTTACTATGGCCCCAGCTACAGATCCTTGTAAAAGTCGCTCTACAGAAACTACAGGCTGTGTTTTAATTTCTGTAGGCACAGACGAAATAGAACCTGTAATGTCTTTTCGTTTTTGCTCTCCATAGCCAATGACAACTACCTCATCCAGTATATTGTCTGTTTTCAAATTCACTTCGAGTGCTTCTTCGGAAAGTTCATACACCTCAACATCCTGCGTTTTAAAACCAACCAATGTTACTGTTAGTGTAAAAGGAAATTCTTTTTGCGCTTTTATACTGAACTGGCCATCAGCTGTTGAAACCACATATTCTTTCGTTCCTTTAATTACAACACTGGCACCAGGTAATGGCTGACCACCTTCATCTTTGATGACTCCTTTTATATTTTGGGCAAAAGCGGTCCCTATCGCTAGCATAAGGAATGCTACGACTAGTAGATGTTTTTTCATGAAATCGTATTTAGGTATGTTAAATAGAGGGGTTAGTTGAGACCTAGTTGTTGAAGGTGATCTTTTTCCTGCTGAAAACGTTTGGCATCTGGTTTCAGAAACCCAAACTCATGTAGGTTATCCTGTCCATGCTCAAACACCCATTTCAGGAATTTTACAGCTTCAGGATTTGTATTGTTTTTCAGGACAGACAGGTGGATATACTCAATCGGAACATTTTTTAATTCAGCTGCTTCCAGTTTTTGTAACACAATATCCAGATTGTCATAGAATTTCTCATCAGCACTCACACGTTTGTTACCATCGATATCTACTGGCAATACAGTTATGCCATCAATTGGTTTGCGGGTCTGAAGATTGAAAAGTAAACCTGGCGTACTATAAGAAACTCCTGTTGAGTCTTTTAATAAAGCCTTTACCAGATGCTCATCTGCACCAGCGATAGCTTTACCTTTGATGTTTGCTTGTTCAAATCCAAAGTAGCGGGCAAACGTAACAGGAGCTCCTGCTTTTTGCAAACGAGTATAGATCGTATAAGGTATCTCTACCTTTTTCTCATTCTTTTTGTCTGCATAAATATCATTAAAATAAAACTGTTTGATTAATTCAGTGGTTAGGCCCTTGTCTGAATAGTTTTTTGCAAAAGCAGAACTTGCATTGGCAAATGGTAGTAATGCATATCGCGCAATATAAACATATTCCCGACTCTCTTTGACAGATGCTTCGGGTTCATAGGCTTCAATTAACACATCATATTGGGAAGGGTCTGTAGTTGTTCTCGCCTCTATTATAATTTGTGAACTGGGATTAGTCTGCTGATATTGCTTGATCCACTTTTCAACTAATGGATAAGCAAAACGAACTCCTGTGATCACAACTTTATTTTTAGCGGCGTCCTGCGCGATGACGATTTGTCCTAAAAAAAACAGGACAAAAATGATAGAGAAAACTTTAGAGGATTTCATAATTTTGTATCAGTTGGCGGCTATGGAAAGCACCTATCTTCTAAAGAATTCCACCAAAACTCGATTTAGAAGACAAAGTGCTTCCTCTAGCCATATAAGCGGTATATGGAACAGGTAATTTTTCTGACACAGGGCCAGACGAAGAAGGCTAAACGATATGTCAGGAAAAGAATAGTACTCCTGATTAGATTACAAACAGGTACAACAGCAACAAGGTATCTGGAAAAATACTGTCAAACTCCCGGATAAGAATTGCGCATGACGTGAATCCTTTTTCATAACCATTATATTAAAATTTTATCATCCAATTAATTATTGGCTGGTTTGGGAACCTACTCTGATAAAATCAATTTGGTGGGAATTGATTTGTCTAGTAATTCTATAGACAAATATTACATATGAATTTTATATTTCCAAATTATAAATCCATTTTTGTTAAAAAACTTCTATAATCATATCTATTCTCCTTTTTGTTAAATAAAAACACATTGTTGATTGTCTTTTACCTTTGGCACCCAATAAATAACACTATTTAGAAGTCAAAAAAACTAGTCTAAAAATAGAGTTGAACTTACCTACCTTTCATCAACTTTCTTTTCATTAAAGAAGAAAATTCACTTTTTTTTGTATTCAATAAGCCGAAATAACTCTCTGGAACATCTCAAAGGCATATTTTAGGAATAAGTGGTAAACTGATAGTGTAAACATTGGTTTAATTATAAAAATACAGTTTCACTTATATATATTTGAAAACAATACTTTATCTTTTACTTAAAACCACTTTATTATGAAGAAACGCCATATTCTGGCAGGATTATTCTGCTTACTGGTAACTACACCACCTATATTCGGCCAATCAAAACTCATCGAGAAAGTCAGTAAAAAACCAGGTGAGATTGTAATCCCATATGAAAAATATGTATTACCAAATGGTTTAACACTTGTTGTACACGAAGATCACTCAGATCCGATTGTGCATGTAGATGTTACCTACCATGTAGGTTCGGCACGTGAGGAGATTGGGAAGTCAGGCTTTGCACACTTTTTTGAACACATGATGTTTCAGGGATCTGACCATGTGGCAGATGAAGAACACTTTAAAGTGGTAACAGAATCAGGTGGTACCTTGAATGGAACAACCAACCGGGATCGCACCAACTACTTTGAAACCCTTCCCAGCAATAAACTCGAAACAGCCTTATGGTTGGAAGCAGATCGGATGGGTTTTCTGTTGGATGCAGTCACTCAGAAAAAATTCGAGATTCAGCGGGCTACTGTAAAAAATGAAAGGGGCCAAAATTACGATAACCGTCCTTATGGACTTACGTATGAATATACATCTAAAGCATTGTATCCTTATGGCCATCCTTATTCATGGCTTACCATCGGATATGTAGAGGACTTAGATCGTGTAAATGTAAACGACCTTAAAAACTTCTTTCTACGCTGGTATGGCCCTAACAATGCTACTGTGACAGTTGGAGGCGATGTAACTACTAAGGATGTTGTTAAACTGGTTGAAAAGTACTTTGGTTCTATTCCTCGTGGCCCAGAAGTAAAAAACCTCAAATTACCTATTCCAGCATTGACCCAGGACAGATATACGTCTTATGAAGACAACTATATCAAATTACCAATGTTACGAATGATTTTCCCAGTTCCCGCAAGATACAGCACAGAAGAAGCATCATTGGATTGTCTGGCTGAAATTTTGGGACAGGGTAAAAATTCTATTTTCTATAAAAACTTTGAAAAAGCACAGAAAGCAGTTCAAAGCTCAGCTGTAAACTCAGCCAGTGAGCTATCAGGTGAGTTTACACTCACAGTTATCCCCTATCCTAATCAAACGCTGCAGGATATGGAGAAAACCATACGAGAATCATTGGCAGAATTTGAAAAGCGCGGTGTAACAGATGATGATATTGCCCGCTTTATTGCTAAAAATGAATCACAAACAATTAATGGTCTTAACAGTGTATCAGGAAAAGTTTCACAACTGGCATCCTATCAAACATTTAAAGGAAATCCCAATTACATTGGAGTAGAATTAAAAAATTACCGGTCTGTAACAAAAGAATCTGTAATACAGGCATATAACAAATATATTAAAGGGAAAGCAGCTGTAATATTGAGTGCTTATCCTAAAGGCAAAGCGGATATCGTAGCAGCTGTCGATAATTACACTATCTCAAAAGAAGGATACAAAGCACCTGATTATGGATACACAGGCCTTACCTATAAAAAAGCCAAAGACACATTTGATCGTGGCCAAAAGCCAGGTTCAGGAGCTAACCCTATTGTAAAGGTTCCCCCTGTATGGCAAAAACAACTAAACAATGGTTTAAAGATTATTGGAACACAGAATGACGAAATCCCAACAGTAACATTACTGTTCAATATCAAAGGAGGACATCAGCTTTCAGCTAATAATCTTTCCAAAGCCGGGGTTGCTTCTCTTACTGCTTCTATGCTCAATGAAGATACTGAGAAGTATACATCAGAAGAAATTGCCAGTGAACTGGATAAACTGGGAAGTTTTATTTCTTTTGGAGCGGGCGAAGAAGGTACTACTATCTATGTTGAAACATTAAAGAAAAACCTTGATAAGACATTAGCCTTACTTCAGGAAAAACTCTATCATCCTAAATTCAACCAGGATGACTTTGATCGCTTAAAAAAACAACAATTGGAGAGTATCAAAGTACAATCAACCCAACCGCAGGCAGTAGCAAATGATGTGTATAATAAAACCTTATATGGATCAAAACACATCAAAGCAATTCCTGTATATGGAACTGCTGAAACAGTAGGTACCATCACATTAGAGGATGTAAAAGATTTCTATAAAGCTAACTTCTCACCATCAGTTACCAATCTGGTAGTAGTTGGGGATATTAACCAGGCAGAAGTTGAGCCCAAACTGGCATTTTTGAATCAGTGGGAAGCCAAAGAGGTGAAGTTGCCGACTCTGACCAAAGCTGCGCCTATTGAAAAAACAAAGCTTTTCCTGGTAGATATTCCGAAAGCAGCACAATCGGAAATCCGTGTTGGATATGTAACAGATCTTACTTATAATCCAACAGGTGATTTTTACAAAGCTACTTTGATGAACTATCCCTTAGGAGGTGCATTTAACAGCCGTGTCAATCTGAATCTGCGTGAAGATAAAGGATGGACATATGGTGCACGGACCTCTTTTGATTCTGATGAAAATGGAGGGAGATTTACATTTAGCTCTGGTGTTAAAGCAGCAGCTTCTGACAGTGCAGTAGCAGAAGTAATGAAAGAAATTACCAACTATTCAAATACTGGAATCACAGAAAGTGAATTAACATTCTTAAAAAGCTCTATCGGACAACGCGATGCATTACAATATGAGACAGGAATTCAGAAAGCACGTTTCCTGAATCGAATCGTACAATATAATTTAAAGCCATCGTATGTAGAAGAGCAAAGCAAAATATTGGCAGGTATCAATCAATCAGATATCAATGCGTTGGCAAAACAGTATGTCAATCCTGCTAAGATGAATATACTGGTGGTTGGCGATAAAGAACGTATTAAAACCGGACTGGAAAAACTAGGATATGAAGTAGTTGAACTTGATACTAAAGGTGAAGTAGTAAAACCTGCTGCAGAGTCTCAACTGAGTGCACCTGCAGCCTCTGAAACTTCAGGTAATCCTGAAAAAGAATCTTCTGCCCCTAAGGGGAAGAAAGAGAAAAAAGACAAGAAGACTACCAATAAATAATAGGTTCTTACAAACAAAAAGGCTCTCTGACATCAATATCAGAGAGCTTTTTGTTTTTCTCTCTTTAGTATTAGTGCAACATACGTTCCAAAGCTTTCAACCATTGGAGATATGCCTGTTCATAGGCATCTTTTAAAGCAACATTGGGCTCTATAATACGGGTAGTTTTCAGACTCTGACAAGCCTCTCTATAACTCTTGTAAATCCCAGCGCCTACTCCCGCAGCCCGTGCAGCCCCTTGGGCTCCATCTGTATTGTATAGTTCAACAACAGCACCAGTAATGGTAGAGAAAGCTTCTCCAAACAGAGGACTTAAGAACATATTTGCATCTCCAGCCCGAACAATACGAGGTTCTACGCCCAGTGTTTTCATTACATCTACACCATAATTCAAAGCAAATACAATTCCTTCCTGAGCAGAACGCAACAAATGAGCCTGTGTATGATTATTAAAGTTAAGATTCTGTACAGAAGCTCCTACCAGTTTATTCTCCAGTACACGTTCAGCTCCATTTCCAAATGGTAATGTTACTAATCCATCACTACCTACGGGAACGGAAGCTGCCAATTGATTGATCTGATCATAGGTAAGTCCACTGGCAGTATTTTTACGCAACCAGCTATTTAAGATACCTGTTCCATTTATACAAAGTAGTGTCCCATATCTGGGTAGTTGTAGAGTATGATTTACATGTAAGAAAGAGTTCACACGAGAGGCAGAATCATACTCCTTTAGATCTGTAATTCCATAGACTACTCCGGACGTACCCGCTGTGGCAGCTACTTCTCCCGGTTCCAGTACGTTTAGTGAAAATGCATTGTTAGGTTGATCTCCTGCTCTATATGAAACAGGAATTCCAACTGTAAAACCCAACTCGTCAGCTATTTTTGATGTCACATATCCCTGAGGTGCAAAAGTTGGAACAATTGTGGGGATCAGACTGGGTGAAATGCCATATAGATCAAGCAACAGATCTGCAGGTCTTTCGTTTTGGAAATCCCACAAGATTCCTTCTGATAAACCAGAAGCAGTGGTAGTTGCTTCACCTGTCAGACATAGTGCCAGATAATCTCCCGGGAGCATAAATTTGTGTATTCGCTCATATATCTGAGGCTCATTTTGCTGCACCCAACGCAACTTGGAAGCTGTAAAGTTACCAGGAGAATTGAATAAATGGGTTAATGCATTCTCTTTGCCTAATTGAGCAAAAGCAGTATCTCCAATCTCAACAGCCCGGCTGTCACACCAGATAATGGATGGTCTCAGAACTTCATAATTTTTATCAACTGCTACCAGTCCATGCATCTGATAGGAAATCCCAATGGCTTTTACATCTTTCAGATTAGCTTTCTGAGCCAATTGTCGGGTAGCATCTTTGGCATTTTCCCACCACATAGCAGGCTCTTGTTCTGCCCAACCCGGCTTATGGGCAATCATAGGCATCTCTGCAGAAGGTGCAGAAGCCGCAGCAACCAGTTTTCCTGTTTCAATATCTATGATAGACGCCTTAATAAAAGAACTCCCAATATCGTAACCTAGCAGGTACATGTGTGTAATGAAGTTTAAGTTTAAAATTTATCTATTGTCAATTTTTTAGTAATAATCATAGTAAAACTCCTGATAATCTTACAATAGGACTGTAACTTGTCTGTATGACACTTTTTCAATACATCACTCTTCTCTACTGTTCATATTAAAAAGAATTATACATCCATAACTAATATTGTAAAAATAACAGCCTTACAGGGGTATCAGAGGCTTTTCTAATCAGATTGCTGCGAGATTTTTTAAAGCTATCAGAATCAGTCAAAAAATAGGGTTTCTGACAAGAATAAAGAATCTTACATCTGTGCCATAATCTATTTTTAACGAAATCTTATTCACATCTGCCATTCTATATTTGCTTATACGAAATTTAAGAGCAACTATTCATATTTTTTCTTCCCGAGTTATGCTACTGCATTTTATACGAAAACATGGCGTTATCCTATCCATCGCTTTTGTGGCGACTTTATTGCTATGTTCAGCACTATTGTTTTTCCGCAACCGCCAAATAATGTCAAAAAATATTGTTCTCCAAGAACAATCCTATAAATCATCAGAATTTTTCAATGAATTTATTTCAAGTGGCCTGTACAATCTGGATAAAGAGATACTTACGTTTGCCTTTACCAAAGAAGACTATCATTTACAACGATTAGAAACTGATATTGCCACTAGTCAATCGGCCTATACTAATCTGGTAAATGCTCTTACTACACAGCAGAAGAGTCTTCCATATTATTCATCCAGTATTGAATCTTTGCTTGCTTTGGCAGAAATAACTCGTGATTCAGTAACAGCTTATCAGGAATTCAGCAAAACGATTATTGCACAAGCCCGAATTGACAGTATACAGGAAGTCACTTCAATGCTTCAATCCAGTAGTAACATTAAATCTGAGAATATTGGCAAACGTCTGGAAGCACACTTGAAAGCATTTGAAAACACAATACTTAAAGAGACTCAACGAGAATATGACAAAGCGACACTACAGAACACATGGATTCAGATCTTTTCTATTCTTTTGGGATTGCCTGCATTATTCTGGATAGCCAACTACTTTAAAAAGGAAGAGGTAAGACGCAAGCAGATTTTAAAGGACTGGAGTGAAAGCAACCGAAAATATCTTTTTGATCCTGGCACAAAGACAAATGAATATACGGTTGAACTAATTGAAACAACAATCACCAATCTGAGAAAGGCAACCAGCTTTGTTAAAAATGTTACACAAGGTTCAGGAAATGTGGAGTGGGAAGGCTTAACAGAGGAAAACAAGAATCTGAATGAAGAGAATCTGGTTGGCGAATTGTTAAGAATGCAACAGCATATGAAAACTGTGAAAGAAAACGATGAAAAACGTAACTGGACTAATGAAGGATTGAATCACCTGAATACTATTCTTCGTAGAGAAAGTGATTTAATCATCTTATCTGATCGTATTCTGGCAGAACTAATCAAATACATTGGTGCCAATCAAGGTGTATTATTTATGGTTAATGATAGTGATGAACATAATCCCTATCTGGATTTAAAGGCTGCCTATGCGTTTAATCGCAAAAAATATTTGTCCAAACAGATTCGTCAGGGAGAAGGTCTGGCAGGTCAGGCATGGCAGGAGGCAGAAACTATTTATTTAAAGGAGATTCCACAAAATTATGTTCGGATCACATCAGGTCTGGGTGATGCCAACCCAAACAATATTCTCGTTGTACCTTTAAAACATGAACAGATAGTATATGGCATTCTGGAATTGGCCTCATTTAAACTTTTTCAATCTCATGAAATTTATTTTGTAGAGCGAATTGCCGAAAATATTGCCGTTTCCTTCGCTGCAGCCAAAGCTACCGAAAATACAGCTAAATTACTGGATGAAAGTAAAGAGATGGCAGAACAAATGCGTGCGCAGGAGGAAGAAATGCGTCAGAGTATGGAAGAACTGGTAGCTACTCAGGAAGAACTACAACGTAACCAACAAGAAACCAATAATCTTTTGCAAGGCATTAACTCTACGTTTGGTATGATAGAGTATGATACCAATGGAACAATCATTAATGCCAATGAAAACTTCCTGCAATTAATGGATTATTCACTGGAAGATATTAAAGGAAAACCTCATCGGATATTTATGCCAGAAAACTCGTCGGCTAAAGAGGAATATGAGTCTTTTTGGCATAAATTACGGTTAGGTCAAATCCAGTCTGGTAAATTTAAACGAATAGCCAAAAATCAATCTGAAGTGTGGCTGCATGCATCGTATGTGCCTTTAAGAAACAAATCAGAGCAGATATATAAGGTGATCAAACTGGCAACAGACATTACTGCAGAACATAGACTTCAGTTGGAAAATACAGAACGTATGGAAATGATAGAAGTATATGAGCAGGAAATGCGCAATACCTTAGAAGAAATGTCTGCCAAACATGAAGAAATGGTTGACAAAGAAAGACGATACCTCGAACAAATTACGTTACTGGAAACCGAAAATGAAAAACTAAGAAACGGTCTGACAACCGCATAGTATATTTCAATCCATTCTATGAAGAGGTTGATTCATACAAGCTTACCTATTGATTTATAAAGTACAACTTACGAGCAGCATTAAAAAGTTTGGTTTGAAACAAACCAATTGAGATACTATCTGATTGAGCAACCAACAGATTATCTTGTTTCATCTATCACATAGTTTTATGTGACACCACAACTGTTGTTTAAATAGCCTGGGATAGCCAGGTAATAAGTCTTATTAATCAACATAGATATGTTGTATGAATCAACGTTTATTTACACGCCTGTATCTGGGTATGTGCACCATCATAGCCGGTATGCTCATTACTCTTTTCTATTATTTTACCCATAAAATCATTGAATCAGAAAACCAGGCAAAGAAGATTACTGCCCACATTACATCTCAGACTGTTCTGGATAAAATAGATCAATCCCTGTATACCTGTCAGATGGATAACAAGGCTTTTGCCTACAATTCACTTGTAACAGAAGCCGTAGTACATCCGCAGGCAAATAGTAGATTAGAGGAGTTCATGAATCAGATGGTTCAGTACCAATCCATTTACGATCTATTGCTGCTTTGCAATATGGATGGTAATGTAATTGCAGTCAATACCAAAAACTCCCAAAGTACACCATTGTCTTCATCTGGCCTTATTGGTAGTAATATGTACAATACAGACTGGTTCAGAGGAGCTTTAAAATGTATAAATACCACTGACAGCTGGCATTCCAACCTTACAGTAGACCAAACAGTTGCACAATTGTATAAATCATCCGGACAAGGTATTGCCTTTGCAGTTCCTGTTAGAAATTCAGAAGGTGATATGATTGGAGTGTGGTATACATTTACCAATTGGCAAAAAACAGCTGAAAAGATTCGCAAGGATGCTGAAACCGAACTACAGAAGAAAGACCCTCAAGCTCAGATACTCCTATATGGTGCACACAATGAAAAGTTAACAGCCATAGATAGAGACCTTTTCTTTAAAAAACAGCCAGAACTTCTTTATCAGGCAGATGAAAACGCATTGATTCATCAGGCATCCTTTGATAAAAGAAACATGATTGCACAGCAAGCAACTAGTAAGGGAATTCTTTCAGATGCAAAGAATCATTGGAAAGCCGTTACACTCCTATCTCCAACAAAGTTTACATTGTCCATGTGTTTGTCAGGAGAGATACTACAGGTAGTATTGATTGTATTATTTGCCAACAGTGTGATGATTGCAATTACCTATCTTCTTATCCACAAGAATTTGTTGCAGGTACAATACATTGATACATTAAGAGATGTTCTGGAAAAAGTAGCCAGAGGAATAATCGTCTCTATTCCTGAAAATCTGAAAAGCAAAAACGAGATAGGGCAAATTAGTAGCTCAGTGAGTGAAATGGTCGACTCACTGAAAACAAAGACCTTATTTTCTGATGAAATAGCCAAAGGGAATCTAAGTGTAACACTCACTGATCTTTTTCCTGAAGATCGTCTTGGACACTCACTTATTCATATGCGCAATCAGTTGCAGAAGGTGCAGGAAGATCATACTATCCAATTATGGAAAACAGAAGGATTGACAACTATATCTTCCATTCTACGCAACAATCAAAATATCAAAGAATTAAGCGAGAATATCCTCAGTTTTATTATTCGATATCTCAAAGCAAATCAGGGATCACTCTTTTTAGTAAAACAGAAAGATTCACAGGCAGTACTGGAACTAATGGCCTGTCATGCATTCAATCGGAATAAACATTCAGAAGAACCAGTGTTTCTCCTCCCAGGTCAGGGATTAACGGGGCAAGCATTTCTGGAAGGCAATATTATTTATCTCACAGAAATACCGGAAAACTATGTACGTATCACTTCCGGATTGGGAGAAGCCACACCACGCATTTTACTTATTGTTCCGTTAAAAACACAGAATGAAATCAAAGGAATACTTGAAATAGCGTCCTTCTCTCCTATTCTACCATATGAGATTGAATTTGTAAAGGCTATTGCTGAAAATATTGCGGCTACTCTAAGAGATTATCAAATCACTGAACAAATGCAGTATTTATTGGAAGAAAGCCGTGTAAAAGCAGAGCAGATGAATGCACAGGAAATCAGCACACGAGAAATGCTGGAACAACTGGTAGTGATCCAGGAAGAACTAAAACGAAAAGAGATGGAGTTAAACAATGTGTTTATGGGCATCGATACCACATTTGCTATCATCGAATTTGACATACATGGAAATATTCTCACTGCTAACGATAACTTTCTACATCTGATGGATTATAAGTGCAATGATGTAAAAGGGAAACACCATCGTTTATTCGTAGATACAGCCTATGCAGATAGTGAAGAATATAGCAGCTTCTGGACTAAATTAAAAGCTGGAGAGCCTAATACTGCTCGATTCAAAAGATATACCAGAACTCATTCAGCAGTATGGTTGCAAGCATCTTATATTCCTCTTAAAGATGCATCAGGTATCCCCTACAAAATCATCAAACTGGCAACAGATGTTACTAAAGAATCACTTATGGAACTGGAAATGCAGGAACATACAGAAATGATAGCCTGCTACGAGGAAGAAATGAAGTCTACCTATGATGAATTACAGCAACGTACTCAGCAGGTAGAACTCTATGAAGCTAAGATTCAGTCCGTATTTGAGGAACTTCAAAAATATACCCGGAAGGTTTCTGAACTGGAAAACAAAAATTATTAACTTTTCCAGCTAAGGGCAGTAATAATCCTGAAATAATAAAAGGTACAGATATCTGTACCTTTTATTATTTATTTTAATTGAGAGAGCCATTCCTGAGCAAAATCACGAGCAGATAGTGTAGCAGTCTTACCTATCCGGAAAAGCATTTTCCATTCAGAAGACTTTCGTTGATAGGCAGGATTGACAAACTCCTGTTTATACCCTGTTGAGGTCAGCTTGGCAGTAAAGTCTACAGAGTTACATAAGACAATAAAGTCTTGCAGGCGTTTACGCAGTACAGGCTTTATGTCAGAATGGGCATCCAAAACAGCCTGTTGCTTTTTCCGCTTTTCCATATGGATACGAGCTTCTTTCATTCGTTCTTCGTCTTCAGCCAGACTATTATTGACCTCCCCTGCCATATACTTGTTCATATAAGCGACATACTGCTTTTTAAACTCCTCCGGATTAGATTTAGATATAGCCAGCATCTTTTTCTGTGCTGCCACCTCTTTTGTCCTGCTAGTTTTTTCTTCCCCTTCCAGAGAGGCTATTTCACTCTCTGACTGCTGGATCTGAGCCTGAAGTGCCATAGCCAGTGATGAGGCAGGCATTTGTGCAAACATCTGCTGAGCTGTAGTTATTTGTTCATTCATAGCAGCTTTTGTTGCTTCTGAACTTGCACCATTCTCAAGTTCTCTTTCAGCAGCAGTAGGCGGATCGACAGGATATTTGTTTTTTAGCCAATCTACATATTGTTTCTTAAACTCTGGCGACTCCACATAGGATCGAACCACCTTCCCTAAGGTCTTTACAGCTTCTGCTCTGGCACTCTCCGGAATCTGACGTGCCACCTTGCGCATAGCTGAAGACGAAAAAAAATACCAGGCACTTTCATTTTTTACATTTTCCAGCACACCAGTTTCAACATCATACATCTTCATGCCCAGATCACTCAGTGCATCTCCCGGACGAGCAGCAGTAAGCCATCCTGCTAAGAGGATAAGCCCACAAACACCTATTATTGTTTTCATAGTTGTATTTTTATAACCACTTTTTAGCACTTAAAAAATTCACATACCTGATACCTCTGTCATAAAATATCAGATATATGAATCATTTTTCTTCAGTATAGATTAAAACTTAGCTGTCACACCCAGACGTAAGGCAGCAACTCCATATCCAACCTCTGCAAATCCTCCTACTTTTTCAGATAACATATACCGTGCACCAGCATGCAGACCTAGGATGAGGCTACTATTATATGGACTATAATAATCATTGTAGTACCCGGAATTGTCTTTATAGGATACACTTCTGAATCCAAGAGATAATCCCCCATAGACATCTAATTTTTCATTAGAAATTCCGAACAATTCGTTAGCATGATAAGATGCTCTTCCTCCAAAGTATAAAAATGTATAATGCCATTTATATCCAGCATAATTCTCTCCGTAACGGGCATAATCAAAAAATGCACCTACACTGATATTATTTTTCAAGCCGTATTCAAATGATACTCCCAAAGGAATTCCGCCCGCATTAAAACTACCTATTCCAACGCCAGCGTTCAGATATTTGGTACCTGCGACCTCTTGGGCCTGAACTTTAGATGTAAAAATTCCTGCTACTAATAGGAAAAGAGTCAGGTAGAAGAAACGTGTTTTCATAGTTGTTTTCAGATAAAAGATTAAAATGTAAATAGTTTGAATAGTGTTGTTTTCGATAAGTGATACAAAACAACACTATCATCAAGAGGTATTCAATCCTGTCTATCTTCAAATGTTTGGATAGCTTTATGAATTGAATAAAAATGCACATCAATTGTAATACTTCTGGTGAATGATAGTATGTATGATATCTATACTACAGGAAAGTTCATCTGAGGACCTGTTTTGTTTCTTCTTGTAAATACAACTGAAAGACTATTTCAAACATTTAAGCCAGATTTCTGTTCAATCCTGACATTACAATTAGCAACTGATCCAACTTTTTCGTATTTTTGCATTGTTCTTAGAAACTCTCCCATGTTATTTTTTGCCAGATACGTTCAGTATCGCATAAAAATGTCCGCTTTCGGACATACAAAAAACACAAAAAACATACACAGCACTGATTATCAATACAATGCAAATTATGGCAAGGAGATTGCAAGTATTTTTGCATAGTAGATATTTCCCTCACGTTGAAAATAGATACTAATAGAATACTAGATTTTTCTAATACTACAACTACACTTTGAAAATTATGATTACTGTTGGATTTGTTGCCTTATTGATTGCCACGCTGGCATTCTGGCAACACGGGATGGAAGCTACGTTCCGTAAAAGAAATGAAAACTCCCAGAGAGTTCGCAGATGGAAACGCAATACTATACTGGCTGTGCTTGGCTGGTTAGGTTATATCACATTGTTGTCGACAAGCAATATTTTGACAGACATGGAATCACCTTTGCGTATTCCAATATTGGTATTGTTACCTATAACAGGATTTATTACTTACTTTTTCCTGTCTAATAAATTTAAAGTATTCGTAATGTATTTTCCCAAACCAATGACTGTATATGGACAGACATTACGAATTGCTGTGGAATTATTGATTTATGGAAGTTATGTTCAGGGAGTAATACCTGCACATGCTACTTTTGAAGGATATAATCTGAGCATTCTTGTAGGTATAAGTGCTCCTGTTGTTGGATGTATGGCGTATATTTCAAAGACTATGTCTACCCAAACATTGATTGGATGGAATGTATTGGGTTTGGGATTGCTGGCAGTAGAGACATTTGTCTTTATGACCACTTTAATTTGTCCTGAGCTTTGTGGCCTTGAGCATACATTTGCACCACAGTTTGGCACAATGCCCTATTTACTTTTGCTTTCAGTATTTATTCCTTCTGCAGCATTTATGCATATGGTTTCAATTGCACAAACACTAATACCTGCCAGAAGAAAAGTACAAAGACAATATGCCTAATAAAACATCACTATACGCCTCTTTAAAAGCATATAGTGATGTTTCAAGCTGGAAGTAATACAATGAATTGTGCCCCTTTTCCAGGTTCACCTTCTGCATACATAAATCCTTTGTGATTTTCTACAATCCTTTTGCAGATAGCCAGTCCAATGCCTGAACCTTCGTACTCACTCCGACCATGTAATCGTTGAAAGAGACCGAATATCCTCTCTTTATTTTCAGGTTCAAACCCAATACCATTATCTTCTACAACGATTTTGATATACTCTGTTTGTTCTACAAACCGTAGATTGCCTCTATCTTCCTCTATCAGTGGCATCTTTCTAATTTGAATAGTCAAAGGTTCATCCGGCTTAGAAAACTTTACGGCATTTCCTAACAGGTTAGCAAATAACTGATTTATCTGAGAAGGAATAGCATGAATTTCTGGCAGTTCATCTATAGTAAACTCTATCAGCTTTCCAGTATTCTCTTTTTCCTCTTTCAGAGGCATCCATACTTTTGTAATCAATTCATTCAGATTCACTTGCTGGTATCCCTCTTCCAATCTTCCAACTCTGGAATATTCAAGTAAATCATTGATCAGCGTCTGCATGCGTTCAACAGCCATTTGCATACGCTGTATATACAGTTGGCCATTTCCTTGCAATAGTGTACTGTATTCCTTTACTAAGAGGCTACTAAACGATTTAACCTTTCGTAATGGTTCCTGTAAATCATGAGAAGCTACATAGGCAAAATTTTCCAGTTCAGTATTTGACCGTGTTAATTCCAGATTAGTTTGTTCAATTTGTTGCTGTTGCTGTGTTAAAGCTGTTATGTCCTGGTAAGTAAACAAGATCCCATCTCCCTGTTTAACAATACTACCATCAAACCATCCTTTTATGCCATGTGCATCATACAAAAAAGTCTTTCGCTCGATTTTGCCTGTCTCTACAACAGAGACAAACAGATCAAAAAAACCATTTACCTTATTCTCAGGATAATGAGTTAGCCATGACTGTCTCATTAATTCTTCCTCTGTTTTTCCAGTTATCAGGCTGTTGGCAGGATTTGATAATTCATGAACAAAGTCTATAATCTTTCCGGATTTATCTCTGAGAGCTTTATATAAAACAATACAAACCGGCGAGTTATTAATTACACTTTCAAACAAAGCAGATTGATGCTCCAACGCTTGCTGGATCTGTTTCAAATCATTGATTATTGTAAAAGATGACAACAAATGATGATCGTCCAGATACGCAACCTGTCCTTCCAGCCAGTTTCGGTAGCCGTCAAATTCATAGAAATCTTCAAAACGTTCAGATTCCTTTGTTATAAGCACCCGCTGATAAGCCAACCAGAACTGTGAATTCTTTACCTCAGGAAATAACTGCAACATGCTTTTTCCTATCAATTCACTTTCAGCAAGTCTGGTTTGCTCCTGTAAAGTTTGACTGACATAGACATATAATAAATCAGAGATCTGTTTTTCTTCATCATACACTATCTTTAGCACACACATACTGGTGGGAGTATTCCGAAAGATGTTTTCCAGGGCCCAGGCCTGTTGCTCAATTTGTATATCTTTCTGCTTTTCCTGAGTAATGTCATGTAGCAGACATATTACTTTTCTTTCTTCAGAGCTAATGCTCCATTCTCCTGCCAGAATTTTTTCTTCTCCATCTCTGGTTATGACACGTTGCTCAAAAGGACTGAAGTCTTGAGTAGTTTTATAATGTTCTATCATCAGCTTCGTTTTCTGAACATCCTCTGCTGACAAATGAGACAGATACAAATCAGGTGTGCAAGGATTATGACCAAATGTTTCAGGTGTATAACCCAGCAAAAACATTATCCCCTCAGACCATACTACCTCATTTGTATCCAGATCCCACTCGAGACTTCCATAGTGAAAATTATGCTCTACACGTTGAAACAACTTTTCTTGCTGACGTAATCTCTTAACTGTATTATCTTCCTGTTGTCTGCTTGTTACCTGTGAGGTTATATCTTCTATCAGACAAACCCAGGTTGGAGTACTATGTATATGACTAATTTCCCCTTTGATAGAAATCCATTTCTGTTTTCCGTCAAAAGTCAGAATTCTGACCTCTAAAGGTATCCAGGCAGATAATTGTTTTGCTTCCGACAAGCAACTAATGACTCTTTCCTTATCCAGTGGATGCAAATGCTCTGTAAAAAATGAGATATCTTTATAATTAGAACCAAATGTCTCTGGCCCATATCCGAATAAATGTATCAATCCATCAGACCAAACCATCTGCTCTGTTTCCACTATCCACTGCCAGCTTCCAAAACCAAATAAGGATTCTGTTTGGATTGTTAGTGAGGTTACAACATCAGATGAAACAGTAAATAATGGATTTGTTTTCTCAATAGATTTTTTCTCTGAAGTATTTAAGGGATTTATATCTGAAGGGATGCTCATAATAATGAATATTAATCTTCTACCTTGACAGAAGAATACAAAATAGATCTCAGACTGTATTACTGATAAAGCAAATTCTCAACCTATGGATAAATTGGGTACTATTTGGGTGTAAAATGTTAGCTTGTAAAAGTAAAAAGTGTAATTCAATAATGGAACAAATTCTATACCACTTTCAGCGGCTCTTACTTGTATTTCCCTGAAATATTGGTTCATTATATGTTATATCACATCTATGACTTTATCAGTTTAAACACCATATGTAGAGATAAATCCCCACAAGCTAACCACTTATAGAACGAGTAAAAAAATAAAAGATTATAGGACTAAGTTTGCAATACTACTCAAAATCTAACCTGATTAATTCAGCTAAATACAGCTGGATTAGTAGCATTAGATTTCTGATACTTTTTTTTCTTCATCTTTGCAGAATATTGAAGTTGACAGAGATGAAAAAAGTGAATTCTGATGCCGTAGAAACTTTATTTAAACAATACCATAAGGAGTTGTGTCGCTGGGCCTATACATTTGTGAGAGATAAAGAACAGGCTCAGGATATTGTACAGGAAGTGTTCTTAAAGTTATGGAACAACCGTGAAGAGTTGGAATGGGGAGAACAACTTAGAAGTTATCTCTATAAATCAACTACACATGTTTCCTTAAATCATTTGGAAAGACTCCAAAAAAAACACACTATTCATCAACATATCCAGCAAAGCAATAACTTTGTAAGCAATGACACTACAGACAGTGTGTTATTTAATGAACTTCATGAAAAAGTGCAGCAGGCAATAGCTAATCTTCCACCTAAATGCAAAGTCATTTATTTGCTATCAAGACAAGAAGGCCTTAAGTATCAGCAGATCGCCGAACAACTTGACCTATCAGTCAAAACAGTTGAAAATCAAATGGGCATAGCACTGGAAAAACTCCGAATCAGTCTCAAACCTTATTTGAGCAAGGAATTTCTCATAAGTCTACTACTTTTGATTGTCAGTTGGATAACAGAAAAAGTATGACAGCATATACTATTGACTATCAACCCTCTAAAAAAAATAAATATTTTTTTCACTTTTCTTTAGGGGTAAATCTCTTTTCAACTGTTTTACTCATACAATCAGCAAAACATTTATTCTGACTATGGCAAATACCATGTGGCAAATACTCGCAAAGTACCTGACCAACGAGCCATTGACAGACCAGGAAAAGGTAGCATATAAAACAACAGAGAAGGATCCGGAACATCAGGAAACGTTAAAAGACGTTCAAACTATATGGGAATTGTCAGGAACATCCGCTGAAGAAATAGATTGGGAAACAGGTAAACAATGGGATACTTTTCAATCAAAGCTGCAGGATGAAACAAAAGTTATTGAATTAAGGCCTTGGTATAAACAATATTACTGGCAAACAGCTGCAGCAATAGTAATTATTCTAGCTGTTGGTTATGGTGTAAAAAACAGATTTTTAACTGAAAGCACCACTATTTCATCAACTACAGGAGCCTTTATCACCAATAAATCTGTTCAGATTGATGTTCAAACTTATCAATCTACCGACTCTGTGAAAGAGATTCGTTTGCCTGATGGTAGTCAAATATGGTTGAATAAATATAGTACAATAAGTTATAGTTCAGATTTTGGAAGAAATAATCGAAGGATTACACTATCTGGTGAAGGATTCTTTGTGATAGAAAAAGATAAGACAAAACCATTTATCATTCAGGCAGGTGGGACTGAAACGAAAGTATTGGGAACATCTTTTGACCTGAAAGCATACACGGATGATAAAAATATCGAACTTACTGTCGTAACGGGCAAAGTCGAATTTAGTGATACAAAGAATGATTCACAAAAAGCCATTCTACTACCTAAGCAGAAAGCCACTTTCAAAAAGCAGGAAAGAATAATTAAGCAATCCACAGTAGCTAGTATGAGCTTTTTACAGTGGACAGAGTCAAACAATGCAACTTATCTGCATGAGATCCGTTCACCAAAGCAGTTTATTGTAAACACATTCTCTTGGAAAAAAAATGGTCTTAACCAAACAGTTGTAGAAGGAACTTTAACGAATCGAGCTTCTATCGCTTCTTATAAGGACATAGAACTTATCTACAGAATTTATACAAAGAAAGGAACCGAAAAACCAACAAAAGTTTTTATTATACCTAAACACCTAATCCCAGGTCAAACCATTAATTATAAATATAATCTCGGTAATATGTTTGGTACCACTGCCCGTGTTACAGTGGAGGTTAAAAATGCAGGGATTATACATTAAAATCTCATTGATAAAGAAAAGATATATAATTGATTGAATACGAAAAAACAACCAGCTATGTTTACTTATTTGACAAAAGCGCTCTTAATTGTAGCCATTACTATTGTTTCTCTTACTTCTTGCATTGTGGAAAAACGCACTACTGTAGTACAACAATCTAAGCCTGCAAAAGCAAAACCAATGCCTCCGGGACAAGCGAAGAAGGCCGCGGGTAGTCAGTCTGCAAAATCGTTTGCCCCAGGCCAGCAAAAGAAAAAACACTGATTTCCAAGACAAGATATATACTTACTTCCTGCTGTTTGAACTCAGATATACTCTCTGATTCAAACAGCATTTTTTTGTTATATTCCACCTTCAGTTCTTTTTAGCAACTATTTTCACCCTAAATAATCTTTTTTTTAGTGGTAAGAAGAGTGTGATTAGTTTCTTCTAAATAAAGTCAATAGTTCTTCCTTCCTATAGTGTCAGGACAAGCGTATTTGCAGAACTGAAAATAGTATTTGCCCCTACATTAGTACCCACAATTGATCTATAAAATCTACAGGTACGATTTTTTCCATGCTAGTGTCTATATGGTTAGATAATAGTAATATGTAACTTTTTTATTTTTACAGACCAGACAGATGCATACCGATGCCCCTAAAGAAGGCTTAGAAAAAGCCAACAAATATGTAATCTCACGCAAACTGGATCAGATCTTTATCGATCTGGCAGAAATTTATCGTTTTGTCGTTCGTTTTTTCCAGGAGGTATTTCTACCACCTTACGAATGGCAGGAGGTTATCAATCAATGTTTTCAGGTTGGAGTCCGTTCTCTGCCATTAATTTCTCTTACCGGATTTATCATTGGTATTGTATTTACCAATCAATCCCGCCCTTCTCTTGCAGACTTAGGAGCAACAGCGCTTCTGCCGGCACTGATTGCTGTAGCCATAGTACGTGCCCTTGCGCCTTTAGTAACCGCATTGATTGCAGCAGGACGAGTAGGTTCTAATATCGGAGCAGAACTTGGATCAATGAAGGTAACAGAGCAGATTGATGCAATGGAAGTATCCGCAGTTAATCCTTTCAAGTTTCTGGTTGTATCGCGGGTATTGGCTACCACATTTATGATCCCTACTCTAACCATGTATACTATGCTTGTAGCACTCATGGGAGGATATCTAAACATCCACGCCAATGAGCTAACCAGTTTTAAGAGTTATATCAATCAGGTATTTGAAGCGATTACCTTTCTTGACATTTTCTCATCAGTCATTAAAGCATTTGTATTTGGATTCACAATAGGCATAGTAGGCTGTTATAAAGGATATAATTCCTCAAAAGGTACAGAAGGTGTAGGAAAAGCTGCCAATTCATCTGTTGTGACATCTATGTTTCTGGTGTTCATTGAGGAACTACTGATATTGCAGATAGTGAATGCCTTACGTGGATAAGATATATAATAACTATGAAAGAGAACACTAAAATAGATACCACTCATAAAGTCATTACAATCCGGGGCTTGAAGAAATCCTTTGGAGAACTGGACGTTCTTAAAGGCGTAGATATGGATTTATATCAGGGCGAAAACCTGGTAGTATTAGGACGGTCAGGAACGGGAAAATCTGTTTTAATTAAAATCATTGCAGGATTGCTACCACCAGATGAAGGATCTGTCAATGTACTCAATCATGAAATTACTGGCATAAAGGAAAAAGAGATGGATGCACTGCGTTTAAAGATTGGATTTTCTTTTCAGAATAGTGCCTTATATGATAGTATGACAGTTCGTGAAAACCTGGAATTTCCGTTAAGGCGCCATGAAAAAGGGTTGAGTGAAAACGAAATTAATCAACGTGTAGAAGAACTCCTGGAAGATGTAGGATTATCTCAAACAATTAATCAAATGCCATCCCAGCTATCAGGCGGTCAGCGTAAACGCATAGGGATAGCCCGAACACTGATTCTGAAACCTGAAATTATGCTATATGACGAACCTACAGCGGGTCTTGATCCCATCACCAGTATGGATATCAACAACCTGATCAATGAGGTTCAGCAAAAATTCAATACATCTTCTATTATCATTACACATGATCTTACCTGTGCGAAAATCACAGGTGACCGAATTGTTATGCTGCTTGATGGACAATTTCAGCGCCAAGGCACATTTGATGAAGTATTTACAACAGAAGATGAACGGGTGAAAGCTTTTTATGACTATAACTTTACAGATTAACTAACTATGGGAACAGCAGAAAACAATAAACGATCTGTGGTAGTAGGAGGCTTCGTGCTCCTGGCTATCATTATATTGGTTGCAGGAATTTTTATTCTGGGAGGCAAACAGAAACGGTTTGAAAAAACCCTCGAAGTACAAGCAGTATTTGACAATATAGCCGGTCTGAAAGCTGGAAACAATGTCTGGTTTTCAGGGGTAAAAATTGGTACTGTAAAATCCCTGAAACTATACGGTACGTCTCAGGTTGAGGTGACACTTAAGATAGAAGAAGATGTACAAAAGTACATTCACAAAGATTCAAAGGCACGACTTGGCTCAGAAAGTCTAATCGGCAATAAAATTGTTGAAATCTATGGAGGAACTCCACAGGCACCTGTAGTAGAAGAAGGAGACAGACTACAGATTGAACAAGCCCTTAGTACAGATGACATAATGGAAACCTTGCAGGAGAACAATAAAAACCTGTTGGCAATCACCACAGATTTCAAGAAGTTGAGTAACGACCTTACAAATGGAAAGGGTACGGTGGGTGCATTGTTATCAGATTCTACTCTGGCTAACCGATTTCAGAGCATTGTTTCAAACTTGCAGCAAGTATCTGCAACAACCAGTCAGGCATCTGCTTCTTTGTCACAGTTTACACATAAACTAAATAACAAAGACGGTCTTGTTAATCAACTACTTACAGACACTGTTGTCTTTAATCAATTAAAGGGATCTGTTAACCAGCTTCAGACTACAGCATCTTCGGCATCTGCTATAAGTGGTAACCTTGAAAAAGCAAGTGATAACCTTAACCGCAATAACAATGCACTGGGGATGTTATTAAATGATGAGCAGTTTGCCACACAGTTGAAGGGCACTATTCAGAATGTAGAAACCAGTACGAAGAAACTGGATGAAAGCATGGATGCATTGCGGTATAGTTTCTTTTTGAAAGGAGCATTTAAGAAAAAAGCCAAAGCAGATGCAAAACAACAAACTCAATAGCGTTCTAAGCTGATTTAAAATACATCTTAATGCGTATCCCCTGATAAGACTGAAAAATGAGTCTTATCAGGGGATATTTTTATACGATCTGATGCCTGTATTTACAATTCGTAGTATAAATCTGACATCCTGCATGCAAATTCATCAGTTGGCAGAGGCTGTGTTTGAGCTATCTATCGCAAGAGCATACATTTGTAACATACTAATAATCAAAGATTTTCAACTACAAACAACTACACTATGAAAACTTTAGTAACAAATGTACGCCTAACTGTATTGGCTTTAACTCTATTAGGAAGTCTGGCTGCCTGTAAAAAACATGATCCAGATCCTGTGAAAAATAATGATCCTATTTTTGTTGGCAAACACTGGAAAATGTCAGCAATTACGACTAACCCTATTATTGATTTTGATGGAGATGGAACAGCAGATCCTGACTTGCTACCATTCTTTCCAACCTGTGTGACGGACAATATTGTTACATTTAAAGAAGGTGGTAAAATAGAAAGTGAAGAAGGTGAAGCATGTCCTGATGAAACTCCAATTACAGGTACTGGTACATGGTCATATAATGAAAATACCAAAATTTTTACTCTTACAGATGGAACAGCAGCAGGAACACAAAATTATGAAATAGTTGAAATGTCTGCTACTACATTAAAATGGAAGGTAGAGATTGAAGAAGAAGGACAGTCGTTAGATATGATAATGGAATGGAAAGCACAATAATAAAAACCCCTGAAGTGTAATTCCTTCAGGGGTTTTGCTTTATCGTAATAAAGAAACCCATCCTTTGTACCTTCGGGTAGTATAATAAATCAGAAAATAATAACTTCCTGTTGGAAACTGAGCACCTTCCCATTTAAAATTCCGGTCGTGGCTGGTAAATATTAATCTTCCCCATCTGTTATACATCTCTATTCGATCAAACCTCTCTTTACAGTTGTCTTTTGGCAGATTCTTGGTACTATCTTCATTATTTGACATCTCAAAGTAAGGATTCCATTCATCTCCATTTGGAGTAAATACATTGGCAGGTAGAAAATAAGAATGATCTACTACAGAATCCTGTACAACAATGGTCACAGTTGTGGTATCAAACTTATTTTTACAGTTTGCATTCTGCGTAAAGAAGTCAATGATAAATGTATTGTCCTTCATCATATCCAGAACACGACAATCAGGTGTCCAGGAAAAAGGAACGGTAACACTATCTATCCCTGTTTTTCCATTTTCAAACTGCATTCCCACTGCACTCATATCAAATCCTCTTCCTGCTGCATTTACAGCAATAGTTCCATCTCCGGTATTAGTAGCGATAACAGTAAACTGTAACAGCTGATTCACAAATATGCTCGCTTGATTGCCGGGTAGAGTTGTCACTACAATAGGCGGATCCTGAATCAATGGCTCAAAGTTAAAATTTACAATGAGGGTATCAGATAATCCACCTCCACAACCATCATCTCTGACTACAAGCTTTATTTGTAAAGGTTGGTTAGTTTCTGCTGCTGCACATTTCTCAAAACATAGATTAGCCCATACTGTATCACTATCCTGATATATAATTCCGGATGTAGGTGATAGCGAAACCAGGCTGGAAGAAAAGTTTACAGCCTCCAGAGTCAGAGCCAATGTCGAACTACCAAATTTAGTCCCGGATATTTTGTCTGTAAGAGCAACTTTAAAACAAAGGCTATCAGTCTTGCTAACCTCTATTGAGCCCATATTAGCTACATATGTACGGGTTTTATTATCCTTTACATTTACTACTGGAGCATTATTTACAGGACATTCTATTACCCGAATCTGAAAATCTCTCTGAACCGCACCTATCTGTATACCATTACGATATTCTTTACATAAAACTGCAAACGCATACAATCCTAATTTATCAGCTGTAAATGTTATAATTCCAGACTGCCCTCCAACAGATAAAGGCACAGGGCCTGGTGTACTCTTTTCCAGACTGTAACCTGTTGCCCACGTAATAAGTGGATAAGGAGCCGAATGATTACGCGGGTCAGGATCTATATATTGATTGCCAAACCGATCCTGTACAACAGGATCAGCAGGATATGGACAATTATCCGGGCAAATGCAATTTCGACCACTACAAGCATCTGAATAACCTTTATAAGGAGTAACCAATGTGTATACTAATGAATCTCCATCTGCATCAGTAGCACTAAAATCAAAATAGAATGGAGAATTAATACAGGCATAGTCACCCGTAATCACACCAAATTCAGGAGAATTATTGATAAAAGATTGTGTATTCTGTCTGACAGCAGGAAACTCCATATAAAATGCATTTCCTACTTCACTTGGGGTATAAATATTAGATATATTGGCATTGCGGCAACAACGCTCCCACACTACATAATACCCTTCAGAATCGTTGTAGGTATCACCAGAGAGTGTAATTTCTGTATAATACCATAACCGGCTATTTTTTACCAAACTATACATTTCACAACTGGGATTGTTGTAGGTAAGAAGACTCTGACTTTTATATAAACCCAGATCTACATTCCGCATAAACTGATTATCCCTTTTGCGAAATATAGTAGCCCGAATATAATCCTGCTTTAATTCAGGACTAGCAGCACTAATCTCATCATAATAGAGATTCAGACCCAGTTCATATTTAGTATCCGTTTTATGAATCAGATAAAACTCTCCTCCAACAATATGAGAAGCAAAAGAAGGACTGGTAGTAAGTCCCCACAGGAACAGTAAAATACACCATCTTAGGTATTGATTAAGGTTAGAAGGGATTATAGAATGTACGACCTGTGACATGACAGGTCGTACAGATACAGTACTACTCATATACAATGCTTAGTATTTAGGTTGATAAGCTATTTCTTGCCCTATCTGAAGTGATAAGAGCAATGTATATGTACTGTTTATTAATTGGTGTGGCGCTCTGTCAACTATCAGTAATAGCCAAACAAAAGCGTAGTAAAGATAAAAAAATGGCAAAGTATGCTAACAGCACTCTTACACGGTGCTGTTAGCAGGAAAGTTATTTAAAAGGTAATACAGGTATTTTCTCAGTGGTAATCATTTCATTAATACCACCTAACTTCTCGTTTTTGGTATTCAGATTTAATTGCTTCAACTTTTCAGAAGAGACGCGGGCAGATTGCCGGGTAGTTGAGCCTCCAGTGAGATAGGATATAGCAGTATTAAAACAAGCTTCGTTCGGATTACCCCAATCTTTGGAATAATCGTCTACTGAACTTATATTGGCAGTCATACCATCAAAATAATCGCTTTCATTGTTTGCATTTACTGTTTTAAAAGCAATTGGAAAAACATAGTAATTCTGTGTTACATCTGTCTTACTCATCTCTATCAGAATTCCTGGAAATCCTACAGGTTTACCATAGGTAGTTGAGCCAACTAATGTTACATCCACATAGGGTTTCAAATTATTAATAAGCAACTCACTGGCGGAAGCAGTTTCTTCGGATGTAATGAAGACAATACGCGTCAGATTAAAATTGGCGGACTTTGTATCAAAATTGATATCTGTTGTATATCCAGCCTTTTTAAACTCGGATGTCAGTAATGCATTATATTTATAACTATACATAGCTTTTCCTTTTGCACTGGCAGGTGCTACCAGATTCGCAAAATATTCAGATACAGATGTATATCCCCCACCATTGTATCTCAGATCAATAACCAGATCTGTAATTCCTGTTGATTTCAGATCACTAATAGCAGCTTCCAGTTCAGCTTCCGTATCTGCTCCATCATTGTCTCCCAAAAAGCTACTTAAGGCAATGTATCCAATCTTCAAACCTCCAGCACTAATTACTGTATCTTTTTGAACAAAATTAGCTTTATACGATGCTTTGGTTAATGTCAGTGTTTTTTCTGTTCCTTCATTTGTTTTAAAAACAAATGTGGAAGTACTATTACTATTCAATGAATTGTAAAAAGCTTCTTCATTTGCCAGTGTTGCCTGGACACCGTTTACACTCAAAATCTGCCAACCCCGTTGTACACCTGCCAATCCTATAGGAGAATTTTTATACACATATACGACTCTCTGATCAGTAGAAGAGATATATCCCCTTCTGAATCCAAAGCCAGCATTGCTTCCAGATGAAGTATTTTCCCAGTCTGTCTGCGATGAGGCAAAACTATATCGGTCAAGATGCTTACCAGAAGTTCCCACATCACTATAAGAACGGATACCTGCAGAGCTACTCATGATACTATCTACATTTGCAAAAGATTGGGGTTTAAATGTAGTCTCAGAACTTCTGATCAAATCTCCGTTGGTAACAGACCACTTTGCATAATCAGGAAGCTTTTCATTCCATAAATAATAGACCAGAGAATAATAATAGGCACTATCTCTCACATCAACAGTATCTGGTGTAACTGCCTCATTATCTTTCTTACAAGACACAAATACTGTTGAGAGGAGCAAAAGAAAAAGAACTGTGTTCAAACATTGAATTTTCAAAGATTGTTTTTTCATACATTTTAAATTGAGTTCTGTACTGCCTTTAATTAAAATCACTTATCCTGAGGCACATAAAATTTTTATTCCCTACAATCAGCATCACCGAAAAAAGCGTAACCTTAGTCCGGTGAACTGTTGCAGGTGCTTGTATTTAACTAAACTACTCAAAGAGTCACTAAAAAGATTTTACTACTGTCTCAAAAATCTGAACGCCAACTCAGTAGTATTATCTTTGAGACAAAGAACCTTGGCATTACTACTACATTCAAATAAATTTTTGTCCAAAATAAACTACCTAACACTACTTTTTCTTATTTAAATTCTCTCTATGTAATACACTATCCCGTATTTCATACAGTGAATGTATCTGATGTGGAGATATATGAGAAGGTTCACGTACAAATTTCATATCACATACATAATGGTCATACCTAACCATTGCACTTATCAAACTAAAAAGCAATAAAAGAAAAGTTTCACCTATACTTTTTGGTACAATATGCTTCATATTAGAGAAATTTAGAAGAGATAACGATAGTATAATTCCTACATGGCGGACTTATATTTTTTGGCAGCTTCATTTACTGTAATTGTATACAGTGTATCACATACTCCATTACCATAATCAGTTACTGAGTTTGTACCATTGCTGATTGTTTCTACATACCCACTTACAGGTCTGTCAATATTCTGACAACTCTTTGTATATATAATCTCTTTCGGTATGGTTGTCATAAAAGCCGTCCCTATACGGGAAATACCGGTAAGCGAGCCTGAGATTATCCAGTGATCATCGTCTTTGTGTTCAGAGGGATGATACGTATACGTCAATGCACCATTCCATGAGGTTGAAGTTCCATCGCTATAGATTAATCTGACATCTTCTGAAGTGAAAGTAGTTATTTTATCAACAGATTGAGATACAAGCGTCCCGCTAAGACTTGTATTGTCGTTCTTAAAGTTCTCAAATGAAATAGACGCTAAACAAGAAACAGATGGAGATTTGCCGTTTATGTCACTATCAATAATTGTAATAAAGAATGTATCAATAAGCTTTCCTTTAGGTGTCTTTAGAGAATCTGCGCAGGCAGAACCATCTCCATAGTCCATTGTGATAGTTCCTGAATACGTAAGTGTATCACCATTATGACTAATATTGGTATAGTTGCTGGTCATAACAGGGTTACATTCTGTTATATATGTTGTATGTTGATTTGTAGAGTTATTCGATTTCAGTAAGCCCTCTGTTAGCAACCCTTTCTGTGTGATATCAAGTACATCTTTTACAATAGCCAATAACTGGACATTTTCAATGGCAATTGTTTGCGCATCTGCTATTTCCTGTGAGGTTATAGTATGTTGTCTGTTACATGCCAGAATCCAGATTAATACAAAACAACCTGAAATCGCCGACAATCGAACACAAACCGATTTCATATCTCTAGACACTTAATGATACATTCACTTCATTAAACATCTATAAGACATCCAATCAAAAATCAACTACTATTCTTCTTTGTATAATAAACCAGTAACAGCTAAAAAAATGTAGATGGAATTATCTGCGTCTGGAGAAGTCAAAAGTATAATAGGCACTAATCTGAAGGCTAAGCCACAGCTTTGTCTTCCGGGTTTGCAACATTTCTCTTCCTCCTTCTCTAAAATCGTTTGGATTTCCTACCCAAACCGATTGTACATCACCTATTTTTTTTGAAAGCACTCTATTGGGAGAAAGTTCGTTTGGAAAGAAGGGATCAATTTCATTTATAGCCGCATACTTACTAGCCTCACGACCTTCTTTTTTGTATCGTGTTGTTAACCAATGAAATACAGTACTTACTTCTATCTCTGCATTTCGTATTATTTGTCTACGAACTGATAAGTTCAAGCGGTGATACCAATTAGTTAACTCAACATCTGTATAGTAGTAAGGGGGGATATAGGGATTTGTATAAGAATAAATATTTTTGATCTTTACATACTCTTCTCTTTTATGTAATCTGGCACTTGTCCATTCTCCCCCTACTGACCATTTGGATGTATTCCCTAAAGGAAATAATCCACCTATGCCTATTCCATAACGTGTCATCCCATTGTTCAAAAACCCCACATTGAATACCCCAAATATGGAACGCAAACCAACCTGTAGTTCTGCAGCAAAGTTGGTTACATCATTCAAATAGAGTCCTGTTACCCCTACACCCACTATAAAATCACTACCATCTATTCCCCACTCAAAGGGTCTTTTATAGCGTTTAACACGAGTAGATACTTTTTTATCAGTAGTAGATTTATTTGCATTCCTTTTTATGGAATTAGATTTTGCCAGGCTATCTGTTTGTAGAGAATCTTGTGTTACAGAATCAATGCCCATGCGCCCTCCAAATAAGAACAACTCAATGTCATCACCATGTGCAAATCTTTTAGTAGAGGTATGTGGCTTATAGTTATATATTCTGGAAGGTGTTACGATACGCCGTAGTGGTTGATGATTTCTAAAAAGAAAGAGAGCCAGAACAGAGTCAGCCTCATCTTTGATTGTATCTTCTGTTGACAGGCCAGAATCTCTGGAAGAATTTGGCATTTCCAATACAAGTAATGTATCCGTAGTTACAGTATCAGAGAGAGTAAGAAGAGTATCTGATAAAAGTATACTATCTGACACTGAAATAAGTTGTGTATCAACAGGTATTGTAGCAATGTGTGTAATCTCCTTTATGACTGGCCTTGCAGTATCAGGATTCAGTTTCTCAGTAGGTGATTTCTTTGCAATAGTAGGTGAACTTACAGTCTTTTTGGTTTGTGCTTTTGCGACAGTGATAGGAGTACCAGCTTTCTTCTTCAGAATGACATGCTTCCCCTGCTTCTTATATAATAATCCTATCTGATCGCATACCCGAGTCAATACATCATCTACCGGTTCATTTTTTACTGAAAAAGAAACAGTCTGTTTCGCGTTTACAAAGTGTAGACTATAAACAAAAAAAACGCCAGCTTGTTGGGCTAGGCGTTGAAGAGCCTGTTCTACAGGAATTTTTTCACAGGTCATTGTTATTCTCTTTCCAGAAGATGGATTTTGTGCATATACAGACAGGCTTACACATCCTATAAGACATACCAAGACTCCTGCTTTAATAAGGACACATACCTCCTTCCAGACTAAACTCATTCGGGCCAACTTTAACAATTTCTAAATTAATATTATTGTTGCTATAGTACTCTTTCAATGTACCAAGTACTTCATCAAGAGAACTATTATCAAATATTGAAGAGAACTTACAGTCCGCTAAATTATTATTTTTTAATGAGATTTTGCATGCATACATTTTTTCAATATCAGAAATGACCATTTTCAGAGGAGTTTCCTTAAACTCAAGCATATGAGTAGCGTATCCTAATGCATTTGTGTTTACGACAGATGTAACGTCAATGGTACGAGAATTTTTCTGCCATGTACCTGTCTGCCCTTTAATGAGGTATACACTGGTATCAGCAGCCGAAAACTGTACTTTCCCGGAAGTCACGCTGATTACAACAGCATTACCGGTTGCATCTACATTGAATGCCGTACCTACTACTTTAATCTCTGCTTTGTCTGTATGAATAATAAAAGGTTTTTCTTTATTAGGTGTTACCTGAAAATACGCTTCACCTGTTAACTCAACTTCTCGTGTATCTCCTTCAAAATCTTTGGTGTAGGTTAAAGTACTATGTGCACTCAAAACCACATGTGAGTTATCAGGTAATCGCTGTTCCAATATCTTGGTATCTTGTGAAGATACAGAAGCCATTTCTCTGGTCCGAGGCTTCCCGCCTATCCAATAAAAGATGGCCCCAATTCCCAAGACAATAAGTACAGAAGCAGCCACTCTTAAAAACCAGTTACTATTTACTGTTTTTTGTACCTCAGACGTAAGCGTTCTCTCATTACTTTTTTCTGAAATGTCAGCAGAAATATCATCAGACTGGTCCAGCAATGTATATAATACCTTCCAGTCCTGGTCTATATCTGGCATTACAAAATTTCTTTCAGGGCGGGCGGATTGCCATGCCGCCCTCATCTGTTGAAAATAAAGCTGATTTTCAAGCGAGTTCTCTTGCCAGTCATCAATTGCGATAGCTTCCATAGGATCTGCTTCTCCTGCTAAATACCTGGCAATCAACTCATCTGTCACAACTATGTTAGGTTCATTTTCCACTGCAACTATCGTTTTAAAGCGTAAAGTATAGTCAATAGGCTCTTATAAATGGGTTAAATAAAAAATATCAATAGGTTTGTTTAAGAATATATAACAGATTTTACTAAGAATCGTTAATTATATATCCAACACACAGATTGATGATCTTGTAAATGCTTCATCTTATACTGTTATTTGATTATAAATAGCTTGGTATATTAAAACAGTAATCTTGAATAGCTTCTACAAAGATTAATCTGTATCTGTCAGTTGTGTTCGTAATACTTTCAAGGCTTTGCTGACCTGATTAGCCACAGTCTGTACAGAAATATTTAATTTTTGTGCTATGTCAGCATAACTCATTTCCTCAAAGCGACTTAGCTTAAAAATAATGCGGCACTGTTCTGGCAAGTCATCAATAGCTTTCATCACCTTTTTCTCTGTCTCATTTGCAAACACCTCTGGTTGTTTTACTTCCAGACGACCATCACCAATACTTTGACGTATGTATTTCGTTTTAATAGATTCATGCTTGATACGATTAAGGCAAGTGTTGTGGACAGCTCTATACAAATAGGCTTTTAATGTAAGTGTAATAATTAAATCTTCTCTCCTTTCCCATATCTTCAGAAACATGGATTGTACAATATCTCTGGCTTCATCTGTATCCTTAACAATAGTAAAGGCATACTCACAAAGAGTTCTGTAATACTGCTTAAACACAATCTCAAAAGACTGTTTGTCGCCTTTTCGAATTGCCTCAATAAGGTGCTGATCTGATACGCTCACAAATAATGGTTGGTATGGAGTCTCCAATAGATTCAAAGTATCAGCATTTGATTTCTATACCTGTATGACATTCTATTCAGACCTTACTACTACTTAGCACAAATATTATTTCTGTTTAGAAAGAAATACGAGAAATCAAAAGCACTACTTCAGATTAAAATATAAAATAATAAAGCAAAACTATACTTATACTCACACAACTCTATTAGTTAAATATAGCAGATAATTGATTATGCTAAATAACTTCAATCATCTTTTCATGTAAGCCTCAAAAAAAAACTACGAATAGCATATCCTTTTTATAAAAGTATACTATTCGTAGTTCTTTATATTTACTTAGCTTTAGAAAGCCTGATTACTCATCAGCGCAATCAACTTTTACCACATCTGGTGTAAATTGCCACATATCATCCAAAGCAGAACCTGAACTTGTAGAAGAAGCACCTGTCATGATATATCCTTTGTTGTCATAGGAGAATGATAACGGGAAAGAACGTGCACTACCACAATCATCAGAGAGCTTTTGTTTCTGATTCCAAACATCAGCAGTTGGTTCATATTCCCAGATATCTCCTAACTGAGTACTACCACTTAAGCCCATGAAGATATAAGCCTTGTTATTTATTACAAATGCTCCAGCCTGACTACGAGCAGTAACGTCACTTTCATCAGTTAACTGATCTTTCTTAGTCCATGTATCTTGTTCCGGATCATATTCGTAAATATTTTTCTGAAGCACACCATTGTTGTTACCAAAACCTACATATCCTTTTCCATTCAAGGTAAATGCTGTAGCACCATATCTTTTAGATCCTCCAAATGCACGTATCGCTGTCCATTTATCCTTCGAAGGCTCATATTTATAAAAGTCCTGAAGGTAGTTATCATTTACACCAGTACCTACATACGCAATATCATTTATAACAAAAGCAACTGCATATTGACGAGCATCTCCTAAAAATTCAGAGCTTAACTTTGTCCACGTGTCATTGGTAGGATCATACTTATAGAAATCTTTTAGATAATCAGTCTCAGTATCATTATTATAACCCAGACCAACATATCCAAATCCACCTGCAGAGAATGCAACTGCACCACTTCTTGGAACACCAGGAAAAGAAGCAATATTTTTCCAATTGCCATTGGCAGCATCATATACATTGAAATTAGTCAATCGATCTCCTTCTTTATCAATCCCTAATCCTGAGTATACCTTATCTCCAATCACAAAAGATACAGCACTATAACGGGCAACTCCAAAATAACCTGATTCAATCTGATACCAGTTTCCATCGGCAGGATCAGTACTATCCCCACCACAACTACTCAAAATAAAGGTAGAAACAAATAAAACTAAACTAAAGGCTATCTTTCTTGTAAAACCAGCCTCACCAGCTACTAATAGATTTCTTTTATGGTTCATAAGGTTTATATGATAATTAATAAAATACAATTTTTATTATTGTGATCCTTTATTTGCAAGGACTTATTTGGAAACCATTGTAACAAACACAGTCAGCTTCATTGGTTTATTTGCAGATTTCTGGCTGCCAAATACTAGTCTGTCTACACCCAGTGAAGTAGAATAAGGCATAATTAATAACCCATTCCATTCCGATCCGGTACTTTTCAGAATAGAGTTTACATATTCGTGTAATTCGAAGGAATAGGCTTTATCAGTTGTTGTATAGTCTGTTGTGTAACTTACTACCTGTTGAGTTGTACTATAGCTGGTATACAAAGGAGATAAAGCTTTATTTTTTGTAGAGGCATAATACATAGTCAACTGAGAAGGCAACGGAAGATTAGAAGGGTTGGCTCCTGAAGCTGGCTTTACAGTTAAAATAGCCTGATTCAAACTAGCATATCCTACATTCTGCAATTGCTGAATACTAGGAAAATCAATACGAGTAGCAAAACCTAAACTTTGTTGCAGATATAACTCCTCATTTGTCTCAGCAGAGGAAATGATATCTCCTTGCTTTTGAAGATTTGCCAGCTTTCCAGGGCGATTGAGTGCCTGTATCTGATTAAACTTCAATGTAGAACTTAATGGAAATGTCTGTATAGCTTCTGTTACACTTTGTTCACTGTTGGTATGATAATACAACTTTAACATAGTACTATCGGACTTAAATCCCAATACGGCGGCATTATCATTAGCACCATTTAGTAAGGCTAATCCATGTAAAATAATCTGAAAGTCATCCTGATCCTGTAACTTGTCTGCCTTAGCAGCATTAAATAGTGCCAAGCCCAAATCATCAGACATCCGGATTGTCAGATTTTTACCTAACCTGGGTCTGGCTTTAAATCGTTTATTACCTAATGATTCAGATAAAACTGGGACAGAACTGGTATTATAGTAGGTTCTCTCATCGTCCAAATCACTTTGCAGACCATGCAAAGAGATTGTTTGAGATTGTGTTGTATCTCCATACCAGTACTCATAACTGGTAGAAAACACTAAGGAATCATACTCTATCTTATTGTTGTCGTCTGTCAACTTAAAAGAACTGGTATGGCTAAGTTCAAAATAGGGTATAGCCTGCACTGTACCTAACTTAGGGTCAGTATATCTTCCAGCTAATAATCGACCATTTCCACCTGTAGTAATAGAATCAAGAAAAACAGTTGAAGCTCTTACTGTAAATGTATCCAGCACCTGGATCTCTACATTCTGATCTTTATCAGCAAGCTTGATCCCCACACTATCATCTCCTTTCTCACAGGCACTTAGTCCCACAACTACCAAAGAGATCAGACACAAAAAATACAGCCAGTGGTACTTGTTAAAATTGTTTTTGTTAGTCATCAATAATAATCCCTATTATGCCGAAAATAGTTGTACTTTACAAAACATGAGCTAAACCTTCAGGAGGAGGAGTTTTGATTTGCCCCATGAAGATACAGATCTGATGCCCATTTCACTTATTTAAAACAGAGTGTACTCCAAAATATTGTGCAAATATGCAAAGACAAATCAGAAGACTCGCAAAAATAGAGATAGAAATATAAAAAGCAAAGCAGTATCGTATTCCCAACTGTTAAATGATGTTAAATGATGAATATCCCGGATCACAAAGCTCTTCTATCAGGAAGTGTCGGCTTATTCAATTTTACTGAGATTTATTTTCGAAAGAAAGGCTTCACTATAGTGTTCACTGATAGGAATAAATACCTCTCCTAGCTTAATTTTCTGATTACGAATACAATCTATTTTATCAAGCGCCACTATGTAGGAACGATGTACACGAACAAATTGTGAAACAGGCAGATTCTCTTCCAGTGATTTCATTGTCATTCGGGTAACCACAGGTCGGGATTGCCCTGCCAGATAGATTTTAAGATAATCTTTCAGGCCTTCAACATACATAATCTCAGACATCTTGATTTTTACAAGAGAATAATCTGCATGTACAAAGAAATAGTCGTTTTCTACAGCTGGCTTTATTTCCTGTTTTCGCAGGGAAAACAATTCATAAGCTTTGTTAGTAGCTTTCAGAAAACGTTCAAAAGCCACAGGTTTTAACAAATAATCGACCACATCCAGATTAAATCCTTCCAGTGCATATTGATCATAAGCAGTAATGAAAATGACCATAGGTGAATAGGACAGGCCTTGCAACAACTGTACACCTGTAATCCCAGGCATTTGAATATCTAAAAACATCAGATCAACCTGTTCATTACGCAATGCATCCATAGCCTCAAATGCATTTTTACATCTTTTCACAAGCTTCAGATAAGGTATCTGCTGAATATTATCTACCAGCAAATCCAAAGCAAGACTTTCATCATCTACAGCAATGCAGTTCATCATAAAGTTTTTTATAGCGTTCTGGCTTGACCAAAAATTGTATATAGTTGAGATATCCTACAACATGAAGTATCTATAAAGTACTTTTTTTCAGACTTAGTACTCTATCATGTTTAAAATCAAGTTCTAATATAACCTGATAGATTGTGTCCTGTTGAATAACTTCAAGAGAATGTGCATCTGGGTATAGCAAATCCAGCCTTCTTTTTACATTAGCTAACCCTATCCCTGAAGCTCTGTCCTTTTTTTCCTGAAATAGCTGATTAACTTTATTTTTTATAGTAAAGATCAACCTTTTTTCATTTGCTTCTAAGGTAAGCTCAATAATTGGTTGCTCAATCATCCCTACCCCATGTTTAAAAGCATTTTCGACAAAAGGTATCAACAACATAGGTTCTATAGATTGTGACGCCATAGGGTGGACTATTTCAAAAATTATTTTGACATCATCCCCAAACCGAAGTTTTTGTAAATCAATGTAACTCTGCAGGTATTGTACTTCTTTATCCAGGCTTACCTGAGTATCAGCCGACTCATACAACATATATCGCATCAGTTCAGACAATTTAATAATAACAGGTTCAACTAATTCCGATTTCTTGCGGGCCAGAGCTGCTAGGCTATTTAAGACATTAAACATAAAATGCGGACTCACCTGTGACCGCAAGAACGACAACTCTGATTTGAGTCTTTCCGTTTCCTGTTCTTTTCTGTTTTGTTCCATAACCAGGTTATCAGAAACAATCCGGAAACTGGTACTAAACGCCCACGTAAAAAACAAAGGAAAGAGATTGCCTATATGAAAAGGCCTTTTAAAGCCTCCCCGTACAGGATTATGCAGATGAAACAGATATTCACGAATAGAATGATTGATAATCAGTGCCACAAACACTACACCCAACACGAGAAATATATACCAGACAATCCCTTTCTTACGCAATATCTTCGGAATCAAATAGTAGGCATTGATATAGAAAAAGGGAATATCCAACAAATTAAATATCAGGAAATAATAGTCAGGTAATGATGGGGGTCGCGGGCCAGGATTTGGAGGAGGATGATTTCTAAAGACCAGCGGCGTTGCCAGAAATAAAACCCAGAAGCATACGTGAAGTATAACAAAAAGAGTAGAAGAAAGAACCGATTTAGACCGAATAGACACCATGCAAAATCTTAAAAACCCACACAAGTTTAGTGATAATACTCAGGTATTTATCCGAAAATAGAAAGAAAGGTAAAATATGTAGACTAACGTATCAAATGTAGCTATAAGTAAAATGATTTACAGGATCTCAGTAAACCATTTTACTTATATGTATACCCGATTATATTACTTATCAGTTATATTCACTTGTATATGTCAAGGCAGTTTGATTTTTTGCCTTTCTCCCTTTACCCAATCTACTATTGTTTTTATTTGTGTTTCATGGAGTTTGGCATCCTTGTGCAATAAAGTATAAGAGGATATAGGCATATGGCCTTCTTCTACTTCCTCTGCTATTTCTTCCAACTTGTGATCCATTCTTTTGGGTTCGTACTGAGCAAAGTCTGAAAAATTCAGTTCTCTCTTTCCTTCATCCACATGATGACTCAACCACAAACCAATAGGATTTATGTTTGCATACCAGGGATATTCCGTATGATTAGAATGACAATCAAAACAGGCTGTTTTTAATAGTCCGGCAACTTCCGGAGTTACCTGAACATAGTGAGTGTAATCTTTTTCAGATTCAGCAGACCCTAAATTTCGTTCCGGGCGGATAAACTGGATTAGAACCAAAATGGCAACAACAATAAGTAAGATCTTTTTCTTCATACATTTACTTGACTGAAAATCATAAGGTATAACTATACCTGTAAGAGAAGAGTGGGGAAATAATTACTATGAAAATAAACCAAGGCTTGTATCTTTTACTATTATCCTGTAAAACGGTGTATTAGTACTATATGCAGCATAAGGTTGCTTCAATAAGAAGACAACCCTATACTTATTGAATTTTGATCCATTACTTATTGATCTCAATATTTGCTACAATATTTACTTCATCGCTAATTACAGCGGCAGGTGCAGAACCAAGATTGAAATCAGATCGTTTGATAGTTCCCAGAGCTTTAAATCCAGCGATAGTTTTCTTGTTCATAGGATGTGTAGTAGTGCCATTGAGTGTTACATCCAGAACAACCGGTTTGGTTACACCATGTAGTGTCAGATCCCCAGCCAGTTTGTATTTTTTTCCTTCTGCTTTTTTAATAGAAGTACTTTTAAAAGTAAGAGTTGGATATTTGGCAGCATCAAAAAACTTATCACTTTTTAAGTCTTTATCGCGGTTATCATTATCTGTATCTATACTATTCACATCCGCAGTCAATTCCACTACAGCATCGGAAAAATCGTCTTTAGAAGAAGTAACTTTGAGATCAAAATTTTTAAATGAGCCATCTACTTCCGAAACCATCATATGGGTAACATTAAACCCTAATTTTGCATGAGCTTTATCCAAAGTCCAGGTCTGACCGAAAGTAACAATGGTACTACTCATGAGAGCAATGGTAAAAATGATTTTTTTCATGATTTAACACAGATTAGGTGATACAGATAAAAACAAATTTTACACTCCTCATATTTATTTTCTGCTCTATGTGTCAGCAACTAATGGGAAACTAGTCGCTAAACTTTGTATTGGACAAGGTAAACAAAAATATAAATATTCACACAATCAGATGGTATTATTCTAATTCTTCTTGAACACTTGTAGCTATTGCTGAGGAAACGGAAAAAAAAGTAGTCAGGCTGGAGAAAATCTGGTTTTTAGAAATAAAAAAAGACCTGACTGTATGTCAGGCCTTTTTCTAGTTAACTATCTTTTTTGGTTGGAGCAATGATTTCTTTATCCTGAATACTTTTTGCATTTTGTTCAGGAGCAGGTTTATCTGCGGGTTGTCCTTCCAATATTTCCGAATGAAGTTGCTTTTTGAATGGCTGGATGCTTCCGGAACTATCCTTTATCGTTGAATCTTTTTTGAAAGAATCTCTCTTGAATTGTGTACTGTCCCGTTTAACTCCATCCTTTTGTCCCGGATATTGACCGCCTGGTCTCTGTCCTCCCTGCTGAGGTGCTCCTTGTCCTGGAGGACGGCCTTGCCCCTGCATTTGCTGACGGCCTCCCTGACCTTGTCCTTCGCCTCCTCCCATACCTCCACCACCATTGTCACCACCTTCTTTCATATCATCATTATTAATAGATTTTCTCCGTCTTGGTGCTGAATCAAAACTCATCTTACCAATACGATAGCTGAAGGTGATTTTAAAGTTCATGTTATGCATCTCGTTCACACTACGTTGTGTAAGAATAGGAGAGTTCAATTCTGTACGAATACGCATAGCTGTTGTGAAGAAGTTTTCAGCACCAAATCCAATACTGCCTTTTTTGTTCTTAAATTCTTTGCGAATTCCTAAGCTATAAATTCCAAATCCCCCCTGTATCCCTTGTAGTTGTACCTGACGGCCTCTATAGAAGGAGAATGCCTGTATACCCCAACCGTTCTTAATAGTGTAGTTTCCAAAGAAACGGAAGTTATACACCCAACCTTCATTGCTCGCCCGATAAATAGGGTTTGGATTATTATTATCCAATACTGAATAATACACATCTGTTCCACCGTTCAGAGATAGTTTATTGGAAAGATTAATGTTGACAAATAAGTTTACTCCATAAGAGTTCTCACTTCCAATATTCTGATATGTAGTACGAATTCCAGTGAGAGAATCTGTAGGATTGACAAACAAATCCCGTACACTTTGTATCGCATCATTGGTATTTCTAACAAAAGCAGCAAAATTCAAAGATGTAGTCTTGATAGTAGTATTATAACCTACTTCAAAGTTATTAGTATATTCCGGTTGTAATCTTGGGTTACCTTCTGTTATATTCAGCTGGTTAGTTCGTTGAATATTAGGGTTTAGAAACTGAATAGAAGGACGTTGAATCCTACGGTTATATGAGAATTTGATCATATTTCCTTTTTTCAGTTTCTTGGAAATATTCAGGCTAGGTACTAATACTCCATAAGATGGAATATCTATATCTGCCTCGTCCTGCAAATATGCATGGATTGTAGTATATTCATAACGCCCTCCCACTTTGAAACTATAATTATTTTGTGTACTAAAGGTATAAGAAGCATATCCTGAAGTAACATTCTGATTATATGTCAGATTATTGGAATAGACATCATCTGTTATAAGTTGAAATGACCCACCTTCCAATGCTTTAAATGTTTGAAAATCGCTGGTTACTTGCCGCATTATATTCTTTGCACCCATTTCTAACATTTGATTCTTTGCAATCGGATTTTGATAGTCCAGTTGTAGTGTCACCTCCTGGTTATGGCTATCATTTATATTTTTCTGAGAAGCAGTATCTACTGTTTGTGAAATACTTAGAAAATCGTTAGTGCGATTATTACGGCTATACAATGCAAGAATACTCAATTCTTTCTGAGGCTTTTCAAACAAATGAGTATACGTTAAATTTAAATCTATCGTTCCTGACAGATCTTTCACCTTTACGTCACTTACATTACTTGTTGGTGGAGTACTCAGATCATATCTGGTAGATAATGTTGTTAAATCATCCTGATAGGATGTATTATTTCTAACGCCATATTGCACAGAGGCAGATAGAAGATTATATTTATTAATATCATAGTCCCATCCCAGTGTATAACGGCCAAACATACCATTGTTACGGGTATTTGCTTTTTGCGTATTTAAACCAGTCTTAGTTTCCTGGCTGTTTTCATATTTTCCATTCACATTATAGTTACCACGACCAAACCCACCCAGAGAAAAGCCCATCTTACCTTTACGGTAGCTTCCATTCAGACCCAGGTTTGCTCCTCTTAATCCTGCACTACCATCTATATTCAGAGACATCCCCTGCATATTGTTCTTTTTGGTAATGATATTGATGATACCGCCAGAACCTTCCGCATCGTATTTGGCAGAAGGAGACGTAATTACTTCAACAGACTTAATCTGATCAGCAGGGATTTGTTTCAATGCATCGGCTATACTTCCTGCTGTGATAGTAGATGGTTTGTTGTTTATTAACACTCTGATATTCTGGCTTCCACGCATAGAAACGTTTCCATCCATATCTACTGACAACATAGGTACGCGTCTCAATACATCTGTTGCATCTCCCCCTTTGGCAGTTGCATCATTTTCTGCGTTATACACTGTGCGGTCTACTTTTTCTTCAATCAGGTTACGTTGTCCTACAATCTCTACCTCCTGTAACTTCTGTGTTTGAGAAGACAGATAAATCTGTCCCATATTCACATCAGAGCTTTTATCTGTTATGGCAGGCAGTTTAATTTCCACTGTGTTGTATCCAATAAAACTAATCTGTAAAGCAAAGTTTCCTTCAGATACTTTGGCCAATGTAAACTTTCCTTTATCATCGCAGACAGCTCCATCTACAGGCTTTTTAGTGGCCGGATTGATCAGTGCTACAGTAGCGAAAGGAACCGGTTCTTTGGTAGTCGAATCAATGACAGTACCTGTAATACGTACACTACCGCGAGGTGCAGATGCTGTTACTTGAGTTTGGGCCCAAACAGCGGGGGTCCCCATCGTTAAAAGTGTTAAGATTAACACTAAAATTTTATACATAGTATTATTGGTTTGAAAATACTTCATATCAGCTAGAGATTCACTCATCGTTCTGTCAGAATAAACACAAAGAAATACACAATGTTAAGACAGGAGAAACCTCATTAGACTATCAGTTTGTTATACTCTACCGTTCGGCCAATTATTCGACAAACTAGTCTGACGAGAAAACTACGGCGATTATCGATCAAAAATGTCTGATTGTATAATAATGGCACAGATTAAGGATGAACGGTAAAGATGACTTAGTTAATTCGCACTTTTTCACGTTATTTGAGTAAGGTGCTTTACCGCTACAACCATACTTTTCAGCTAACGTATACATTGTCCTTACTATCATTGAGTATCTATCTGATATCTTACAGATAGAATTGCCTGGGTCTATGCAATCATTGAATCAACACAAACGTGTCCTCTTAATGCACTTATCATTCTGGTGCATGTATCTTTCATTTTTTAGTTATCAGCTTAGCTTTTACCAGAAAGACAATATTAACTGGCCACGATTCCTGACCATTGTAGCCATACAACTGATATTTACGTCTATTCCAGCCTATATAAACTATTTCTTTTTTCTTCCGAGGTTTCTGGAGCAAAAAAAAGCAGGAAAGTATTTGCTGGGATTTTTGTTGCCGTTTGCCTTATTATATATCATCAGGATGTATACAGAACGTTATTTGCTGGACGGATTCACCCACAAATATGAGTATCTGTATGGTCCCCGGTTCATAATCCAGACTATTGTAGTCACGCTTTTTATTACTGTTTTTGTGGCTATGCTGCGTTTTGCCATTGAGTGGTTTGAACTGGACTCCAAAAAGAAATCTATTGAAAATGAGAAATTATCCGCAGAATTACGCTTTTTAAAAGCCCAGATTAATCCTCACTTTCTCTTTAATACACTCAATAACCTCTATTATCTTGCTTTTACTCAATCTCCTAATACAACAGAAGTCATTGCCAAACTCTCACAGATGATGCGCTACATGATCTACGATTCCAATCACCCGCGTGTGATGTTAAGTAAAGAGATTGAGTATATGGAGAATTATATTAGTCTGGAGAAACTCAGATTGAACAATCAGATTCCTATTCATTTTGAAGTGCATGGTACCACCGGACATGTACTGATTGTGCCCTTGATTCTGATTACATTTCTGGAAAATGCATTTAAACATGGTGTCAGTAATAATAACCCTGAGGCCTGGATCAATGTAAAACTGGAACTTCAGGGTACAGAATGCGTTTATATTGTAGAGAACAGTAAATTACCTGACAAAACGCTGAAGCCAGAGAAATCCGGGATAGGCCTGCAAAACGTCCAGCGACGATTAGACCTTAGCTATCCGGAAAATTACAGTCTGAAAATAACAGACACATCTGATCGCTACCGGATTGAACTTAAACTGAATGCTGCATGAACCTGACTTGTGTTATAGTTGAAGATGAACCCCTGGCTCGCAATCTCCTGACTCAATATATTCATAAGGTTTCGTATCTTACACTGGTACATACCTGCTCCAATCCTATGGAAGCACTTGAATTTCTGAGAGATAATAAGGTAGACATATTATTTCTGGATATTCAGATGCCTGAAATAACAGGCATTTCTCTTCTGAAAATTCTGCAAGTAAAGCCCTTGGTGATTCTCACTACTGCCTATTCTGAATATGCATTGGAAGGATACGAACTGGATGTGGCAGATTATCTTCTTAAGCCCATCACCTTTGAACGTTTTCTGAAAGCAGCAGAAAAAGCGGCGGGTCGTCTTACAACACCTAGTCAACAACAGCAGACAGAAACTTTACCTGATAAGCCATCTTCTGAACCTGCTTCGCCTTTTATATTTGTAAAAGATGGGACAAAGCTGGTCAAAATCCGTCTACAAGATATTTTATATGTAGAAGGGTTAAAAGATTATGTAACCATCCACACCCATCATCAGAAAGTTGTGAGCCTGCAAAGGCTAAAGTCACTGGAAGAGCAGCTTCCACAGGATCGTTTTCTTCGTGTACACCACTCATACATTGTAGCACTGGAAGGAATTGACGCAATTATGAAAGAGAAAGTTCAGATTGGCAACGCCCTCATTCCTATTGGCGACACCTACCGGAAATCATTTAAAGAGTTTATTGAACGTAATCATTTGCAGTCAGATTAGCGAACTTCAAAACCGCTGAAATGCACTCGAAATTGCCATAATAAAACTCCTGTAATACCAAATAGATAGGCTTTTTTTCGTATCTTGAGGGAAATTAAATCAGTATTTATTTCCTTACAGCTATAGTCTATTTATGTCCAGATACCATACAAATTCAACCGCTATTCGTAAAAACAGATCAGAATATTATCGTTTGAGAGCCTATGAAGCACGTCTCAATGAACAACTGCACCATATGCTCAAACGTATCAAAGCGATCCAGGAAGATGAAGAAAGATCTCTTACCAATAAAAAGCTTCTCACCTATTTACTAGCTCAGGCAACCCTGCAAAAAGCCGAACTGGAGGCCCAACCCGATTCCAAAGAACACAATAAGCAACTCAAAAAAGCAGAAAAAGAGTTTAAAGAAGTCGATGCCAGGTATAAACGCAATGAGTATCATCTGGCTGTGTTGGAGAAAAAGAAGGACAAAGACAATGCAGCGAAATATATTTTGAAGGAAAACAAACGGGATCAGGTTTCCATCCGTATCCAGATTGCCTATGATACCTGGATGCAACTGGAACAGGCTCAGCAACAAATCAATCTGAAGTTAAGTAAAGAAGCTCAATCCATTACAGAATCAGTTACAGATAATACAACTCTTGCTTCAGCGTTAACTTCTGTTTTACAGTCCTCTTCACACAATGAAGAACTAATAAAGTATTGGCTTATTCGGGCAGTTGCCATCCAGCGTGTTCTTCTAGCATCCCGATATACCGCTTTCCGAAAAAGGTAAACCTACAACTATCCTATTTATTACACAGCCTCTATGATTCACGTGGTTACCAACCTACCATGTAGGGTATTTATTTGCCTAATAGAACCTGTATGTTTGTAACATTTCAGAGAGTGATGCGTATTTTGCATGTCTCAGATATACTAACACTATAATTACATTCAGTAAACTTTTCTGCCACACGCTTATTATGGAAAACTCTATTTTTCAGGTCAATTTATCTGGAATCTTAAAAGTATTATCTGACAGCTTATACAGTAGCTGGGAGGTATTTATCCGGGAATTATTACAGAATGCCAATGATGCTATTACTGCCCGAAGCCTGAAAGAAAGTTTTAAGCCAGTTATTGAAATCGACTTTTTTGAAACAGGTACATCCAGAGTGTTGCAGATCAAAGACAATGGTATTGGTCTTACAGCAGACGAGATGACAGAGTTTCTGTCTAAAATCGGCTCCAGCTCTAAAAGAAACACATCCGATATGTTTGATCGTGAACAACAGTCGTTTATTGGTCAGTTTGGTATTGGGCTTCTCTCCTGCTTCATGGTCTCTGAAAAAATCGAAGTAGAAAGCACAGCATGGAATAGTACCTCAACTATGCGCTGGATTGGCAATACCGATGGCACCTATGCAATAGAACCAACAGATTATAACGGATATACAGGCACTAAAGTACGCCTGGCAATCAAGAAAGACATCGCACTTACGTCTGACAAGCTAACCTTTCTACTTCATAAGTACGGAGATTATCTACCTGTACCTATAAAATATTCATACAATGCCGGCTCTGAGATTACTTTTCAAAAGGAATTTCCATGGCTTACCCGTTCTACGGGTAGTGAAGCGCTCATGCTAGGTAACCGTGTATTTGGAGAAAGGTTTTCTCATTATTTTCCTATTCAGGATAGCAAAGGACAAACACAGGGTTTAGCGTATGTCCTGCCTCATCGCACACATACAACCAGTGTCAGCAAACATGTACTGTACGTCAAACGCATGTTTATTTCTGACTCTTGTGGAGACATCTTACCTGATTGGGCCTTTTTTGTACGGGCAATTCTCAATTCAGATAACTTAAGCACGACAGCGTCCCGTGAAGATATTTACCATAACGAAATACTTGAGGAAGTACGTGAATCGTTGGGTATCAGTATTAAGAAGTATCTAAAGAGATTAGGCGATTCAGATCCGGAAGCTATGCAGGAAATTATCGTTACCCATGCGCAGGCATTGAAGTCACTGGCATTGGAAGATGATGATTTCTTTGCTTTTATCAAAAACTGGTTCATATTTCCGACCACACAAGGTGATCTTTCCCTAAAACAGATCCAGCAACAATCCAGCTCTATTCTTTTTGTTTCTGATCTGGACGAATTCCGGCAGATTGCTCCTATTGCCAGAGCCAACAACCAGCTGGTAATTAACGCAGGATATATTTATGATACCCCAATTCTTTTAAAGTTACAGGAGCGGGATCATACAGGAAAGACTCGCCAGATCAATCCGGAATACTTTGGCAATATTCTCAACGACATTGATATTGAGATCTACGATCTTATACGTAAACGCATTGATGTGCTTCAAGCTATTCTGATTGAGTTTGATGTAGAACTGGACATTAAAGCATTTTCACCGGAGCATGTTCCAGCCATGTTACATATGTCACAGGATGCCATTCAGAAAAGAGATTTTAAGAGCATCCGTGACGAATCAGATAGTTTATGGGCTGGTGTTTCAGATGCCATACTTGACTTTGACCCGGGATTTCGGGCTAAATTATTTCTGAACTATAAAAATGAAATCGTAAAGAAGCTTTTGTATACGGAAGCCTCAAAGAAAATAGATCCTTATATACAAATGCTGTATTTCAATGCCCTGATGATGGGTCATTATCCATTGTCCGGCAAAGAACTGGATCGTATGAATGAAAACATCATGATACTACTTAACACCAATCTATAAATAATGAGTTACTCACTGGAAACTCTTGAGGAAGTACAAGAGGTAGTTGATATTCTGTCCTATGGTAAAGAGTCTGAAGAAAATGAAAAAATTCTTCAGAAATGCATTCAAAAAGCACAGTTCTTCAAAGACAAAGATCTTGAATTTGAGGCTCGTATTGCTTATATCAGACAAGTAACCTGGTTACACAAACCAGATAAAACCATAGCTATTTTTCCGTGGTTGCTAAAACGAATGGATGAAGGTCACAACAAGAATCATCAGTATTCTGTTTTATGGATGTATAAGTGGGTCATTATAAAGCTGCCATGTTATGCGTCTGTCTCCTTACAGCAAATAGAAGACTTGCAACAGGATATGGAAAGGCGTTTTCTGGACTATGGTACAGGCACACGCATAATAGATTACTTCCGGATGATTGTCTATGCTCATCTCGGGAACCTTTCCAAAGCACAGGAGCACCTGAAAAACTATCTTCAGGATACCAGCAGCTGTCTGCTGGATGATTGTGACGCCTGTCAACCAAACAATGTGCTGGATATCTATTTGAGTTTACGGGATTATCCTGCATTCCTGCATACGGCTCAACCATTGTTAAATGGTACCAAAAAGTGTAAGGAAGTACCTGATTATACCTATTCCAAAACTGCAATGGTAAATTTGCTATCTGGCAATACAGAGGTAGCAAAAGATCATGCTATTCTGGCCCGAAAGAAAATTCCGCTTACCAGTGCAGTACTGAAAGAAATGGGGTATCTACTGACATACTATGCACTCACAGAAGACTTCATAAAAGGTCGGGCGGTCATTGAAAAACAAATTGGATTTTGCACTAATACCCAACCTGAAGCCTATCGCTATCAATTTCTTTTGGGCTTTCTTCTTTTTATGAAAGCCTTACAGAAAGCAGGCAAAAAAACGATCAAGCTTAAAGTGCCAATTGCAGATGTACAGCCAATCGAAGAAGATACGTATGAAGTAGCCTCCCTGATCACATGGATTGAAGGACAATGTCAGCAGATTGTGCAAAAGCTGGATCAACGCAATGGAAATACATTTTATTCAGAAGATATGACCTATTATCTTTCTCTTATTCAGAACTGATACAGTACTTTTTTCAGAAACAGATAAATATTCTTATCTTTATCTGTTTCTGAAAAGATCATCGTCTTTATACCCTATCACTATGAATACGAAATTTATTCTGGCAGGTATCTTTACTTTTATCTGTATATTTTCCAATGGGCAAACCAAACTTATTGCCCATAAAAGCCATAGTGGTAGCGTCGAAACTTTCGGAACTGCTCTGAAGAATGATTTCTTTGATCTGGAAAGCTCCAACTTTGGGGAGGTCCCTTACCATAAACGCCCTAAACATATCCTTGACAGTGTGGTGTTTGTTTCAGATACGATTACAGTGTTAGTCTGCAGTAATAAATCTAATAGCCCTGGCAATCAGTCTGAAAAGTATGCCATTACTCTTAGCAATCACCCTATTGTATCCAAAAAACATTCCAAAAAGAAGATAAAGACCTTCCTTCAGGAAGAGTATAACTTTCAGAATTCTCTTGATTCAGTCCCATTTATAGAATACAAAGAATCAACTACCAAGTTGCCCAAAAACAAAAAGAAAGAAGGCTCTTTTTCTTTGATACCTCAAAACACAAATCATCCTCCTCTTGATAGCTCAAAGCTACTACTTGTTGGCTTGGTTGGTGTACTTGCTATACTTACAGCATTTATATCTTTAAAGTGGAAGCAGCTTATATTCTGGAACTGATAGCCAATCTTTTTATAGCAGCCTACTACTATTAACTCTCAATGAGTCTGAGTCATTATCTACAGACAGGAATTTATCTTTTCGCATTTCTGTGTGTTCTATTTATTCCATTTCCTTTTATCTTCTTCCCTTTTCAGGAAAAGTATACCCAATTTCTTTTTGGAGGCTTGATTCAAGTCATTGCGCCAATAGCGGGTATTGAGAAAATTCATTCTGGAATTTCTTCTGACTCAACCTCATTATATTTCCTGCTTCTGCTCTTACTTATCCTATCAGGAGGTCTGTCTTTTTTGTTTGAAGCATCCAAAAGATGGAGAGTTCATAGAGGAGCTATATTCATTCTGTTGCGAAAAGTTTTTTCTTACTATCTGGCCTTGCAGCTTTTGAAATATGGAGTAGATAAAATTTTTAAAGCACAGTTTTATCTGCCAGAACCCAATATTCTCTATACCCCTTTCGGCCAGTTAAGTAAGGATATTTTATACTGGAGCACAATAGGCACCTCGTATCTATACAATGTAATTACAGGTTGTGTTGAGGTCTTGGCAGCTTTATTACTGCTCTTTCAGAGAACGCGCGTAGTAGGTTTGCTCCTCTCGATTGGAGTCATGATCAATATTGTTACCATCAATATAGGATTTGATATTTCAGTGAAGCTTTATTCCTGCTTTCTTTTACTGCTGGCTCTAATTGCCTTGTCTCCGCAAGTCAGTCTACTCTATCAGTTTTTCATTCTGCAGAAACCAGCAGCTTTAACCGTTGAAGATTCTCCCGTTCTGTTTCCTCATCAGGCTCTTATTCAACGTACACTTAAGCTATTCATTAGTAGCCTCTTTTTTCTGGAAGCCCTTTATCCTTATAGGCAGAGAAAGACTTTTAATGATGATCTGGTAGCAAGACCATTTTTACACGGAGCCTACCAGGTACAAACCACATCTAGGGATTCTGTTATGCAAAATCCTTTCTCTTCCATAAAACGCTTTTTTATTCATCGCAATGGATACATTATTTTTCAGGATCAGGCTGACCAGATGAAAGATTTCAAATTACAGATTGACAGCGCATCTCATGTATTTGTATTGACAGATTATACCATGCACCAAACTCAGATCAGGTATGAGTATAACAAACGGGATAGTCTGTTAATCCTTCATTATAAGATTCAGGATAAACTCTATATCATTCAGGGGAAGGCACTAAACTGGAAAAGCTTACCTGCACTCAAAGATGAAATACACTGGACGATAGAAAGTAACTGATCCATTGTATAGTCTCTTCTGAGAACAAACAATGGATCAGATATTTTTAGGTTAATGCTTAGTGATCAATAATACCTGCTTCAAATTCACATACCTCTTTTAGTATTTCAAGTGCCGCTTTTATACCACTACATTCATAGTGTTCACATACAATTACATGTTCCATTCTCAGTAATTCCGCTACCTACCTTGGTTATTATCTAGTGGACGTTGAATGGTTTATAACATAAAGGGTCTGAGACTTTGTTAGAATACCTTGGTATATAAATCAGTAGTTGCTGGCTGAGTTACTGGAGCAGACTGGTCGACAGATAGTATCTCAAAAACATTGGTTGTAATTGTTTTTGCAATATCTCCTGTGGGCAAGTCATTACAATCCAGTCCAAATGGCTCCTCTATCTCTGCCGCCATTATTTCAATACCGATAAATGTAAAGAAAATAAACGTGACCAGCGGAATAGTAAAATACCCAAAGTCCTGAATCAGACCAAAAGGAAGCATAACCGAATAGCCCAGAATCAGTAATTTGATGTATACACTGTATGAAAACGGAATAGGTGTTTTCTTGATCCGTTCACAAGCACCTGCCACATCCATAAATACCTGCATATGTGGTTTGAAATTGATCATATCTGCGTCCCCAAGAGCACCACTCCGGTAAACAACCTGCACCTTCTGGTGAATCAATGAGGCTATGTGATTGGGAATATGTTTTTTGGTTTGATACGAAGCCTGATCTTCTGGTGTAAAATGGATTAGTTCACTCCATATCACCCCTTTCCGCAGATGTTCTTTCAATGAAATGGCAAAATTGGAAATCAGAATAGCCAGCTCTTTTCGGCTTTGCATATCTTCTTTTGGAAAAGTAGCATGAATCATGATAGCCAGGTTACGGCTATTATTTACCAGTGTTCCCCACAGCCGGCGTCCTTCATACCAGCGGTCATAGGCACTATTGGTCCTGAATACCATCAATACACTGAGTACAATACCTAATAGCGAAAAGATAGTGGATGGGATGGTAAACTCTTTAGGCCATACTTCAATAAAAAGAACACAAAAAACACTTGTAAAAGCTGCAACACCAGCAGCACCCCGTAGAATGCGTCGCATGGTCCAGCTACGTGTTAAATGGGAAATGTCACGCCAAAAGTTTTGGTTTGTTTCGTAAATGATCATGAGGCTACGATAATGGATAAAAGAAAAAGCACTAGTTGCGGCTACGGGTAATTTATTCCGAAAATTTTATTCGTCCAACTATCAGGCTCCCAAATCTTTTTCGTTGCTTTATATCTTCTCAGAAGTAGTGTTTCTCTGTTACATCTTACAAAGGTTTTATTTCAGAAGCCATTATCTCCTTTTCCTAAACAAATCCTATTATTTTTGTATATTAAGGACATCACACCATACAAGTAGCAAAGCTGATATATTTTTAACTTTCTTAAGACGTTGTCAGACTAACTGCTATTAGTGACTATGAATTTATGAAAACAGTAACATTAACAGACTTTATTACAGACCTCACCCAACAGGGAAATGTTACTGTAAATGCAACGATAGAGCCTTTTAGTGAAATAGAAAAACAGGAAGCCTGCCAGGTTTTGGAGCAATACTATGCAACAACACTGGTAGACATACCACATACAGCACCAGCCTTCTTGCCTGAAGCTGCCTTGTGGGGAGCTATGCTTATTTATCGGGCATGTCAGTCTATTTTGTTGCGCCATCTTACAGAGAGTCAGGTTAGAACCTATCTCTTACCTTATTCAGGCCCTCCTTCAGCAGAGGCCATCTACTCTATTGATCTGACATTGCGTTTCCTGCCAGACCTCATGCATTTTGCCAAAGGTCTGTCGCCTGATGATGTACTGGTACAACTTCTGCGAAATACAGCACAATCCTGGCCGTTTTCTTCTGTAGGAGTTGATATTGAGGAAAATTCAGATCATACTACGTTTATCCGACTACACCCTTCCTTAAAATATACCTATGTGGATCGTATCATTCAGAAACGTGATCACAAACGACTCACACATCCTGAATTGTATGATCTGGTAAAGGCGGCATTGGGTATACACGCAGACCGTTTCTGGCCAGAACTCAAACATGTAACAAAAGATCTGACCCATATTGAATATTAACACAAACAGGGCATTCGTATCTATACAATCCCTGCACTATTTATTCCAAACATTATCATCCTACAAAACTTCATGGAAACCAGTACAGAAAAAGACCTTCTGCTCATTGATAAACTAAATCAGGTATTACAACACGTTAAGAACACCTTTGTTGGAAAAGATAACATTATTGATCTGATGGGAATCTGCCTGGCTGGACGTGAAAACTTATTCTTACTAGGCCCTCCAGGCACGGCAAAAAGCGCCATGGTGCGTGAATTAGCCAAGCTGCTGGATGGCAAAACATTTGAATATCTCCTTACCCGGTTTACAGAACCTAATGAACTTTTTGGGCCATTTGATATCCGCAAACTTCGGGAAGGTGATCTGGTAACCAATACAGAAGGGATGCTTCCGGAAGCCTCACTAGTCTTCCTCGATGAGTTATTGAACGCTAACAGTGCCATTCTTAATAGCTTGCTGATGGCACTGAACGAAAAAATATTTCGTCGGGGACGGGAAACCAAACATTTACCTGCTCTGATGTTTATAGGTGCCAGTAACCATTTACCAGAAGATGAAGCCTTACAGGCTCTCTTTGACCGTTTTCTGATCCGGGTTCGGTGTGATTATGTAGATCCTAAATTATTAAACGAAGTATTGCTGGCAGGCTGGCAACTGGAACGTAAATCGGTAGATAATCCTCCCAGAATTACTACTGATGAAGTAGCTCAGCTTCAATATCTGACAGCACAGGTGGACTTACATGAAATTCGTCCTCTGTATATTGATCTTATACAGAAACTACGAAATGCGGGACTTTCTGTTTCTGATAGACGGGCAGTAAAACTACAGCGGCTTATAGCTGCCAGTGCATTATTGTGTAAACGCACCAAAGCACAACCATCTGACTTTTGGGTGTTACGTTATATCTGGGACACAGAGGAACAGCAGGAAATTATAGCTGGTATCGTTAATTCTGTAGTAGAGGCAGATCCTGAAAAATCAGAATCTCATCCTCAGGCACACATCAATGCCATTCCCAATGCGGATGAGTTGTATCAGGAAGTAGTAATATTAATGGAAAAGTGGGATAAACCAGAAACCTCGTTACCTGATCGTACAGTAATTAAAGACAGGCTTCGTTATCTGAATGGACGTTGTGAATGGCTTACCAATGAAGAACAACGAAAATATGTCCAGCAAAAAATGGACGAACTATGGAAAAAGATTCTGCATACCGGGGAAAAAGCATAAACTGATTTTTTGATTCAGCAACAAGTGCAGATAACAATGCCTATTCGTTAAACTATGAAAGAGCAAATCCTGGTCTTTAACCATACAGATAAACAAACTCTGGGAGCAGTCCGGTGTATTCCCGGCTTACGCGCAGCAGAAAATGGAGATCACATATGGCTCCGTGGTATAGTTGTAAGTGAGAAGATAGACATACGCATACGGCAACTTCCGGCTTTACATACCTATTTCCTGGATGAACGAAATCGTTTGTTTCCTGCTGGTGGGGTAACGCCAACAGGTACCTTACCATCTTTATCCTGGCAACCTCTAACTACATTTATTTCAGTAGAGTTGCCAGTGTCTGTATTACCAGGGAAGTTTCAAAGACCACACATTGCCCAGCTTGTTGCCTCTGGACAGGAGAAACCAGGGGCTGCTCTACTCGTTTCTTTAGCCACCTGGAAAGCCTATGCTGAAACAGCACCTGAGATTCGCCTTCAACAGGTACGATTTGCCGTCTCAGAAAAAGAGGAGGTATTTATTATAGGTGATTTACTACCTTCCATTCCGGGTAAGGAATACTGGAGGCACAATACCTTACTAGTACCCTCCGGATATGATTTTGATCCTCCACTGATAACTGATATTATTGAAAAGAAACTTAATCCTCAAAAAGGAAATTTACTTGTATTTCATTCAAGTGACGAGTGGGAACTTATTCCACTATCCTGTTTTGTACCAGCAACCCGTAGTGCCATCCGATTAACACAAGTATCCCATGAAACTAAATAACCAGATCATTGCCTTTCAGGATTATTTCTGTCCTCCCCAGCAATATTTCTGGCACTGGGCAGAGAATGGTCAGATCATGGAGTGGCAAAATGGTACTACGATTTGCTATCGGGAAGATCTGTCAACTATCATGACTGACATACAGTTGCTGGGGCTACCTCCCTTAGGTTCAATATTGCTTGTACTGGCAGCTTGTCAGGATACCTGGTTTGCCTCAACGGCTAATTTGGAAATGTTGTATGCCGTAAAGAATGCCTTACTGGAAAAAGAAAAGCACAATCCTTTACTCAAAGATATTGATCCACTTCTGACAGGAGTAACCAATCTGCTGGACAGAATCAGTGAACTACCCAAAGAATTTCGCAGTGGCACAGCACGTACACATCTGCTCCAGGTCATCTTTGAAACATCTCAACACAAAACAACCCAACAACAGGCCAAATCACTAATCAGCGAGTGGGAAAGCGGACGGTTAGATGGGTTAATACTTTTTCAGACAACCAAATCTATCACTTGTCAGCATTTTATTGCAGATCTGAAGAATCTCTATGCGGTTTCAAAAGTTTATGAGACTACAGATCAGCTCAGACAGAAGCTTCGGACAGGGATATCGACGCTTCCGATGCCACCTGAGGTTCTTCCTCCATTGGAAGAAACCCGTACTCTACTGGAACAACTGGCAGATGATCCGGAAACAGAAAGTCTGAGCCGGCTTATCAAACGCCTGCTTGCTGTATTGCATATACCTATGCATTCACAAGATAGCAGTGACCAGCCTGTAGGTGGGGTAGCAGACATTACCAATCGTGGAAATTTTGATCGTCTTCTTTTAAGTGAACTAGCCAATGATGATATTGTACTCATGGCCCGTTTAGCCAACAATGAAGCATTATACCTTAGAAGAGAACAACCACCTACACATCAAAATCCTGAGCGGATCATATTACTGGATACAACCCTGAAACTATGGGGTACTCCACGTATTTTTGCGATGTCAGCTGCGTTGGCCTGTGTGGTTAATAATAAAGCACATGCTACTATAGAAAGCTTTGTACTGAAAGGCAAATCCTCTCTACCTATCGACCTAACGACAAAAGAAGGAGTTATAAGTGCGTTGGAGCATCTTGATCCTTCCTTACATTGTGGAGAAGCATTAACTTCTTTTCTTACTACACAAACCTTTAGTCAGGAAACAGAGAATTTCTTTATTACAACAGAAGAAACACTGAATGATCATACCTTTATAGCTCATCTGGCTACCATACGACCATTGCTCAATTTTCTGATTACGGTAAACAGAAGTGGGGAACTTCAGTTTTTTGAGTTGATCGAAGGCAGAATGAAGTTACTAAGTAAGGCAAAGCTGGATATGGAAGAAATATTATTTCCTTCTGCCAAAAAAACAAAACCAAGAACAAAGCATATATCCTCTGAATTTCCGGCATTCCTTCAGGAAGAAACCGCACCACTTCTCTATCCCTCTTTAAAAGTAAGAGTATCTCAATCTCATGCGTTTGATGTTGATCCTACAGGATTGTTGTGTGTTACCACTGATCAGCGATTGTTATATTGGTCAAAAGAAAAGACAGGAGCTCATGAATTATTAGAGTTTATTGAATCCGGAAGGTATACCTTTGGTCAAGGAGATGGCAATGTATACATTATGGTAGATAATTCGTCTGGTGTACAACTCTATTCTATCCATGGGAATCAGGTTACCCGTTTTGACTTTTCACATACAATCCAAAAAGCGGATGAAGTGCTTTTTGATCCAGAAACACTATCCAATTTTTACGTTACATTAGATACCAGCGCGTTTTGTATTAATGCCTTTGATGGAACAATCGTTTACCAGAAACCTATGCTGGATGTCATCCAGAAAATAAAAAAGTTAAAAAGTGTAGCAAAAGAACCTTATCTGAAAAATATACATCAAAGCAATCAGTCAGGCTACCATGTATTAAGTCGTGTACAACAGGTGTATATCTCTGAAGGAAGTTTGTGCGTAGGGAATCACAAACTGGCCAGGCATCAAGTTAACTCTACACTGAAGTGGGTTGACTTTAAAGGGTATCATCCTGTAGATGAGGGGATAGAAATTAAACCACCAAAGATTTCCAATCCGAATCTGAAGTTTACCAGATATACATGGCCTGATGGAAGTTCTGTAGTCTTTGATTCGCGGGGCCTCCTTCATTTACAAAGCTCTGATCGTATTATCCCCAATGTGACAATTTTATTGATTATTAACCGGCCAGTAGCCTGTTGGTCATCCGATGGGCAATGGTGTGGCAATGTTGAATTTTTACCTGATTCCACAAAAGCTATAAACTCAAATGAGTTTTATATCAAATACATTCAAACTTTTATTGATACCATTGGATGATACTCTCTCTAACCTATAACGAACATAGTCAGTATATACTGGGTGGAGCGTTTGTCCGTGGAACCACTCCGGAAGAATGGCTGACAGAAATAAACCATTGGGAGATAGATCCTGATCAACTGGTATGTTTTATCATACCCGAAAGTATACGATCTGTACATCCTGCGGGACTTTTTGTAGTATTTCGAGGTAATCAATCTGCTAAACTGCCATATATCCGAAATCCTTATGGTGCATTAGCAGAGAAACTGTTTATTCCCATTCAATCAAACTTGAGTCCTGCTATCACACCAGAAGAACTTCGTTCATTACTGGTATGGGATTATCAGGTATTTCATCCAGGTATTGGCTTCATTGGCTTTGAAAAAACAGATCAGATTGATCTGACAGATCTGATAGCCTATTCGTTTCCTATAGAAAAGGAATGGAACTTTGCCCACACCGGTGTCTCAACTTCTCCCCGATTGCAACGAATCGGATTGCAGCAAATGCAGTTGGATGAACTTATGCAATCCTTTAAAGAGTCTGTCCAAGAATCTGTAGGAAGTAAGCCTATTCAAGAGTTGGCACCTTCAGCTCAAACCCCTGTTTCACAAACTACTAGTTTCTTATTAAAGCTCCTCATTGGTATTTTAGGAGTGATTATGGGTATTATTTGGGCGATTGTAAATGCTATTTTGAGTTTATTCCGCAAACTCTCACAAGCAGATCCGAACCAACCAGCTAAACCATCTTCAACCAAAACACGATCAGGATCAAGTGGAGCAGGTAGTTCTGGTGGATCAGGAGGTGGTATAGGCGCTTCTATTAGCAAGCTGATAGGAGGTATACAAAACTGGGCATCCGAAAAGCTGGAAGATCTCCAGAAAAAAAGAGAAAGCGAATTACAACGATTACTGCGGATGTTTGACGAAAATATGGAAGAAGCTTTGAAATATGCTATTCCTCTGGATGGAAACTATCAGAATAGAGGAATGGCACCTCCATCTTCCACACTTAGTCGCAGAGATACCAACTTCAGTCTCTCTGGTTTAGGCGGAGGTGGTCCTGTAGATGGGTGGAATGTAGATAACTACTATCAGGATTTACGTAGAAAATACCAGAATGCTGCCAATAAAGAAATAGAAGCTGGTGACTTCAAAAAGGCAGCCTATATCTATGCTCATTTATTGGGTGATTACCATAGTGCAGCTAATACCCTTAAACAAGGTAAACACTTTCGTGAAGCGGCTGTTCTGTACAAAGATCATTTGAGAAATACTGCAGCAGCAGCTGAATGTCTTGAAGAAGGAGGTTTGTTTCATGAAGCCATTGATCTCTATGTAGAAATGAATCGGTTTGAAAAAGCAGGAGATCTGTATACGGTTCTGGAACAAAAAGATAAAGCAGATCAATTGTATGAACAATGTCTGGAACGATCATTACAGCAGAAAGACTATCTGGATGCCTCCCGACTTGCGCTTCATAAGCTGGAATCCCCTCAACGGACAAAACAGATCTTACTGGATGGGTGGCAGGATTCTACTCAGGCTGAAACTTGTCTGCTTCAGTATACAGATCTGGTTGCCAAAACGGAAAAAGACCAGTGGGGCAAACACATGGAAGGAATCTATCAGCAGACACCTTCTAGTAAAAGAAATAGTTTACTTAATGTACTGACCCAGACCTATCCTCAGTATAAGGATCAGGACAGCTCTGACATTTCTAAAAATATAGCTTTTACAATTATTAGTGAACAAGCGTCGGCAGGAAACACAACATCTCTAAACAAGCTAAAAACATTTGTTCCCAATGACCAATTACTGATTCCGGATACCAACCGATATATCCATCAGATCAGAACACAGCCTGTTATACCCAAACCTGCACCAACCGTATCCACTGTTCAGAAAGATACATTGGTCTCTACATTCAAACTGGTAAGTGATATTTCCTGGATTCAGGCAATTGCTTATCAGGATCAGTTTCTGGCCTTTGGTATTAAACAAAATATTCTCTATATCGCCCGCATCAGTTCAGAATTCGATATCGAGTACATTGTATGGAGTACTATTTCCAGTTCTCCAACCTATTTTAATCTGATTCATGATCCGGCATTTTCAAAATATGTTATCCTTCATACTGATTATACTCTTACTCAGAAACAAAAGGTGCTCTCTACCTCCATGCATTTTCGGGATGAAATCAGTGTGTTACATCCGTCATTTCTACCAAATGCCATACATGGGATTTGCTTTAATGAAAGTGGAGAGGTAGTTATACTGCATACTGTACATAGCAATGAAGTGCTAAGTACATATTCTATAGATGGAACCTTGTTGTCTACCAACAATACCCATCAGACCGATCAACAACCTCTTGCACTTATTCAACCGGTAAGAGAAATGATTTACAGAAAGGAGATGTATCATACAGCAGATGGTGAGTCGCTGATCCAGTTGATTCCTGACAGACATTTACGAATTGATTTAGGTTCACCTATTCGTAAAATGACTGCGACCAATCATCACACTGCCATTCGTTTTATCGTGAGTACAGAAGAAGGTTGTGTACTGATACGACATTCAATGTGGAAGATGCAGAAATCCAATGAGTTTTTTGCCAGAGGAAAGGACGTTCAGCATCTGTGTTACATTCCGGATAACTTTGTTATAGTAGCAGATTCACAAATTGTAGAGGTATATACCATTACTCAGGATAATCCTAAATGCTGCCATACGTTTGAGGTTAAGCAGCCTATTGTCTCCATCTTGCCAGCAGCAAAACGCAATCATTTTGTGGTAGTCACAAAGGCTGGAGAGATGCAGGTGCACAAAGCTAGTGCAGAGGATATATAGTGTTTGCCATCAGCTATATTTGAATAAGAGTCATCTCCAATTCTTGAAGTATCTGACTTCGTTAGAGAATTGGGGATAGCCTCTTTTTTTAACAGATAGAAAGCAAATCTACTGTCAAAAAATAGCAGCTATACAGCTATACTCCCTTTTCTATATTCTGTAGGGGTTATTCCTTTGTTTTTCTTAAAGGTTTTTGTGAGGTGGCTTTCATCCGTAAATCCGAACTCATAGGCAATTTCATTTAATCGCATATCACTATGCAGAAGCCTTACCTCAACCAATGAAAGCTTGTAGTTGATAATATATTGCTGCAGATTTTGCCCTGTATGCTTTTTAAAGTATTCGCCTATATAGTTGAGAGATATATTAAAGTGAGCAGCAATCGTTTCAGCCTTTAACCTTTCAGAATTGTAAATATTCAGGTGTATGTAGTGTAGTATATCCAGCAAAGCTGAATTATTTACCTGGGTTTTATCGGCCACATGCATGGAAATATTGCGAGCTACCACTATAATCAGTGTATTTACCAACTGCTGTACCAACTCTTGTTGCAATGTGCCCTGATTTACATATTCCTGTATAATAGCAGCAACCAGTGACCGAACCAAGGGTTTGTCAGGTACATTTCGTATAATACATCCCTGCTGATAGTTATTATTCTGGAAAATGTATTCTAGTTTCTGTATCCAACCATTCAGATTGCTGTGCTGTTCACTGGGTTTTTGTGCTCTGAAATAGATATTGTTAAAGCGAATGAACAAAAATGTGGTAGTACGTTTCACCTTGGTAAACTGTACCTCAAAAGGCATCAGAAGAAACAGATTGTCAGCATTATAGTTAAATTTATTCTGATCAATATGATAGATACCTTCTCCTTCTACAATATAGGCAAGTTCGAAAAAAGTATTTTTGTGCATTTTGATAGGGCATTCATCCACCCGCACAAACTCAATATCAAATGGCTGAAATAGATTTTGTATCTGCATACCTATAAAGATACCAGATTAACCTGAATTTTTACAAGACTCCACACTGCTATTTTCCGGAGATTTGTTTCATGAACATCTAACTATACTATCATGAAAGCAATTACACTAAAAGAAACCGGAGGCATTGAAAAATTGCAGTTTGCTGAAGTCCCAACTCCAGCTATCAATAAAGATGAAGTTTTAGTACAAGTAAAAGCTATCAGTATCAATCCTGTTGATGCCTTTGTAAGACAACATCAACAAGCACTTATTACCTATCTGCAACCTAAACCAGATGAAGACACCTTTATTCTGGGTTGGGATATATCAGGTATTGTGGTAGCAACGGGAGACCAGGTCACTCAATTCAAAAAAGGAGATGAGGTTTTTGGAATGGTAAACTTCCCAGGACATGGAAATGCCTATGCTGAATATGTGGCTGCCCCAGCCTCCCATCTGGCATTGAAGCCACAAACTATCAACCATGCAGAAGCGGCAGCCGCTACATTGGCAGCATTAACCGCCTGGCAAGCACTGATGACTTATGCAAAGGTAAAAAAAGGTGATAAGGTATTGATCCATGCTGCAGCTGGTGGAGTGGGACATTATGCTGTTCAGATTGCCAAACACTTTGGAGCTTATGTAATCGGAACTGCCTCTACTCCTAACAAAGAATTTGTACTAAGTTTGGGAGCAGACGAGTTTATTGACTACACACAGGAAAAGTTTGAAGACCGGGTACAGTATGCTGACGTAGTTATTGACTCTATTTATGGGGATCATGTACTACGATCGCTGGACACAGTTAAAAAGGGAGGTAGAGTAATTACGCTTCTTACTTTTTTTGAAGGGTCTATTGCAGACAAGGCCAAAGCAAAAGAAGTATTTACTCATCGATTGGGAGTTGTATCAAACGGAGATGATATGCAACAGATAGCCACTCTACTTGCATCAGCGGCATTGAAATCACACATTTCACACAATTATGCGTTTCAGGAACTCCCCAAAGCTCATCAGCAAATCTCTACAGGAAAAACTCAGGGTAAGATTGTTGTAAGCTTATAGTAGTTTAGGATCTCTCAAATGCTGTAACGCATCTAACAATGAAAAGAGGTGGATAGTATCCACCTCTTTTCATTACTCATTCCAACTAAATACACAAGGCATATTTTTCACTTCGTTATGTTTCTAGCGTAATGAGACTACTCCTAGGGCAGCTATCTTTTTTGCTTCTGACTCTGATGGTTTCCAGTTAGTACCAAAATATCCTTCTGCTACTACATTTCGTACAGAGTCTTTGAATAAAATAAAATCCTTAAAATCACCCAGGACACGTTGTGCGGGAGGTAAAAACGGATATCCTTCAGGTTTTAGTCCAGTCCACCAGGGCAATCCGGAGTTAACAGCTACATAGTGTTTATCAACTGGAAAAACATAAAATAATCCATGATCTTTGGCAGCAGTTGCGTTCAACTGCAAGGGTAAACGATCACTATACTTTTCAATCAGCAGATTGGTTTCCTTAGTTCCAAACAAAATCAGATTTGAACTTTCCAAATCACTGGGACGAACTTCTTTATCTGATAAGACACGTGGAAAGAACATAATTCTTCCCAAAAATTCACCCCGATAGGTAGACCAGTTTGCTGCCTGTAAAGCGATATCCTGTCGTGCTTTCAATTCTTCAGGTGTGGGATTTCCACCAGTACCATATATATAGATATGTCGGGCAGCAAAAGCTTCACTCAACGGACCTTCTTCACCTTGCTTCTTTGCACTTGCCACAGGTGTAGGCACAACACTCCATTTACCATTTTGCAGTTGCAAAGAGATAAACTCTGATGATAAGGCAGGTACTTTTATTTTTTTGTCATTAATAGTAATAGCTAATGGCTTGCCAGCTTTTACAAATTTAGGATGACCTGTCAATGTAAGAGTGAAAGCATCCAATGCAGATGTTTTAATCATCAACTCATTTGGTGCTGTAAACCTAGCATCAATACTAGCCAGTGTTCCCGGAGTAAACTGATCCAGTCGCACCCAATACGCACGATTGTATTTATACTGTCTGGTAGCAAAACGAACCTGGCCTGGAAAACGATTGCGTTTAAACTGATCAAACCAGCCAAAAATAAACTCATCCTTATATGCTCCAACCCAGCTATCGTGTTGGACACCCGGAAACTCTTTGTATTCCACTTTTGTACCCAGTTCAGTTAACTTTTTTACCCAGTCACGAGTTCCTGCTACTGGCACTACCGGATCAGCATCTCCATGAAAGAAATGGACTGGAAAGTTCAGCGCATTCATAGCTAAATCTTGCGTTCCTTTGGGTGGTGCAGGACAAACCGGAGCAATCGCAGCCCAGATATCCGGACGACTAAGTCCTATCCAAAGTGTTCCTCCTCCTCCCATAGACAAACCTGTAAGATAAACACGGTCTTCATCAATGCTGAATCTTTTCTTTGCATCTGCCAGAACATCATACACATCATTTTCAGGAATGCCCTGATATCCTGCAGTACCTCTTGCGTAAGGTGATACTACGATATACTCAACATCTTTCCATTCCGGAAAAGAAAGGCTTGCTTCTACATCTGTCTCACCAGGCGCATTACTTTTTCCAAATACTCTACGTAATTCAAGACGGTGATTCGATCCGGCGCCATGTAGCATCACTACCAAAGGATATTTCTTTTGCGGATTGTAATTCTTAGGCAGATACAATCCATAAGGTTGTTCTGTGTCATCCGCATTAGAGAAGAATGTTAACACCTGAGGGCCAGACGGTAGTGTTTGTGCATATGTACCTCGTATGATTAACAAGCTAAGGATAATAAGAGAAAGCGTACGGCTAGAAGTCATATACGAATTTATGAATAAAGAATTACGTCTATAAAATATATATCCTGACTAAATTATTCTATCTCTGTAAGGAAGTCTGGTACATATCCCAGAACTCAAACTGAGTACGGGAAGGCAATTCACGCACTTTGCCTGTGTCAGACAGCTCCATTACTTGTTTGGAATCAGTAGTAAAGGCAGGCCAGATAGGTAACCCTTTTCCGTTTGGATCACCTGTTGCAGCGAAGTTTACCCAATAAGAGGACATTACATCTTCCAGCTTTCGGTCTGATTCTCTCCATGGACGATCCCATTTATGAAGAGTATGTAGGGCATACGAAATTTCAGCAGAATGGAAAGCACCATAAGATATGCCATCAGCCTTATTAGGAGGGACCTGACTGAAATAATAGAGAAAGGTTTTATTTTTACCTGATTTTGATTGTAGACTGGCCCAGGTGTAGTTTTGCCAGCCAAATACCTGATCTCTTGCAAGTTCAAACTGAGATTGTTTGGCTTCTTCATCTGTATTCCCAGGATAGGCTTTCAAAAAATCAGTTGTTTTACGGCCGTATTTCTTTTCGGCATCTTCTCTATAAGCCGTAGCACTTAATGGATTAGGGGAAGCAAATCCATCGCCGGCATTCCAGCCTGTTAATACTGGTACATCATTTTGTTTACCTGCAGCAAATGTTGTATAAATTGCAGGCAATACATAATTATCAATAACAGGCCGAAACATTCCTCCTGCTTTTATAAGTTCTTCTGCTGACCTGGCACGTAGTTCTGCGATGGAAGCAGTTCCCATCTTTTGTGCCAGCTCTAGTCCATTTTTTTCTCCATCCTCCAACTTTTGCCCAGCAGTATTCCCATTAAACATCCCTCCACTCTCAGCAATTACTCGATGAAATAACCCTTTAGCCAAAGGAGAAGCCATCAAAGCATTAACACTAAATGCTCCGGCAGATTGTCCCGCTATAGTAACCAGATTGGGATTTCCTCCGAATCCAGCTATGTTTTCTTTTACCCATCGAAGAGCCGCAATCTGATCTAACAAACCGTAGTTTCCAGATACCTGATGGGCAGATTCTTTGGTAAGTTCTGGATGAGCCAAAAAGCCTAATACCCCCAAACGATAATTTATTGTAACAAATACAACTCCTTTTCCTGCTATCTCTTCACCATCATAAATAGGAACAGAGCCGGAGCCACTCACAAATGCACCTCCATGAATCCATACTATTACTGGCAACTTTTCATTTCCGGATTTAGCGGGAGTCCACACATTCAGATACAGACAATCTTCATTCAAGGGTTCAGCAGGTGCCAGAAACTCCTGTGTATACATCATAAAAGGAACAGGTTTGGTCTGCATAGCACTTGCAGAAAAAGTATCACACTTGCGGATTCCTTTCCAGGGTATAACAGGCTGCGGCTCTTTCCATCGTAAATTTCCTACCGGAGGTGCAGCAAAAGGAATACCTTTAAACATGTGTATATATCCCTTCTGATTCTTTGTCCCTGAAATCTTCCCATCTTTTAGTGTAATAGTTGCTAGTTTAGATGTTTGTCCATATGTAACCAAACTCACAAATATGAAGAGATATAGCAGGTGTTTTGTACAGATTATCATAGAGAAGGCATTTGTTTATTAGTCGATTCTACCTGTTCATTATTATGAAATTCTATGCTAATTTATAAGGGTTAACAGCCTATTTGCAAGATCAATAACGAAACTAACACTGGTACTTTTTTTATATTATCTTGCATTATGTTACAACAACGCAATGACAGGCTTTTTCATATGAAAAACAAATACCAAAAGAATTTATTTTCTTTACATATCGATTCCCGATGCTATGAGTGAACAAAAACAATCTCTGATGAATTTGTTAGAAACAGGAGCCACCTACTATTTAAGCCATATTTCTCTCGACTGTGTTGTATTTGGATTTCATGAAAACCAGCTCAAAGTACTGCTTCTGAAAATGAAAGATAGAGATAAGTGGGGTTTACCGGGTGGATTTGTGCGTAAAGAAGAATCCGTAGAACTAGCAGCAAATCGCGTTCTAAAAGAAAGAACAGGACTAGACAATATCTTCTTACAACAATTTCATGTATTCAGCGATCCTGATAGGTCAAATAACAAAGACTTAATTGAGTCAGCAAGGAAAACAGGCATTGAAGTAACAGAGGATAATTGGTTTGCTCAACGGTTTATAAGTATAGGATTTTATGCACTCGTAGAATTTTCGCAAGTAAAACCTACTGCTGATGCAATCTCCGATGACTGCACCTGGTGGGATTTACAGGAGATCAAATCGTTGATGCTGGATCATAACCTGATTTTAAACAAAGCACTCGAAACCCTGCGACTACATTTGAATTATCAACCCATTGGTTATACGCTGCTTCCTGACAAATTCACCATGCCAGAATTACAGAAGCTCTATGAAACTATTCTGGGCAAAAAGCTAGACAGAAGAAACTTTCAGCGAAAAATAACCGGATATGGCATACTCAAACGATGGGAAGAACGTAGAAGTGGTGTAGCACACAAAGCCCCTTATTTTTACAGCTTCGATACAGAAAAATACAAACAAGCTTTGCAAGAAGGACTTGACGGAGGTTGGTGAGCACAGGATCACACTATTTATCTGAATAAATAATGTGATCCTCCAATGTCTTTAATTATGGATTAGATCTACGAGTAAAGAGATAAATGACAACACCAATAACTAAGGCTACCAATATAATTCCAGTCCAGAAACCTGCTTTAAAGATTCCTCCAATTACAGAGCAACTGCTCATAAACAATACAAAGGCAAACACCCAAACAATATTCCATCCAAACAATTTCATAAATATATTGAGTTAGAGTAAATGAATTACATGATCAGAATCAATAGGATAAAATGTCATGCCAGCAAATGAAAATAGGAAGTTGTTTACTACAACCGAATAAGTAAAACTATCACTAGTTTTCAGAAGAGTTTTAAAATTTGTACCTATTTCAGTCTAATCCCTGTTATTAATCGTATATAAGATGGATATACGATTAATAACAGGGATTTATTCTTTGTGATTATTGTATACGTTACAGAAAACAAATAAAATGCTTGGAATTTTAGTAAAATTCAAAAATATTTGTCTATAGAATTAGTATAGATATTATAAGCTTTGATTTATATACCACCGCTAAATCAGAGACATGACTCAGTACAGACAACTCTGTATGTCATTAAAAGCTTTCTGAGTCGAAACATTTATAGCAAGCAACCTCATCTGTAACAAATTCATTTACTTCTTTTTAGACCAAACTTTATATGAGTTCACGAATCATTCTGACCTCTTCTTATACCAGTATAGCTTTGTTTTTCACAGGTATTTTTCTTTCAGTATATAAAGAAAAGCCTAAAACTAACGTATCAGAAAATGTTGTAAAAGCTGCTCAACCCAATATTGTCCTCATACTGGCAGATGATCTGGGGTATGGAGACATAGGGACTTATGGAGCTACAGATGTTCGCACTCCACATATTGACCAGTTAGCTACTCAGGGGATTAAATTTACTTCATTCTATACACCTTCACCGGTATGTTCTCCCACACGGGCAGGTTTGCTTACAGGTCGTTATCCCTGTCGCATGGGGATTGATGGGGTATTTTTCCCAGAAAGTTATACAGGCATTCCAGCTTCGGAGGTTACCATTGCTGAGGCTCTGAAACAAAAAGGATATTCAACAGGAATAGTTGGAAAATGGCACTTAGGGCATCACCGTCAGTTCTTGCCTTTACAGAATGGCTTTGATTATTATTTTGGTATTCCGTATAGCAATGATATGCAGGGAGTAGTATACCTGAGAAACAATGATGTAGCTGAATTTAAAGTTGATCAGCATTTGACAACAAAAACGTATACCCAGGAAGCAATTCAATTCATTGAAAAGAATAAATCCAAACCGTTCTTTTTGTATCTGGCTCACAGTATGCCTCATGTGCCTCTATATGCTTCTACTGAATTTAGTGGGAAGTCGAAACGAGGTCTGTATGGAGATGTGATTGAAGAACTGGACTGGAGTGTTGGAGAAGTTGTAAAAACTTTGAAGAAAAACAATCTGGATCAGAACACGCTGGTAATCTTTACGAGTGACAATGGACCATGGCTAGCTTTTGATACAGATGGAGGTTCGCCCGGTGTTTTACGAGAGGGAAAGCAAACAACCTTTGAGGGAGGACAACGTGTTCCTTTTGTAGCATATTATCCTTCATTGATCAAAGCCGGACAGGTTAATGATCAGCTTGCCACTATGTTTGACCTCTTTCCTACCTTTTTAAGCCTGGCCGGCTCACCAGATTATAAGTCATCTAATCCGCTACCACTAGATGGAGAGGACATTACTGCTGTACTGGCAGGTAAAGCAAATCGCAAAGGGAACGAATTTCTCTATTATTACAATGGTCAGATACAAGCTTACAGAAAAGGAGACTGGAAGATAAAATTTCCTTACAAAGGAAATAAAGGGATTCAGGGTGTAAGAGATGTAGCCCCACATGATACGCTGCTCTTTAATCTGAAAGAAGATATTGGAGAGAAAGCAGATCAGTTTAAAGCACATCCTGAAAAAATAGCCGATTTGCTCAAATCTTTCTCAGAATATAAATCCAAAGTTAGAGCAGTTCCTACCCTTGTCCAGCGAATGCCAGCAGATGACAGTCATGTGATACGTTATAAACAACGTAAGGGCCTTGCAACAAACTAATATATACTTAGTGACTCTCTAACAGATTTGACATAAAACGTTTAGACCAATTAACAGGATAAAGCATAATCAAAAAACTGTCTTTTCATCCTTTCATAATTAACTTCAAAATAAAATTATATTGGCAGTAATAGCCTGAGAAAAAAATATGGAAATCACTAAGTTTAAGACAGGGATGCAACAACATCCCTGTTTTGCTTATTTCTATGTATTAATTCATTTGTATCAATGCCCAAACCGCTTAATTCACTATCTTATCCCTCATTTCGCGAAGCTTTTCTGTTCTGGCTCAAACTTGGCTTTATCAGCTTTGGTGGACCAGTAGGGCAAATCGCCATCATGCATAACTTTGTTGTAACGCAGAAGAAATGGATTTCAGAAGGCCGATTTTTACATGCACTCAACTACTGTATGTTATTGCCTGGCCCTGAAGCTCAGCAACTGGCAACCTATATTGGCTGGTTGCTTCATGGAACACGGGGTGGACTAGTAGCAGGGATTTTGTTTGTCCTTCCATCTGTCTTTTTTCTGTTAGGACTTAGCATCTTATATGTTGTCTATGGTACTATCCCTTGGGTTTATGCTCTTTTTTATGGATTGAAGCCTGCAGTAATAGCTATCATAGTAGTTGCCCTTGTTAAAATTGCTCACAAATCACTATTAGGACCGTTATATTATGCTATAGCTATTTGCAGCTTTATTTGTATATTTTTTCTTATTATCTCCTTCCCCTATCTCATTCTTATTGCAATACTGATAGCATGGATATGCCAGAGATGGTTTCCATATCTCCTGAAGTCTTATCAGGACGAGATTCATCTGGATATAGAAGAGGATCAATATTTGATCAATCAAAATACAACTCCAACTGTTACTTCTTTTCGCGTTAAGCATTTTTTATCTCAGGCACTAACTGGTATATTCTTATGGGGGTTGCCAATGATTATTCTCTATTACACAAGTGAAGATTTTCCTTTCTATTGGCAGATAGCTGTATTTTTTACGAAGGCAGCATTAATCACATTCGGGGGTGCCTATGCTGTACTTCCCTATGTAGCACAAATCACAGTTGAACAGTTCCACTGGTTATCTGGTAACCAGATGATTGATGGACTTGCCCTAGGAGAAACAACTCCAGGACCTTTGATCATGGTTTTATCATTTGTGGGTTTTCTGGCTGGATATAATCATTCTGATGGATCTTTGCTTACAGCTACCAATGGGTTAGTATTAACCACTTATTACACTTTCCTACCCTGTTTCTTATTCATACTTATAGGAGCCCCACTAGTAGAAAAAACACGTCAAAATCCCAAAGTCAAATCTATGTTGGCATTGGTCACCGCAGCAGTGGTAGGTGTCATCTTAAATCTAACTCTCACATTTTCTCAATCTGTCATCTTCCCGGAGGGATTCAAGATCTCAGTTATCAATTGGTTTGCCTTGGGTTGGGCTATTTTGTCATTTGTAGTATTATCCAAAAAACTATTGGGAATGATTTCCTGGATTGGTATCAGCGCCCTGGCAGGCTTAGTACTTTATCTGAGTGGACTTATAAGATGATATAATCTATAAATCAAAAACAGCTACCTGATGGACAAGCAGCTGTTTTTGATTAGAATCTGGTATTATACATCCGTTTCCCGATCCTTATTCTTCCATAAACGAAGTTCATCTCCAACTGGACGTTCTATAATACGACTACGTGAACGACGCTGTATAGTTGTGTCACTTTGTGCTGGTTGATCCATGGTATTATCTGAATCTTCACTGCTATTAATCGTACGGGTTGTGTCTGCAAACGAACCAATTCTATCATCCAGATCACCCCCTACTGGGTCTTGGAATGTTCCGGTTTTTATACGGTCTTCATTCGCTCTATCTCCATATTGAGTCACAGAATCAGTCACAGTGCCTAGCTGATTTTCAGAACCTGCAGTATCTGTCCGACCGATAGTAGTTCCTCCTGTAGTGATGGTATTGGTTACGATAGCCCGTTCATCTACATCTATTGCACCACAATCATCGAGAATATCCGCCACATCTTCAGCCTGATCTTCAGAAGAAGTATACACAGTTACTATTGATGTATTCTTCGCAACCTCAGAATATTTATAGGCTTCGTCTTTTCCGTTAAACAATGATTTAAAGAAGTTGCTGACAGTCTCACCGAAACCAGCATTTTCATTTTCACTCCAATCCGAACTACTATTTTGCTCAGATCCATACGAAATATCTATATTATGACGGTCAAAACCATTTTCAACCAATTCCTCCACGGCATTTTGCGCCTCTGAGGCAGTATCAAAAATGCCAACTACAGTATGTGCCATGTTCTTTAATTTAAGTTTTATGTATTCTCAGCATGTAAAAGTATTTTCTTTTACATCTTTGTTGTACAAATAGTATAGAATTACATACCAACTACATAAAACACAGATTATCAAACACTTAATAAACAAACACAAAATAATATGTCCGAAAGCTTCTACATAGTCAAGGAGATAATTCTACAGCTCCCGTACTAGTTTATATGTCTTAGTTATATTTTATGTATTATTGGTTCAAAACAATTTATCTCTATTTTTCCGATGTTTCGCATCTCTATCACTACTCTTCTATTCATCGCCTTATATATTCATAGTTATGGACAGATTACTGCCTATCAGGTATTTTATGGAGTGACCAATTCGGAACCACAACAAATCATTTTGCGTAAATGGCAACAAAACAATCAGCAAATGTATCTTCTTCTTAATCCCTATACTCTTGAAACATCTGCCCGACAGTTACCCACCAATACGATTCAGAAAGATTCATGGAATGAGATCGAAAATTTATTTCAGCACACCCCGTATATAAAAGCCCTTCATCAGGAAAAAGGAAGAGATTCTAATCTCCAGGATGCAGGTATACAACGCACAGATACCACAGAACGTGGATTTAGCCTAACGATAGATCTTTGTCCATCTTCCAAGCCTCTTGCCCGTTCATTTTTTGAACAACTCATTACTGCATTTGAACCCGAAGAAAAGCCTATTCCTATCACTATTACAATCACAGGTGTATGGATACAAAAACATATGCAGGACTTAGCTTATCTGAAAGATCTTGTGAACAAAGGCGAACTGGATATTACATGGGTTAACCACTCCTATCATCACTATTATAGTCCTTCCAAACCTCTTCCGGTTAATTTCCTGCTTGCGCCAAATACCAAGATCTCAGATGAAGTGCTCCTAAATGAGCAGTATATGCTTGAAAATGGTTTAACCCCTTCCATATTTTTCCGGTTCCCCGGCCTAATCTCTGATAAAGCCATCTTTGATCAGGTACTTGCCTTTGGCTTACTTCCTATTGGAAGTGATGCATGGCTGGCAAAAAAACAGCAACCCAAACAAGGTAGCCTCGTACTTGTCCATGCCAATGGCAACGAACCTGTGGGGCTGAAAGACTTTATACAGATGATTAAACAAAAGTCGAATCTGATCAGAAAGAAAGCATGGCTTATTTATGAACTGCCTATCAGCATAGTAAACTTCGAAGGACGATAATAATCAATCAATTTTCAAGTTAATATTACCAACAATGAAACTTACGTTTTGTCTTCTGGGAATAGCCTTATCAGGGCTCATAGGCTGTACAAATTCTCAAACAACCAACACTAATTCAATCAGCAAAGTTGAAATGCATCTTAGTGCTTTTGGAGTAGAATCAGACGACTTTCCTTCAATTGATGTAATCATTGATTTTCAAAACGATACAAATTCCTGCAAGAAATGGTACTATAATCCAGCATATAAAGACTCTATCTATTCGCTTTCCAGAACTGATATAACAAAAGTACTGGATTTACTACAGAGTACTGATTTGACGAAATTGAAAGAGGAATACACTGTAGACAAAACTGATCAACCCAGTTCTAAAACTATAATTTATACGAATCAAAGTACCTTTACCATAAATGATTATGGGTTGGAAGCAGACCATCCCCTGCAGGCGATTTATAAGATTGTGTATCAATATTAGATAAGTAATCCACCAGAAGCTTCAATTCTCTGAGCATTAATCCATTTGGATTCTGGTGTACAGAGAAAGGCGACAATTCCACCAATATCTTCTGCCTGTCCGATACGAGGAATGGCTGTTACACTTTTTATGTGTTCCTGCATTTGCACAGAATTCTTTAGCCGTCCTCCACTAAAGTCTGTCGCAATTGCTCCGGGAGCAACTACATTTACATTGATATAACGAGGTCCTAATTCCTTTGCCAGATATTTGGTAAGCACCTCAATTGCTCCTTTCATACTGGCATAGGTACCTGAACCGGGAAAAGAAACGCGCGTTAAACCCGTAGAAATATTGACTATACCTCCTTCATCATTCAAAAAAGGAAGTATCTTTTGCGTGAAAAAGAATACACCTTTAAAATGCATATTCATCAGCTCATCAAAATTTTCCTCTGTTGTATCAGCAAATGAAGGAATGATCAGATTAGCCCCTCCATTATTAATCAGAAAATCCAGCTTCTGTGTATGAAAGACGCTTTCCAGAATTTCTTTAAGGCTAGTAATGAATGCGGGAAAACTTTTTATATCTCCTACATTTAATTGTAGGGTTGAAGCTTTTTGTCCAAGTTTCTCAATCTCTGCCACTACAGCTAAGGCATCTTCTTTTCGGTTATTGTAGGTTAGTATTACATCAATACCTTTCCGGGCAATCTTTATTGCCATGTCTTTTCCCAATCCACGACTACCTCCTGTCACCAATGCGATTTTAGTTTTCTGTGTCATATAGTTTACTATTTGTTTAAATGTATGACACAAAGTTGGCGATAAAAGTAGGTGTGCAGTTTGCATCAGACAAACCGATATTTGCAAAATTCAAACCTTGGTTAATTACGAAAACTTACGGGAGAGAAAGAGGTCTGTTTTCTGAAAAAATTAGAAAAATGTGCTACCTCTTCAAAACCCAGGCAATAGGCGATTTCTGAAATGTTCCAGTTAGTCTGACGCAACAACATTTTAGCCTCTTGTGTGATCCGGTTAGTAATAATCTCTGTTGTAGTTTTCCCTGTTTGTTCTTTGAGGGCTCTATTAAGGTAGTTTACATGTACAGATAATCGTTCTGCGTAGTCTTTTGCAGTCCGTAAACCAATAGTCTGTTTAGGGGATTCAATAGGAAATTGTCGTTCAAGTAATTCTGTAAATAAGGATGAAACTCGCGCAGTTCCATTATGTTTGGTAGTCAATGCCGTAGCAGGCTGAAGCTTTTGGCCAAAATGGATCAGCTCCAATACATAGTTCCGAAGCAAATCGTATTTATATATATAGTCAGAGGATAGTTCTTCATTCATTTTCAGAAATACCGCCTCAATCCTATTCATATCTTCATCTGAAAGCGCAAAGACAGGATAGCCTCCTGGTTTAAAAATAGGAAGTTCATCAATAGCTACCCCACTCTTGGACTTAATCAGAAAATCTTCTGTAAAAATGCAAAAGTACCCAGATTGCTCCAGATCCTGAGGAAGCCAATGGTAAGGAATCTTTGGAGTAGCAAATAGCAAAGCACTTTTTTGAATGTCTATAACTTTATCCGCATACTCTGCTCTGTTATGTCCTTTGATGAAGCTTATTTTGTAATAAGCTCTCCTATTATAAGGCATTAAGGCCTCACCCGTCTCTTTAAATTTAGTAAAGAAATTTGCTATACTAAATACGTTAAAATGACCTGTTTCTTTTGTGATTCCTTCAGGCAATAAAGTGTATCGACCCTTTTGTGTTGACTCGGCCAATTCCTTGTAAAAAGTATCAATACTTCTGACTTCCATTTGCTTTATCATTGCAAAGATTTATGCAGTATTTAGAAGGATGAAAGTGAGCCAGTTCTTACAGGCTTTATTTATAAAAATAATCTCTGTAAGATTCATATCCCAAACATTATCAGGAATAAAGATAGACATTCTCCCGATTTTGTACTAGAGAAAATAGCTCTCCCTGCATGCTTAACAGGTAATTGGAAGAATTAGTGCACTCATTGCGTGCTATAACTTTCTAAATACAGAAGGACGAAGCTGCTGAACAGGCAGATTCATATGGGCCAGTGATTCAGAATGGCCAATGAACAGATACCCACCTTTTACAAGTTTAGAAATGAGTTTACTCAATACCATTTCCTGAGTAGGCTTATCAAAATATATTAATACATTACGGCAAAAAATAATATGGAAGTTGCCTAACTTTCTATGATCTTCCTCCAGAAAATTCAGTTGCTGGAAAGTAACCTTTTCCCGAAGATCAGGTATTATACGAACATCTTGCTGTTCGTGTGATTTATTGCGCAACAGGTATTTTTTACGTAGGTGAAGAGGAATGTCTGTAATTCTGTCTTCTGTATAAACTGCCCGAATAGCCTTACTAAGGACTTCAGTAGAAAGATCAGTTCCCAGTATACGGAATGTGAACGGCACATGATCAACCATATACTCACTCAATGCCATAGCCAGAGAGTAAGGCTCTTCTCCACTGGAACAGCCTGCACTCCAGACATTCAATACGTTATGGCTTTGATCAAGTAACTCAGGGAGTACGGTTGACCGAAGGAATTCAAAATGATTGTACTCTCTGAAGAAATCCGTTTTATTGGTAGTGATTGCATTTACCATATACTGCAGCTCTTCCTGCTTTCCTGCAGCAGTAAATACAAAATCAAAGTAAGTCTTGAAAGAAGATTGACGGGTAATTTTAAGCCGTTTCTTCAATCTGCTTTCAACCATATTTCTCTTTGCAACAGGCAACTTTATTCCACAGGATTGATAAATGTAAGTGCTGATTCGTTTAAAATCAGCATCAGACATTTTAACAGAAGGTTCATCAGTAGCAAACATCACATTCAGGCACTAGCCACCTCTTCAGAACTATTCAATACGACCAGTTCTTCAGAAGAAAATACTTTGTCTATATCCAGGAACATAATAAAGTCTTCTCCAACCTTAAAGGTGCCTTTAATAAAGTTGGCATTGTAGCGAACTCCCATAGCAGGCAATGGTTTGATCTGCTCCTGTGATGCCTCAAATACTTCTACAACGGAATCTACCAATGCTCCAATTACAATATGCTTTCCGGCCTCTGCATTTTGTGCAATGGTCAATACAATAATGCAGCTGTCCTGAGTCTCAGCAACAGGCGTCATGCCAAACTTAACGCGTGTATCAATCACAGGAAGTACGGTTCCTCTTAAATTTGTCACTCCTCTCATAAATGCAGGAGCATGAGGCACTTTGGTAATTTTACCTACTTCCAACACTTCGTTTACCGTCAATACATTGGCGGCAAATATTTCTTGTCCAAGCTTAAATGACAAATAGGACTGAATAGATACAGATTCTGTACTCACGTGATTAACTATTTAAATGAAAACTTTATGTAATAGTTGTTTAACAATTTTACCACTGTCCAGCACCAGAGCTACGGTGCCATCTCCCATAATGGTTGCTCCCAACAAGAGTTCCTGTCCTTTGGATATACCCATAGCTCCCAATGGTTTCAATACCGACTGATACTCGCCCACGATCCTGTCTACAATTAAGGCTATTTTCTGACCTTCATAGGTTATAGTAATAATCTGTTCAATAGCAGGAGCCTCTCCACTTATAGCAAACTCCTCTCTCAGATAATAGAATGGCACTTGTTCTCCATCTATAATTACAAGATCATTAAATCCTGCATGTATCTCATCATGTCTGATTTCGTAGCACTTGTCGACAGCAGATAATGGTATAACAAAACAGGTATCATCTGCTTTTACCAGAATACCATCAATGATGGAAAGCGACAAAGGAAGTTTAATAGTCATAGTTGTTCCTTTATTCACTTTCGAGTCAATATATATTTCGCCTCTGAGCTCTTCAATTCGCTGCCGGACTACATCCATTCCTACACCCCTACCAGAGATTTCACTTACTTTCTGAGCAGTACTGAAACCAGGCAGAAAGATAAGATTGATGGCTTCTTTATCTGTTAATGGAGTAGTCTCATTTAGAATTCCTTTTTCTATTGCCTTTTCTCGGATGCGTTTTGGATCTATTCCCTTTCCATCATCTTCAATGACAATTTGTACCATCCCTTCAGAGTAGAAAGCTTTCAGGTGTATTTTCCCTTGTGCAGACTTTCCATTCCGGATTCGTGTCTCAGCATCTTCAATACCATGATCAATGCTATTGCGAAGCAAATGCAGAATCGGATCACTCAGATTTTCAATAATACTCTTGTCGACCTCTGTCTCACCTCCTTCTGTGCTAAAAACAATGTTTTTCTGCAGGTCTTTGGAAAGATCTCTTACCAATCGTTGAAAGCGAGAAAAGATAGTTTCCATTGGTACCAGACATATCTTCAATGAATTATCTCGTAACTGACGCAACAGCTTGTCAAAGTTTTCAGCAATGGATGTTAGTTCTGCAGAGTTGTTCTTCTCTGCAAACAATGTTAGTCTTGCCTGCATTGTAATCAATTCACTGACTACATTCATCATTTCATCTAGCTTGCGTGATGCAACACGAATACTAGTAAGCGAGTTATTTTTAGAAGAAGCAATCTTAGATAAAGATACTTTAGGTTCATCTTCCACTACTACTTCTTTTTTGGCTTCTGCCTTCTCTTCTTTACGAGCAGGTTCTTTAGACGCACTGTGCAGATATGCAGTAATACTACCTAATGAAATACCTTCTGTGACAACAGAAAGTTCTTTCATCTTCTGAATAAACGCATTATCCTGCAACAAAGGCTTATCTGCGATCTTATGAATCTTCAGAGTACAAGCATCTTCGGCAAACAGAAAGACCTCTGCAATCGTACTTTTTTCCTCAGATGTACTCAAAAAGATATCCCAGGACAAATAACAGCTCTCTTCCTGAATCTGTAATAAGTCAGGAACATTCTTATTACGCAAAAATACTTTGCACTCTCCCAATGCATACACGTCATCAATCATATACAAAGGATTGACACCTGTTGTAAGGAGATGTCCAGCAGGAATAAACTGTATATAATAGGTAACTATTTTCTTTTCATCTAATACAATTTCAGCATCCTCTGCTGAGACAGATATGTCATTTGCTGTTTCGGCTATAGCAGAATGATTACGTTCCAATATATCAACCTTCCTTTTTATACTAAAAAGCAGGGTCTCATATTTAAGTTTATATTCTTCCGTAGGAAGCTCATTGTTTGTATCTACCAGGATCTTTATAAAATCAATCGAGGCAAATGTAAGACTCAGAATTTCCTCTGAAAGAGCAGTTTTCTGCTCTCTGATAAATTCATAAATAGTTTCCAGATCATGTGTAAGGTTACCAATCTTATCAAATCCAAACATAGCACTGGTTCCTTTCAGTGTATGCATAATCCGAAATACCTTCTCAATCAGTTTCTGGTTTTCAGGATTTTTTTCAAGCTCCAGCAGAGCATTTTCCAGATCAGCAACAAATTCTGTTACCTCCTCCAGAAACTTTTCATGTAGTGAATCCATACAAAAGCTGCGTTATCTGACTATTTTCCGTACGTTTGCCAACAATGCCTCTACCTGGAAAGGTTTTTGCATAAAGGAGGTAACTCCTGCTTCTTTTGCCTGCTCCTGTTGATTAGATTTGGTAGTCAACAGAATCACCGGCGTAAATTTATATTCTGTATTTGCCCGAATCGCCTTCACTAAGCTAATCCCATCCATGTTAGGCATATTCAAATCTGTGATTACCAGGTCTATATCACGTCCATCAAAGTGTGTCAGAGCTTCCTGCCCGTCACCACTTTTCAAAACCTGATAGCCTGCCTTTTCAAGAGACTTCTCCAGTATATTCAATGAACTTTCAAAATCATCTACTATGAGTATAGTTTTTCCCATGTTATACTAAGGACAGTTAATTATCGTATCAATTTTTTTATAGTTCCAAGGAGTTCGTCCTTTTGAAAAGGCTTGGCAATTGCTCCAGTAGCCCCAGCCTCTCTGGCTTTTTTCTTTATAGCTTCTGCTTCTGTTGTAAAAAGCACAATAGGAATATATTTATAATCTTCTCTTGTACGAACTTCTCGGATAAAAGCAATGCCGTTCATATTAGGCATATTCAGATCCGTGATTATTAAATCTATGTTTGTACCATCCAGGTATTTGAGTGCATCTGCACCATCTACCCCAGCTAATACATGATATCCTTCCCCTTGAAGGGTTAACTGAACAAGTGAACGTATACTTCCTGTATCCTCAACCAGTAGAATTGTTTTTTTCATGTCACACTATATAGTATCTAAAATTACAGGGTTTAATAGATTACAGTGCCAGCCCAGCCCGAACCAATAAAGTTTGAATATCATCTGATAATGTTATATTCCATTGTATCGCCGGATTCGAGCTTTTGGCAGCCATGATAATCTGAATGACTGATACATCCAATGAATTAACTTCTGATAGTAGAACAGACAAATGCTTATACTTATCTTGTGCTTCAATTAATGCCTGTTTCACTGTAGTTGCATTTCGTAATGTGAGATTACCACTGATAGTAAGTTGAGCTACTCCTTCAGCCTGATCATTACAAATAATATCGACACCCTTACTCATAATCTGTTTAAGTAGGTAGTTGTTTTAAAATAAGAACTTATTAATATTTTTCATATTCCTCATCCAGATTATCCTCTCCCATATGAATTGTTACCCCTTTTGTTGATGCTTTGGGTACATTGGTAGTGTTTTTTGTCTGAACTGGAGTAAAACTAGTACGTATAGATTTATTATTCTTCTCTGTGATTTTCTGAATCTTCTGATAACTATTTTTCTCAATTCTAAAGAAAGCAATGGCCTCCTTCAGTTGCTCTGCCTGAGCCGATAGCTCTTCGGCACTAGTTGCCATTTCCTCAGAAGAAGCGGCATTCTGTTGAATTACCTGATTAAGCTGCTGTATGGCCATGCTGATTTGTTCTGCTCCAGAATTCTGCTCTATACTTGCAGCTGATATTTCTTGTACCAGACGAGATGTCTTCTGAATATTAGGAACCAGTTGTTCCAATATGTTACCTGACATTTCAGCGGTTACAACACTGGCTTTGGAAAGTTCGTCAATTTCCAGTGCTGCCAATTGGCTCCTTTCTGCCAGTTTGCGAACCTCAGCAGCCACTACTGCAAAGCCTTTTCCATGTTCACCCGCACGAGCTGCCTCTACAGCGGCATTCAACGCAAGCAGATTAGTCTGACGGGATATTTCTCCAACAATCGTAATCTTCTCAGCAATGGTCTTCATTGATGAAACTGTATTCCCGACCGATTGATTGCCATTATTAATATCATCTGCAGCCTGTAAGGCTATTTTTTCAGTTTGCTGTGCATTATCTGTATTCTGATTGATATTGGACGTCATCTGCTCAATAGACGTAGATACTTCTTCAATAGATGCAGCCTGTTCAGTTGCGCCTTGTGATACTTGTTGTGCAGAAGAGCTCATTTGTAAGCTGGCGGAAGCTATGTTATCAGCTCCTTGCATAATAATACCCATAATATCTCTCAGACGCACTACCATCTCATTGAGTGCAGTGTCTAACTCACCTTCTATCTTATGGTTTTGATCTAATGAAAGATCCCCTTCTGACACCCGTTTAGCCAATGAAACACTATTATTCAGTTTCCCAACCATGTATCGTATCTGATCCAATAAAGCCCCTATTTCATCTTGATTGTATTTATCAATGGTGATTGAAAAATTACCTGCAGCCAGTGAAGTAATAGCATTTTGTGCTTGTTGAAGCGATTTTTTTAGTGAAGTAATAATCCAAAAGATAATCCCTGCGGATATCAGAGCACCTACAATAATCAAAATGAACATATTTGTTTGTCCATGTTCATAAATTGCAGCAGTTTCTTCTTTGGCTTTTGATAAAGATTCCTCATTACGTTTCACTATCTTACTCATGATAGTGGTAGCATCTACTGTCACTTTTCGGGTAACAGTAGAAGAAAGTGTATAAGCAGCTTGGTTGCTAGAATCTGTATTAACAGTAAATGCCAGATGCTTGATTTTAGTGAAGTTCTTGTTATAATCTTTCCATACAATCAGAAACTGCTCTATTAGTTCTTTATCTTCCTTACTAGACAAAGATTGCAACTCTTCAAGCCGTTTGTTCATCTCCTCATTCCGAGCTTCACTGTCATCTATCCAGTCCTGCATCTGGTCCCGATCACGAGTAATAATGATGTCTTTTTCCCGTTTGGTAATGAATTGTACATCTTCTGCAATTTTTGCCGATAGAGTTATTAATCGGGCATTTACATCAACAATTTCATTTACCCTCGTATTGATAGTACTGGTATTGCGATTACCCAAAAAGAAGATTGTTGCTGACAAAAAAAGTAATACTGAGAAAGCAAGTATTAATTTGGCCTTTATTGAAAATTGCATGCGTAACTGAAATTTAAAATAGACAAATCTTATTTATATGAGTACCCTCCTGCTGTGTTCTAAAATTAAGCTCACATAAGATATTTCACTTTAATCTTATCATGCTCTAATTTCTCCTGCTCAATGAAGGGAACAGAAGATTTCTTTATAATCTGAAGATGCTTGGGTGAGTTATTTATCTTCTGCAAATCCCTGATTATAAATAGATGAAGTCAATGCTGGCTGTTTACATAGTGGATAGCCAAAAGTAGAAAGAAAAGAAATGCCGAATGGTTGCTATTTTGAGGGTATTATTACCAGTCAGGGGATATTATCAATAATGACAACCTGGTATTGCAATGCAGAGAAATACTTTCAGATATTACATCTTTATTTATAGTCAGTGATGGAAGTAGCTGTATAATTTTATAAGGTTGTAAAAATAGATTTTAAGTTACGATTTCACCTATTTACTGATCTCTATATCTGCTGGCTATCGATTAACAAATAGGCTTCCTTGCCCTGAACCTATCCTTTTTACTTCTTTTAAATCTAGTAGCAATTTGGGGATCCAACTATATTGTCCTGTTTTTCATACCCTATCTATACCACAAACAAATGCACTATCTCTCTGTCTGCAGGTAGGATTCTATCTTAAACTGACCAACTAATTACATATAGGAGAACCGGCAGGCTTTTAGCATTTTTATATAAAACTCCCACTAAAATGTTGGTAAAAGGAGTAAACAGACTTCAGAAAAATGTATAGTAAGTACAAACTAACCTTTTCTGTACTATACTTCTTCCTAATATGAGCAGAATTATGGATAGTAACGATAGATCTGTTCATCTATTTTGTTAAGTTATTCAACTTTTGAATCGATAGAGATAAGGCGCCTTGTGTGCACCACCTGTCCATTTCTTATCTAATCTTTCCAGGATATTTAAATCCAGCATTTTACGTTGAAAACTGGTTCGATTTAATTTTTCACCAAGTATTGTCTCATATAATGTTTGTAAGTCCCCCATTGTAAAAGTCTCAGGCAAAAGGTTAGTCCCAATGAGCTTATGATCCAGATTATCTCGTAATGTCTGTAACGCTTTGTTTACCATAGTACTATGATCCAGCATCAGAGAAGGCAGGTTATTCAGATCATGCCACTCACACTGATCAGACAACAAATCCGGAATAGGTACTGCTTGTGTGAAATCAACCAATGCATAATATCCTACAGACACAAACCGCCGTAATAACCAATGATCGTGAGGAGGCACATGTCCCTTGCCTAACATGATAGCTTCCAAAGGGGTAGGATCATGACGTGTTACATCACCAAATACATAATATTGTTCCAGATAAATATCATGTAATCCTGTACGTTCTGTCAAAGCTCTACGAGCAGCATCATTCAGATTCTCATCATTTTTAATAAAACCAGCAGGAAGAGCAAATAAGCCGGTATTCTTATATTCCAATAGGAGAATCTTCAACTGATTTTCATGAAATCCAAAAATGACCAGATCTATTGCCAGTCCTGGCAAAAAGCCTTCACCACTGGGAGGAAGAAGCGAGGAAGAATTATTCATCTATAGACAAAATTAACAACCAGATAGGGTGCACAAAAATGTATAGTACCTTTCAAACTTTTATTGTCGCAATTTGCAACATTATTTTTGGAAGTTCCCAATTTGTTTTTTACTATTGTTCACTATTGCGACAATATAAAAAATTATTTCAATAATCGAATTGTTTAATACCATTCACCTTTATGAAAACACTCCTATTATTACTGGCTGCGACTACTCAGTTGGTCTCAATGGCTATAGCGCAGGCACCCAAAACTACTTCAGACAAGGCCAATCAGGTTAAGACAGCCAATGGTCTTGTAGAAGGTACAACAGAAAAAAGTGGTATCCGTTCATTTAAAGGTATCCCATTTGCCGCTCCACCAATAGGTGATCTTCGTTGGAGAGAACCTCAACCAGTTAAAAACTGGACGGGAGTGCTTAAAACAGACAAATTTGGTCCCAGAGCTATGCAACGTCCAATTTTTGGTGATATGGGTTTCCGTTCCAATGGCATGAGTGAAGATTGTTTGTATCTGAATGTATGGACTCCCGCTAAATCCGGAAATGAAAAACTACCCGTACTGGTATACTTCTATGGTGGCGGCTTTGTAGCTGGCGATGGTTCTGAAGCCCGTTATGATGGAGAAAGCATGGCACAGAAAGGAATTGTAGCACTTACCGTAAATTATCGTTTAGGAGTATTTGGATTTCTGGCACATCCAGAACTTACCAAAGAATCACCTAATAAAGCATCGGGTAACTATGGCCTAATGGACCAGACGGCCGCATTGCGTTGGGTACAACAAAACATTGCAGCCTTTGGCGGTGATCCAAAACGAGTTACTATTGCAGGTGAATCTGCGGGCTCCTTCGCAGTAAGTGCACAGATGGCATCTCCACATTCTAAAAACCTGATTGCAGGTGCCATTGGAGAAAGTGGATCATTACTTTCTCTGCAACCCTTGATGCCCCTTAGTCAAGCAGAGCAGACCGGTGTAAAGTTTGCGACAGACGCAGGAGCTAACTCCCTGGCAGCATTACGTGCTATACCAGCAGAACAATTGTTGGAAGCAACGGCAAAACCAGGTACACCATGGTTCTCCGCTATTGTAGATGGATACTTTTTCCCTACTTCCCCTGCTGATATTTTTAAGGCGGGTCAGCAGGCTCATGTACCTTTATTAGGTGGTTGGAATTCAGAAGAAATGAATTATCGGTTCATTATGGGCCAGGAAGCCCCTACTACTGAAAATTATACAAAAGCGGTACAGAAACTATATGGAGACAAAGCAACAGAAGCACTAAAACTTTATCCTGCATCTTCAGAAAACGAAGTAACTCAATCCGCTACAGATCTGGCTGGTGACCGGTTTATTGGATATAGTACCTGGAAATGGCTGGATGTACATAACCAAACAGGCGGAAAACCTGTGTATCGCTACTATTATACACGTCCCAGACCTCCAATGAAAGCAGCAATGGGTAATGCAGCCCCTGGCCTTGCAGGTGGTGTAGTAAAAAATACGGATGCCAACGCAATTAAGATGCCACCAGCAACGGGTGCAGTACACTCAGCAGAAATCGAGTATGCCATGGGAAATCTTCCTCATAACCAGGTGTATGAATGGAGTTCTGACGACTATAAGGTTTCAGAAACTATGCAAAATTATTTTGCCAATTTTATCAAAACTGGTAATCCCAATGGTAAAGGTCTTCCAGAATGGCCTGTTATGAAAAATGCGAAAGGAGATCAGGTGATGTATATAGATGTAACCAGTGGCGTACAAACTGATAAAAACAGAGCCCGCTATCTATTTTTAGAACAAGCAACTACTAAATAGACTTCTGACTTAAAACAGACCCGTGAAAACTGATTTCATAGGTCTGTTTTTATACTCAATATCTGCGAGTGTATGTTTCCATATTATCGTCTCTTGTTAGTATAATTAGCATGAAAAGACTCGTTTATACGTCATTCTTCCTTCTCTCTATTACACTCAGAGCAGAAATAGTAAAAATTCTTATTACTAAAACGGAGCCTTACGAAAATGGCAGGTTATTCGGAACCATAGGATCATATGAGAAAGTATATGGTCAGATAGTTGGGGAAGTAGATCCCAAACACACTCTCAATAGAATTATTCAGGATATAGATCTGGCACCTAAAAATGCCAGGGAAAAAGTTGAATATATATCTGAATTTATTCTGCTTCGCCCAAAGGATAACAACCGAAATAATGGAATCTTATTTTTAAGCTTGCCCAATCGGGGAAATGTATTTCCTCCAGATACTACTCTTCTAAAAAGAGGTTATGTATATCTCTGGTGTGCCTGGCAGGGAGATGTATTAGCAGGAAACAACCGACTGACAATGAAAGTCCCTGTTGCAACAGAAAACGGCAAAGAGATTACGGGTATGCTACGAACTGAGTATCAGGTACTGGAACCGACTCAGACACTTAATCTGAGTAGTGGTGCATTCAGTGGAAACACCCATCACAGCTATGAAACTATTAGTCTGGATAATAGAGGACTAGTCCTCACAAAACGTATACATGAAGCTGATACTCGTGTTTCAATCCCCAATACAGAATGGGCTTTTTCGGATTGTAGCGTAGTCCCTTTTCCTGGTACACCCAGTACCACCCAAATTTCTCTAAAAGAAAAATTTGACCCCAATTATATCTATGAACTGATATATATCGCTAAAAATCCATTGATAATGGGGCTTGGATTTGCAGCTATACGTGATATAGTCTCATTTCTCCGATATCAGACCCAGGATCAATCTGGAAATAGTAATCCTCTGATTACAGGTACATCTATTCCCATACGAGCAACCATTTTACAGGGTGTATCCCAATGCAGTAACTTTGCACGAACATTTTTACATCTGGGATTTAACCAGGATGAAAATTTAAAACAGGTTTTTGATGGTGTTAATGCCCATATTGCCCCTCGTCGCATTTCACTGAATGTCCGGTTTGGACGTCCTGGAGGAGGAGGATTGCAACATGAGGATCACTTATTCCCCAGTAATGAACCTCCTTTTACCTGGGATGTACACTATGATCCCGTTTCTGGTATTACAAGTGGCATTCTGGAAAAATGTATTCAGACAGGTACCTGTCCTAAAGTTATACAGACACTAAGCTCATCCGAGTACTGGCAACTCAGAGCATCTCTCCCCACCACTGACTCCTATGGAAAGAAAGATCTGGTACTCCCTCCTAATGTTCGTATCTATCATTTTGCAGGTACCCAACATACGCCATATGGTATAACAGATAAGAGTAGTGGATTTATGACTAATCCCAACTCTTATATTCCATATCTGCGGGCAATTCTTATTTCTCTGGAAGAATGGATAGTAACAGGAAAAACTCCTCCAGAAAGTGTTTATTCTACTATAGCCAAAGGAACACTTGTTTCTCCTGATCAAAAAAGCACAGGCTGGCCTAAAATTCCCAAAGTGCCTTATAGTGGATTGGTCAACAAAATTCCTTTACTGGACTTTGGACCTGGATTTACAACCAAATATACCACAGGCATCCTGCGGGAACCGCCCAAAATTATTCCAGGAAAAAATTATACAGTCCTGGTTCCCAAAGTAGACCCAGATGGTAATGAACTGGACGGTATCCGAAACATTACCATACGCGTTCCTCTGGGTACCTATACAGGTTGGAGTATTCGTCAGAAAGGGTTTGGAGAAGGAGATCTTGCATCATTAAGTGGCATGTTCATTCCATTTGCCAAGACAAAACAAGAACGTATAACGTCAGGAGATCCGCGACTATCCCTGGAAGAACGTTATGGTAGTCATGAAGGATATGTTTCAGCAGTCAGAAAAGCAGCAGAGGAACTGGTTAAAGCAGGCTTCCTATTACCAGAAGACGCCCAGAATGAAATTACAAAGGCTGAACAAAGTGACACTCTAAACTCCAGATAATCCTGTGCTCTCATTTCTTGGTTTCTCTACTATCCTCATTTTTTTACTGCTCATTATTTTCAAACGGTTGTCTGTTCTAACTGCGTTAGTCCTTGTTCCGGTTGTATTTGGGATTATTGCAGGCTTTTCAGTCAAAGAACTGTCAGAGATGATGCTTAGCGGAATCAAACAGGTAGCTCCAACCGGAATTTTGCTGATGTTTGCAGTACTTTACTTCAGCATTATGCTGGATGTTGGTTTGTTTGATCCTGTCATTGCACTAATTATCCGATATGCCCAAGGCGATCCACTCAAAATAATTATGGGCACGGCAGTACTTACAATGATAGTACACCTGGATGGAGATGGTACGGCAACATTCATGATAGTGATATCAGCATTCCTTCCTCTGTATACCCAACTCCAGATAAATCGGCTGATATTAACAGGTATTGTAGCCTTAAGTGTAGGTCCCATGCATCTGGTTCCCTGGTCTGGCACATCTGCCAGAGCTATGGCGACACTCAATTCTGATGCGGTTCACATCTTCAATCCCAATATTCCTGCTATAATCGCTGGTATTGTATGGGTATTGTTTGTTGCTTACTACTTAGGTAAAAAAGAGCGTAAGCGTTTGGGCATCGTGTTGTTGAACTATGATCCTAAAACAAACTTGAGTGAAGAAAAAAAAGGGTTTCGTCGTCCTTCGTTACTCTGGTTTAATGCTATTACAACCATTGCGCTGATAGTGATACTTATGAAGGGATGGCTGCCAACGCCAGTATTGTTTGTAATAGCCAGTACTATAGCTCTTCTGATCAATTTTCCCAAACTGAAAGAACAGCAATTGGTACTCAAGGCACATGGTTCCAATATCTTTTTAGTTTCAGGTATGATATTCGCGGCCGGTGTATTTTCAGGCATTCTGACGGGCACCAAGATGATTGATGCTATGGCCCACACACTGGTATCTCTTATCCCGCAAGAGCATGGTAATTTATTGCCTGTCTTAACAGCTCTTACCAGTATGCCTGCAAGTATGTTATTCACACCAGATGCCTATTATTTTGGAGTAGTCCCTATTTTAAGCCAGGCAGCACAACATTATGCTATAGACCCATTACAGATTGGAAGGGCAGCCTTACTAGGTCAGATGACAGTAGGGTTTCCTTTGAGTCCTCTTACCGCTTCCACTTTCTTACTGGTTGGACTTGCAGAAGTTGAATTGGGAGACCATCAACGGTTTATCTTTAAATGGGCATTGGGTACTACTCTCGTCATGACGCTTATTGCATTAACGACCGGATCTATACAAATCTAAATTTCAAAACATACTTTATCATGAAACACAAGATACGAATAGGATGTGGAGCAGGATTTTCTGGTGACCGATTAGAACCTGCTCTTATCCTGGCAGAAAAAGGAGATCTGGACTATCTGGTGTTGGAATGTCTTGCGGAGCGTACAATTGCGTTGGCTCAAAAACGTAAATTACAGGATGCAACCAAAGGATATGACCCATTGTTGGAGCGCCGAATGCACAGTTTGTTACCACTGATCAGGAAAAACAACATTCGGCTTATCACCAATATGGGAGCAGCTAACCCTGTAGCTGCAGCAGAAACTATTTGTCAAATAGCCCGGCAATTACATCTGGATATCATTGTAGCTGCTGTAACAGGAGATGATGTATTGCCATTGTTATCAGGCACTGAAAACTCTATTGAAACAGGAGAACCCTTACATACTTCCGGAAAATTAATTTCCGCCAATGCCTATCTGGGTGCAGATGCCTTATTACCTGCCTTAGCAACTGATGCTCACATCATCATCACCGGACGTGTAGCAGACCCTTCTCTTTTTGTTGCGCCGTTAGTGCACAGTTTTGGATGGTCTTTAGACGATACAGAACGAATTGGACAGGCAACAGTAATTGGACATCTAATGGAATGTGCAGGACAGTTAACAGGTGGATATTTTGCTGATCCAGGTAAAAAAGATATTCCAGACTTTGCCAATCTGGGTCATCCTTTTGTTGATGTCTGGGAAGATGGAACAGCCATATTTAGTAAGGTACCGGGAACAGGTGGCACAATTACTCTTGCAACAGTTAAAGAACAACTTTTATACGAAGTTATGGACCCCAGCCAATACTTTACTCCGGATTTGGTAGCTGATTTCACAGGAGTACATTTAACACAGACAGGAACTAATCAGATTCAGGTTGTTGGAGGGAAAGGACAACAGAAACCCGAAACGTTGAAAGTAAGTGTAGGATATGCAGCAGGGTTTATTGGAGAAGGAGAGATCTCCTATGCAGGGAGCAATGCTTTGCAACGGGCACAACTTGCAGGTGAAACCATCCGGCAACGGCTTAGCTCTTCATTTTCAGATATACGTATCGATTACATAGGCAGTACTTCTGTACACCGAACTTCCTTTGGGCACCATCCAGAGCCTTACGAAATACGTCTTCGGGTAGCAGCGAAGGCGTCAACCTCAACACAGGCAGCTCTGGTAGGTGAAGAAGTAGAAGCACTCTATACCAATGGTCCAGCTGGAGGTGGTGGAGCCCGCAAATACATCCATGAAGTGGTAGGTATTGTTTCTACACTAATTCCTCGTACCCAGGTTCAATCAACAATTTCTTTATATCAGGCATGAAAATCAAACTCTACGATATAGCGCATAGCCGTGCAGGTGACAAGGGAAATACACTTACCCTATCACTGATTCCCTATAAATCCGAATATTATCCGATTCTTTGTAATCAAGTGACTGTAGACTCTGTAAAACAGCACCTCAAAGATATTGTATCAGGAGAAATTATACGCTATGAACTACCTAATCTACCAGCATTACACTTTGTCTGTAAACAGGCATTATTAGGAGGCGTTACGACCTCTCTAGCGGTAGATACTCATGGCAAAAGCCTTAGTTTCGCACTATTAGAAATGGAAATTGAAGTGAATCTATAGATCAATCAGTAATCGGGAAGAAAGGAAATTGAATCTGCACACAAAACATTTCATTTTCATTCGTTAAGGATAATGTTGCCTGATGAAGTTCCAGAATTCGTCGACTTATCCATAAACCCATTCCAAATCCGCTAGCCAATGTATCCGTCTGATAAAATGCGTTTGTTAGAGCATCCAGATCTATTCCACTTCCACTATAGTGATTTTCAAAGATCAAAGTCACCTTTCGTTGTTCATTTCGAAAAAGCCTTATCTGAATAAGGTCGTTTTCAGGAGCATATTTGATAGCATTATCAAAAAGGTTACTTACAACTGTTTTTAGTTTTGAAGCATCTCCCTGCACATCGAATGAATCAGTATGCGAATCCAAATCGATACTCAAACGCAATTGTCTCTGGTGTAATAACAGAGTAAACCGATCTGCAACTTCCAATAGCAACTCATCCATCTCTACTGTAGTAGGCAATAACAACAGATCTGGATTCTTCAAGGAACTGACCATCAGAAAATCTTCAACCAAATTTCGAAGCCGATGTGTTTCTGCCAACTGGTTTTCCAGTAGTTTTTGTATATCCTCTGGTAAATTCCCGCCTTTTAACCTTACCTGTATCTCAGTCTGCAGAATGGCAAGGGGTGTTCGTAACTCATGGGAAGCAGAAGCGAAGAAATGGTTTTGCTTTTCAACTTCGTTACCAATACGTACCAGCATCTGATTGAAAGTTTCAGCCAACTGCTGAACCTCATCATAGGTTTGTGGTACTTCTACTACTTGTTGGGGACGTTCACTCAGATGGATCTTTCTGGCAACTTCTGTTATGTGCCTGATTGGCTGTAAAAATATATTTCCGGCCAGGTATGCCAGCCAGGCAGCTATGCTACCACTGAATACGATAGTGATTCCCAAAACCCAGGCTATACGATTTAACGTTTCAGCTATTTCAGGCCGGGTACTGGTAAAAAATACAGAAAGAACTGTTTCTGCATCTACAAACTTCGTCACATGAACCACAGGGTTATGACGAAAATTCAGACGATTTGTAATTTTAAACTGTTTAAGCTGAGGAGATTCAAACAATACATGCACAGAGTCTGAACTGATCAATTCTATTCGGGCAGCCTCATCAGCCTGTGGCAAGGGAATCAGAACAGGGTCAACTTCTATACGATCCAGTAAGGCATACGCCTGAGATTCTGTCTGACGAAATGCAGCCCGCTCTACCGTTTTGCGAATTAGTATATAACAAACAACAGCTCCAATAGTTGAAATAAGGATAAATATAACAGCACTTATCAGTGCAATCCGGAAACGAATGGTCTTGTAAAAAATCACAGCTATACTACTTGTTAGTGCGGGTTACTATCCAGAACATATCCTCGTCCAACTATGGTTCGTAGTAACTCTGTTTCAAATCCTTTATTGATCTTTTTACGAAGTTGGTAAATATGTACCTCTATCACATTGCTTCCCATATCAAAATCTACCTCCCAGACTTTCTCAGCAATCTGTGTCCGGGAAATCAGCTTGTCCGGATTCGACATAAACAGTTCCAGTAAAGCAAACTCACGGTTGGTGAGTTCAATCTTTTTACCATTCCGGTTTACTTCATGTTTTACTTTATCCATCTCCAGCCCTGCCACTACCATTTTGGTTACCTGCTGTGTCATAGACTTTCTTCCAATCACTCCAATACGAGCAAGAAGTTCATCAAAATCAAATGGTTTTCGAATGTAATCCAATGCTCCATCATTTAAAGCTCTGATCACATGTTCGGTATTACTTAATGCACTCAGAATAATAACAGGAATGCGAATATTAAAATCACGCAGGTTTTTCAGTACCTCAAATCCGTTTTGTCCTGGCAACATCAGATCAAGCAAAATCAGATCATAAGCTGTAGTAGAGGCATGTTCGAGAGCTATAGAGCCATTGGAAGCAGTATCTACCACATGCCCGGCCTGCTCTAATCCATTAGAAACATGTTCCGCCAGCCGAACCTCATCTTCTACCAGCAAAATTTTCATATCAGAAAACAATTTCTTTTACACATATACAACTTTAATACAAACCTTAAACACAAAAAATGTCCCAAATCCAGGCAGTTGGATATGGGACATAAGAATTAACGTACTGCATAGGTAGTCCCATCTACAGCGAGTGTCTGCGCCATTATCACTTTTGTATTTTCCACAAATACTTCTCCTTCTCTATTACCTCGTACATATCCTGTTATAGTTATCGCTTTTCCAACAGACAGTTTATCACCTAACTGAAAAGCCACATGCGGTGCAAATCGTACTAATGATTTATCCAGGTATACACCGTTTACACGTCCTTCTTTATCTTTAGCAAGAGCTGTGACCTTTCCATCTGCTTTGGTAAACTCTTCTTTCGGGCGACCATCTCTGTCAGGCCTGTGTTCATACACTGTTTTCGATCCAGAAGTAATGCTGTTCAATACAATTACATCTGCTCCGTCTTTTCCAGATCGCTTAAATCCCATAACCGTTACATTTCCGCCTTTTTTAGCAGCCCCCATAATTTCTTTGGCTAAATGAGGCGCAAAGCGCACCTCTGTATTTTTTCCTTCTGCACTCAATGTAAACCCATTATACGCTTTTTCTTCATTATAGGTAAAATCGACCAACGTGCCTTTGTATTCACTTAAAACACGTAAGCCACCTCTTTCACGGCCATGTGGTCTGCCACCTCTCTGGTGAGGTGAACGTCCCTCTTCACGTTGACCCCGATGGTGAGTTTCTTCAGGTTGTTGCGAAAATACAGGAGCACACATGATCAGAGCAATAATGGCTACTAACATTTTTTTCATTGGGGTTTTCATAGTAAATACTTTGGTTAAATGTGAGTTGTTATTGAATTGATACAAAACTATCTAACCAGGTTAAGAGCCATATGAAATAGAAATTAATTTTTCTTCATATTGTTGAGAACTATGATCTATAGGCAAATAACACTAATTATTCTTGCCAGGTCAGCGGCCAAATTTTACTTCCATCACTTGTACTTCCTGTGCAGGAATAACAGACATGCCTTCTGCATCGGTTTGTTCTACCTTCTGGACAAATAAATCCAGAATGCCTTTGTGTTTCCATAATTCTGTATCATAGGTAGGTTCCCATGACCCTACTGATTCAGCACTAAGGTCTTTCACTTCCCAAGCAGGACTGTTGATATTTTGACAGATGGCCACAGAAACCTTACTACCTCGCTCTTCATCCCGAAAAATAACAGCTACGGATGTTTGACCTTTATCCTTCCAGGAAACCAGATAGGGACGGGAAATAGGTATACGTTTGGTGCCACCACCACTCAGACTAAAAGGGGTTTTCCGGAAATTTGTATTCAGGTGACTCCATTTGTTTCCATCATAATATATCACACGAAACTGAGGCACTTTTTCATTTTGATCACGCCAATAGCTGGCAATAAATGGATAGCCATCAGCTCCTGCAAACATAGAGGTCTGATTGATCAATTCACTATTTTGCGGGATTTGCATAACATATTCAGCCGAAGCAGCATTGATAGGTAGCTGGTATCTTTCCCCTGTCGATTTTTCCCAGGTTATGCCGCTATCTCTGGATCGTGCATAACACATATCATGATTGCTGGCTACATTAGGAGATTCACGCCATACCCAGCTGATATGGATTGTACCTTTGGGATCGACATAGGTCTGGCTATAGGCATTTCGCTTCCCTTCACCATCGATCAGATTTGGAGTGATTTGCTGCCACTTTTTACTGGCAGTGAAGTATTTGTTAATTACCAGATTTCCCCTACCAGAAGCTCCATTTCTATAAGAGAACAATAGGTTTCCATCTGGAAATCTATAGAACTGCGGATAAGAAACTTTGTCTTCCAATACTCCTGTCATTGGAAGTTTATAGGTCATAGTTAAGGAACCAGGAGTAATACTTTTAGCATATCGCAACTGATTATCATGATGATCCCATGAAAGATGCAAGTATCCTTCACCATCTACCATAATGCTTATACAATTATGCGCATCATAAGCATTGCCTTTAAAAATGGTTTGAACTAATTCCCATTTCTTACTTTTCAGCTTCCGTTTACCTAAAACTACATGCCGGGTACTATCATAAAATGCAATGTATTGGTAGTTTCCATGTGTGACTAAGGCATTCCTGCGGAATATAACAGTATTTACAGAATTGGATGCCCACCCTTTTCCCACAGGAATAATAGTTACTTCAGGCTCCGTCTTCTGACCATACACAATACCAGCACTAGCTATAAGACAAAGGATAAAAAGCAGAAGAATACGTTTGGCATAAGGAGGAAATAAAAGAGTTATAAAACTCTTCATGCTGCATGGAAAAATAGTATCTGGCATTTGACTAGTGAGTATATATCTATCCGAAGTTTGAGTTTGCCAAAATAGATACAATCAACCATTTATAAAGGGGAAAAGAAATTTTTCTTATACTAGTCTAATCCAACTTCCTGATAGCTAATAGCTTCATTTTCTATTTCTGACAATTATGTCGAGGAAGTCAAAGTACATATCTACATATTTATTCTGTCTATCTCATTTAGGTTACCATTTACGCTCAAATAGTTACTTTTAAAAAATCATAATAGCATAATCTAATGCAAACCACCAAACCTATATTCAGCATTTTATAGAAACACTCTTACTCACTGTTACCGGGGACAGATAGCTGGATTGGTTCCATACAAAAGATCTCGGTTTCCACCTTACCGAGATCCTACCCGGGCCATAGTTCTCCCGTCTGGTATAACTCATACATACTACCCACAGCCATAAAAAAAGACTGCTAACTGAAAGCTTCAGTCAGCAGTGCCTGTCTATGAATAAATCATATTTCCTAATGCGTAAGGGAAATGATGATTGCAAGTTTACAAAATCTACTATGGAACGAAGAAAAAAACACCTTAAAAATACCTTAAAATTTCTGTGGCTCTCTTGTCTTAATGCAGTACCTGATATACCAGCAGGTATGTAGCAGCGCCTCCCAGATATCCAATAAAAGCCAGTATTCCAATGCGTCTCAAATACCACATAAAATCTATTTTCTCCATTCCCATTACAGCTACCCCCGCTGCTGAGCCAATAATAAGGATACTGCCTCCTGTACCAGCAGCATAGGCCAGAAACTCCCATAGCTTATGATCCATTGGATAATTTGTCAAATCATACATTCCTATGGTTGCTGCCACAAGTGGCACATTATCAATTACAGCAGAGGCTAGCCCAATCAATACCACTATTACATCCAGATTGCCGATGGTATTGTCCATCCAGGTAGCTAAACCTTGTAACACATGAGCAGATTCCAGACAACTGATGGCGAGCAAAATACCTAAAAAGAAAAGTATACTGGAAGTATCAATTCGTTGCAAGGCATGTACGGCAGTAAAAGGCTTTCGTTCTTCTTCATCTTTATCTTTGTGTATAATCTCAGAGGCCACCCATACAATACTCAGTCCCAGTAGCATGCCTATATAAGGAGGTAATTGTGTAATAGCCTTAAAGACAGGTACAAAAAGTAGGCTTCCTAATCCACAATACAACATTAAACGCCCACCCTGAATACCTTGAGTGCTGGTGTCTTCAACTTTTGGAGCTATACTAATTCCTTTCAGCTTGAATGACAGATAGATCAGGGGAATAAGCAACGAAACCAATGCAGGAAGAAAAACACCTTTCATAATAGGTATGGCAGAAATCTGTCCGCCAATCCATAACATAGTAGTGGTAACATCACCCAAAGGAGACCAGGCACCTCCGGCATTCGCTGCAATGATAATGATCCCTGCAAAAAATTTACGTTGTTCCTTTTCTGTCACCAGTTTGCGTAACAGGGAAACCATTACAATTGCAGTAGTAAGATTATCCAACAATGCTGAAAGAAAGAAAGTCAACAAGGATAATATCCAAAGAAGCCGGAGTGTATTTCGGGAAGTAATATGATCTGTGATGATACGAAAGCCTTCATGGGCATCAATCAGCTCTACTACAGTCATAGCCCCCAGCAAAAAGAAAAGAACCTCAGCAATCGAAGATAAATGGTGAGAGAGTTCTTCCACCACCTGGTTCGCATTGGAAGCATGAAAAAGTGCATAGATTGTCCAGCACAATACCCCGGTTAGTAATGCCGTCGCTGTTTTATTAAGATTAATCTGATGCTCCAGTGTGATGGCGGCATAACCAACTATAAAAAGAGTGACAAGTAATATAATGCTCATGCGGTAAAAATAACGAAGTTGTCTAACATAATTTTCAAATAGGCTCAACGAGTAGATTTTGTAGCGAGCCGAGTGATTTACCAATAACTCAATCATAACATGTCGCTGGCTATGTTTCGAAAAATAGGTAAAGGCGCAGTACAAAAGATGCCTTTGCAGCTTTATGAGATTATGTTAGACAACTTCAAAGTGCAGAGAGCAAATACCAAGTTCTATAGCGGAAAGCATATCACACTCGTCGTTGGTAGTTAACTATTTATCGGATTGTATGCACAAAAAAATCTCCGTGTTATATACAAACACGGAGATCACAATTTCTATTGAAGCATTTATAAAACAACTACACAAGTTCAGGTTCTTCCACTGTTTCCTTCTGTTCTACAAACGTTTTCATAAATTCATCGATATCAAATGAAAAGCGTTGCACTTTATACCCTGCATAAGGTGCATCTGGCTGCACTTCTTCCAGAGCAAAAAACTGATCTCCTGACAATGGATTACGATACAGACGCAATGCAGTATACTCTACTCCTTTTTTGATCCAGTTTTTCTGCTGTACCTCATTAGGCTTGCAGGTATCATCGATACATATCAATTTCATGATGCAAAGATTATTTATAAAGTTTATTTCTGGAAAATCATTTTTCAGCTAACAAAGTTCCCGGTATATCAAAAATACAAAATCTCTCTGAAATTTACTGGGCAGATAAATTATTGATAATAGCTCCCATCTCTGCCCCATTCACAAGTAAATCTACTTGAGCTATAGCGATGGCCTGCGCTGGCATATAAGATACTTCTGCATCTTCCGGATTCTGAACCATTGTCAACCCTTTTGCTTCCTTTGCTTTTTTTACACCAAGTGCACCATCTGCATTTGCACCAGACAAGAGTATACAAATCAGTGACTCTCCATATGCATCTGCTGCCGTTTCAAAAGTCACATCGATGCTTGGTCTGCTGTAGTGTACCTTTTCTGAGAAGTCCATTGAGAAGGTAAAATCTTTCTCAATCAGTAAATGATAGTCCGCTGGTGCTATATATACATGTCCAGGCAATATCCTTTCTTTTTCTTCTGCCTCCTTTACTACTAAAGTTGTTCTGGAAGAGAAAAGATCAACTAATAGAGATTCTCCATTTTTTTTTCGATGTAATACAATAACAATAGCCAGTGTAAGAGTTCGCTTTAATTCTGATAATATTCCAAGAATCACTTCCATACTCCCTGCCGAACCACCAATCACTACTAATTTGTATTTTTTACTTAGGATATTTTCCGCCATATCTTTTCTTTCGAACTATGTTGTCGGTAGTTTGTAGAGATAGTAGAAAAGCGCAAAGTCTCTTTGGATCCTAATGCCAAAAATCCAAGTGATTCCAGACTATAATCAAAAAGTGAAAACACTCTCTCCTGAAGATTCTGATCAAAATAAATGAGTACATTTCGACAAAGGATCAATTGAAACTCATTGAAAGATCGGTCAGATACCAGATTATGGGTTGCAAATATCATTTTCTGCTTCAGATCTTCATGAAACTTCACATATTCGTATTTAGCCGTGTAATACGATGAAAAATCACGCTTTCCGCCTGACTGAATATAATTTTCAGAATATTGCTTCATCTGACTCAACGGAAATATTCCCCGGCTAGCCTTTTCCAGCACACTAGGGTTAATGTCGGTTGCATACAACAATGATTTATGTAACAGATTGGCTTCCGACAGCAAAATTGCCATAGAATACACTTCTTCACCTGTCGAACATCCGGCATGCCAGATCCGAATCAAAGGATATGTTGCCAGTATAGAAAGTATTTCTGTACGAAGCACTTTGTAAAATGTGGGATCCCGAAACATTTCAGTAACATTCACAGTAATCTCTTCTACAAAACGTTTCAGATATTCTTCATCATTTCTAAGTTTGAATCGAAATTCGGCAAAGCTGGGAAACCGGTCTAGTGAGAAGAGCCGGCTCATGCGTCTTTTTATAGATGCTCTTGAATAATCTGTAAAATCATAGCCATACACTTCCAACAGATCGCTCAACAACCAGTCTACTTCTTCATCTGTAATCATATGGACAATCTGTAATAGTTAATAGTTTGCTAATACCTTTAATAAAGCATCTACATCGATAGGTTTTGAAATATAGTCATTGGCACCTGCCTCTAAACATTTTTCTTTATCACCAACCATTGCCTGTGCTGTTACAGCAATAATGGGAATATGAGATATTTCCTCTTTATTCCGAATATAACCTATTGCTTCATAGCCGTCCATTTCAGGCATCATCATATCCATCAGAACAGCTTTTATACTTTTATTTTGCAAAAGCATTTCTATACCCTCCTGAGCACTGGCAGCTGAAAAAACAATGAACCCTCTGGATTTTAAAATGGCCGTCAGGGCAAAAATATTCCGGCTATCATCATCAATAATTAATATTTTCTTCTCTGTTTGTTCCATATAAAGTATCAACTCACATAGTAGCTATTCCTAAATGGTAGTCATTTCTTATAGTACTTGATTTTATAAAGCTTTATCATATAACCAGACTCGCAATAAAGAAATCAACTGATCAATATCTACAGGCTTGGAAATATAGTCTGAAGCTCCAGCCTGAATACAACGCTCCCGATCTCCAGTCATAGCCTTCGCTGTTACAGCTATGATAGGCAGGTTTCTGAATCGGATCTGTTGCCGTATACGCTGCATGGCTTCATAGCCATCCATCTCAGGCATCATGATATCCATTAATACCAGATTTATTTCAGGATTTTCTTCCAGTACCCGAACGGCTTCCTTACCATCCATAGCAGGCAAAACAATCATCTGATGTGCTTCCAGAGCCTTAGTAAGCGAAAAGATGTTTCGCACATCGTCATCTGCAATCAATACCTTTTTGTTTGCCAGTACCTCACTCATTCCTCCTAGTCTTGGATATTTACTACTTGACTTCTCATTGGCACGACTTTCTTCCATTAGATGCAGAAACAAGGAAACCTCATCCAGAATACGCTGATACGAATGGGCTGTTTTTACTACAATGGAGTCTGCATATTGCTTCAACCGTGACTCTTCTGCCTTTGACAAACTTTTACCAGTAAAGATGATGATAGGCAGGCTTTCGAGACCAGGATTGCGTTTGATTGATTCCAGAGCCTCGTAACTTTTCTGATCAGGAATACCCATATCCAGAATTACACACTCTACCTCATCCCGATTCAATGCTTCCAGACCAGCCGGTATACTCTCTGATATTTCAGAATGGACATTGAAGGTTTCGAGAAAATAGGCAAGAGCTTTGGCATGTTTTGTATTTTCTTCAACAATCAGTACTTTCTTACTTTCCTTCGTCAATACATGTTCTATTTTTTTGAAGACCTCCTGCATTTGTTCCAATGCCACTGGTTTATTGATAAAGTCAACAGCTCCTTTCAATAAACTTTCCTTTTTAGCATAATGTGAGGACATTATGTGCACTGGAATATGACGGGTTTTCGGACTGGCTTTTAATACCTCCATTACTTCCCAACCACTTTTCACTGGCAACTGAATATCCAGTAGAATACCTGTTGGTTTATATTGTTGAGCCAGTATGATTCCTTCATCTCCACGTACAGCTACAATCGCTTTATATCCTTGCTTTTGTGTATACTGCAACAAAGCTTTCGCAAACGGAATATCATCTTCAACAATCAGAATAACCTTATCTGCAGGCAATACAGACAATCGGTCATCTGGAATACTCTCAGGAATAAACTCAGAAGTAAATGTATTCTCTACAACAGGTTGCTTAACTTCTTTTGTCTCTTCAACAACCACCGTTTCAGCTTTAGGAGGTACAGATGCTTTAGGTAGTGAGACAGACTGCTCCTTGTACGCTTGTTTTACAGGTAAGTAGAATGTAAATGTACTTCCTTTACCCGGCTCACTTGTAACCCTAATATCACCTCCTAACAAACGGGTTAACTCTCTGCTAATGGATAATCCTAATCCTGTTCCACCATATTTACGACGGGTAGATCCATCTGCCTGCTGAAAGGCTTCAAAAATAATTTGCTGCTTCTCTTTTGAAATACCTATCCCCGTATCTTTTACCATAAACAAGATATTAGTAGGCTTTTCCGGAGAAGGAGAGATCAATAATTCTACACTCCCTTTGGATGTAAACTTCAACGCGTTGGAAAGTAAATTTTTAAGAATCTGTTCCAGACGCATTTTATCTGTTTCTATATGTGGTACCACACCAGGATCTATCTGCACCTTAAAATCAAGGCCTTTTTCTCTGGCAATCGGAGTGAATAAGGATCGAATAGATGTTGCAACATCCTCTACAGCAATCATAGCATAGTCCAGATCCATTTTTCCAGACTCTATTTTTGATAAATCCAGAATCTCATCAATCAATGCAAGAAGGCCATTACCTGAACTCTGGATTACACGAGCATACTCAATCTGCTCTCCGGAAAGATTAGCCTCATTATTTTCTGATAGCAGTCGGGATAACAGTAATATAGAGTTTAGTGGCGTACGCAATTCATGTGACATATTAGCCAAAAACTCCGACTTATACTTTGTACTCAATGCCAACTCCTCTGCCTTTTGCTGAATTTCCAGGTTTCTTTCTACAATCACCTGGTTTCTTTCTTCCAGTAGCCGGGATCTTTCTTCCAATTCCTGATTGGCTTGTAGTAGCTCTTCCTGTTGCACTTTCATTTCTTCTTCAGATGCCTGAAGTTTTTGAGCTTGCATTTCCAATTCAGCATTGATATTTTCTAATTCATTATGCTGGGCTTGTAATTCCTCGGACTGAGACTGTGTCTCTTCAAATAACTCCTGTAGTCGAATGAGATTCTTTACCCCATCCAGGCTAATAGCAATGATTTCCCGACTATCTTTCAAAAACTGAAGCTGTAAATCGGATAGTTTGTGCAAAGACCCTATCTCAATTACTCCTATAACATTGTCTCGTAATGTAATAGGTACAATGGTGAGATATGCAGGAAGAGTGTTACCTAATGCAGAATTTATCTTGATATAATCGGACGGTAAATCATCTAATGTAATAATGTGTTTGTTTTTAACAGCTTGCCCTAACAACCCCTCACCATACCCAATTTCTTCGGGAGCATCCGATACTCCATATCCTCCCTTCACAAAAAGAGTACGACTATCTGTAACTACATAAAAAACAGCCAATGGAACTTCCAGATAGGAAGCAATTACATTGCTAACATTTGTTACCAACTCTTCTATATTGGTTTGCCCCCGTGTAGCATCACTCATAAACACAGCACCTGCCTGTAACCAGCTATGTTCTTTCATCTGTCTGAAATTCTCCTCCAGTGAATCAGACATTATATTCATAGCCTTTGAGATACGTCCCAATTCGTCGTCTTTCGTATCCGTACTTCGGGCAGTATATTCTCCTGAAGCTATTTTCTGTGTTACACCTTCCATTACTCCAATTCGATGCAATGTCTCCTGGTATCTTGCCCGTTCTTCTTTCTCTTTTACCAGACGCTGCTCCATATCAGAACGAATGCGTATGTAAGCAAGAGCCGTTATAGTCATTGAAATTATAGTTGTAATCAATACCAGAACAGGAACATAACTTATGTATTCATTCTGAGCTGTAGTACGGCTGACTAACAAACGATTTTCTTCTCTTTCAATTCGGTTTATGGCATCACTCAATTGATCCATTATCCGCTTACCATATAAAAGTTCAGGATTTAATGAGTTGGTAATAGTACTTCTGTCTCTGGACTTATCTGTTTCCAGCAATTTCTCAAACTGATTAAATCGCCTCTCGATTAATGTTTTCAGATCACCCAGATTCTTTTGTTGTTGTGGATTATCTTGTGTTAATTCCTGTACCGTATTAAAACGATCAATTACTTTTTTATACGATTCATTGAAAGATGTTAGGAAAGCATTTTCATGTGTAAGCAGATACCCTCTATGACTGGCTTCTGCTTCTTTAACATTGGCAACAATATTATCAGCTTCAAGCAATACCTGATAGGTATGGTTTACCCATTTTGAGTTCTCAATGAGTTGCTGTATACTGTAATAAGAAGCAATAGAACTTAGCAGTAATAATATACCAGAAACAATAAATACTGTACGAATTCTGGCTATTATAGTATTGGAAGTTTTTTCCATACCTGTTTAAATCTTTTTTGTTAAAAAAGTGGTTTTCAATGAATGTGAATCTGAGATAGGCTCCTTTTGTTGGAGAACAGGTAGAATAATTGTAAAGACAGATCCTTGTTCGGGTGTGCTTTGAGCAATAATTAACCCATTATGTTTTTCAACGATCTTTTTAGCTATGGCTAATCCAATACCTGTACCCTCATACTGTTCACTGGAATTTAACCGTTGAAATAGAGTAAAGATTATATCAGCATACTTTTCTTCAAATCCAATTCCATTGTCACGAATATAGATACGGCAATACTCCCCTTCCACAACAGAAGGACTATCCATGCTCAATCCTTCACAAAAGTCGGCTGTAATAGTGACAACAGGAACGTTGTCAGGCTTGGAGAACTTTAGTGCATTACTGATAATATTCTGAAGTGCCTGTCTGATTAAACCTGGAATAACCTCAAGTGATGGCATTGACGAAACAGAAACGAAGGCTTGTTTTTCACTAACAACCAACTCCAGATCACTTAGTATTTCACGAATAATCTCATTCAGGTCTGTTAATTTAAAACTATCTGCTTTGGATAGACGGGCAAAGTTGAGTAAATCCTGAATCAGTGTACTCATTCGTTCTGAAGAATCTGTAATTTTACTGAGATACTCCAGCAAATCAGGGTCTGTGTATTTCTTGCTTTTAATCATGCTACTGAAGATCCTGATTTTGCGCAATGGTTCCTGTAAATCGTGAGAGGCAACAGAGGCAAATTGTTGCAAATCGTGGTTACTAGCCTCCAGTTGCTGATTCGTTTCCTGTAAAGCGCGTGTTCTTTCATTCACTTTTTGTTCCAGAAACTCGCTCAATCGTTTTTGCTCATTGATGTCTGTAAAAGTTCCTACCCATTTTACAATAATTCCGTTGGTAATTACAGGCATTACTCTAAGCAAATGATACCGATATTCTCCCGTAGTGAGTTCTCTGATCCGAAATTCCATTTCCAGTAACTTTCCGGTCTGAATACATTCATTCCATCGGTCTGTCAGTGATTCATCGTCAGTATGAGGGGCTGGAAATATATCTTTTGAATCAGAATATTGATACCATCGCTGATTAACAAATTCAATTTTACCATCGGGTGTCGCTGTAAAAGCAATCTGAGGAAGTGATTCTAATGTGAGGTGTAATCCTGTAAGTGTTGACTGCAATGCTCTTTCAGCTTCTTTTCTCACTTCAACTTCCTGCTGCAAAGCCAGATGAGCATTATTTAAAGCACGGGTTTGTTCATATAACTTACAAAAAGTCCTGACCTTTAACATAAATATGTCAGGGTCTACCGGTTTGGTAATGTAGTCTATTGCCCCGGATTCAAAGCCCTTGGTTACAAAGTTCTTCTCTATATTGACTGCAGATAAGAAGATAATAGGAGTATCTTTGGTACGACTAAGTCCTGATATAGCCTCTGCTACCTCAAATCCATCCATTCCAGGCATCTGGACATCCAGAATAATCAACGAATAGGTATTTTTAAGAATCTTTACCAATGCCTCTTCTCCAGACAAAGCCGTATCTACCTCAAAAGAGTTAAGCACCAGAATACTTTTTAATGAAAGAATATTTTCCGGCTTATCATCAACTATCAGAATCATTAATCTATTATGGTTTGTAGGCAAAAAAGTCTCAACTATCTTACTATTATACTCTATACAAAGGCAATTCCGCCGTCGCAATATACAAATTTGTGGAACAGTTTACGTTTTACACGCATGCCAAAAATTCTAAAATGGCTTTTCAACTGACTTCACACAAGAAAGATGCAATCATCCTGCTTACATACATTTTACTTTTCTACTCCTACTCACTTAGAAGTTACTTAAAATACTCTATAAAGGCTTCAAAGAGATATTCTTTGCTACACTTCCACTTATTTTCCGGTGTGTAGTTTAATGAGTTCACACTCCAAAATATGCTCATTGAGCTACTTTAAAAATAATGTAAACCATCTTTCACACTTAAGTATGAAAACTAACTCCATCCTCTGGTTACAGTACAAAATACACCGACAGTAAAGTTTAGAAGAAATTTCACCGAGATGTAGACCGCATTTACCGACAACTGACTACATATTGCCTCTTCGGCATTGTCATCAACTCCCCGAAGCTATAGATTTGATTAAAAATTACAAAACAAATATCAAACACTATGAAAAATCATTTCTATAATTCACATTCTCAGTCAAGCAAGTTTGTTGTGGGTGCTTTCCTAGTTGCTTTCGGATCGGTTTTTTTCCTGAAACAGCTAGGAACTATATTGCCAGACTGGATTTTCAAATGGCCGATGATTCTGATTATTGTAGGATTGATTACAGGAGCAAAACATCAATACCGTTACGATCAGGGATGGCTTATCATAACCCTAATAGGTTTTATATTCCTCACCAAATATATTTTTCCTGATTTACATATAGTCCGGTTTATATGGCCTGTAGCCATTATCACTGCTGGTGTGTGGATTATATTTGGTAAGCAATCTTTCAGAAGAGAAAAAAAGGACAAACCATATTATTATTCTTCGCTGGAAGATGATGAAACGGATCATGCAACTGACAGTACAGAAGAAAGACTTGATGATGTGGTAGTCTTTGGCGCAATAAAGAAAACTATTCTTTCTAAAAATTTCAGAGGAGGAGAAGCTGTTGCCATTTTTGGGGGCGTTGAATTAAATTTGGTAAACGCAGAAATTCCCAATCGGATGGAACTCGAAATCACACAAATCTTTGGTGGTACAAAGCTGATTATTCCTTCCAACTGGGAAGTAGTGTCAGAAGTAGTAACCATCTTCGGTGGTATGGAAGACAAAAGAAGACGACTTAATGGATCTTTTGACAAAACGCTGGTATTGCAGGGAACTTCAATTTTTGGGGGCATAGAAATTCACACCTATGCCTGATCACTTCTTCCTATAACTATTCATCATCCATTTATTTGACTATAGTCTTATGAACTGGTATAAAGCCACCATTGTATTTCGTGTTATTGGTCAGGATGCTCAGGTTCCGTTGGCAAAAAAACTATGTATCATACATGCCTTCGATCAGCAAGAAGCTCGCCAGAAAGCCAATTCTATTGGTTATACTCAGCAGGATTGCTTTCTGGATCTGAAACAACAGTGGGTGCAATGGCAATTTAGCCATGTTGCAGACCTAACCTTAGTAGGAAAGCTCGCAACTTCATTGCAATGGTCTTCTCATGTTACAGCAAAAAACCAACTGAATGATTATTATTCATCACATTCCTGCCAGGTCATTAGCCAATCAAATCAATATTTTTTCTGGTATCGGACCTATATAAAGTGTATTCAGGCTGTTTCAGGCGTCTTCCGTTATCTTAGTCAATCTCTACACAGAAAAATTGTACGCTATCTGATTTGAATGCTATGCTAGAAAAACAACGCAAATATAAGATCTTCAGGAAATCACCCGGATTGTTACCAAATTTATATGCAACTAGTTCCTTTGTCAGACCGTCGTATTACTGTTTTATTTCTTATAAGTTGGATTTTACTGGCCTCTATACAGGTTTATTCTATCCTGAATGCTGGTTTTACCTGGAAGGACGCTCTGACAGATGCAGTTACAACAAACATACTTCTTTTTATAACCTGCCTGATTGTAAGTAATAGCCTGCGCTATTATCGTCCGGCAACAAGAACAACCATATACCTGTTGAGCATATGCTTGATCTATACAAGCATTGCATTAGTAATAAACCATCATCTACTTGTTTATTTGCTCGATAATCGTTCAGACTATCTGACTTTCGTTTCTCAAACACTTCCTCTTCGTTCAGGAGTAGCATTTCTTATTATTTGCTGGATGACTTTTGTAAATGTATTATGGCAATCACTACAGGAACGAATGGAGGAAGACAAACGCAAAGCAGATACAGAAACACTAGCTCGGGAAGCAGAATTATTCAAACTGCGACAGCAACTACAGCCTCATTTTCTGTTTAACAGTCTGAATTCGATTAGTGCGTTGATAGGCAGTCGGCCGGGAGAAGCTCGCCAGATGATTTATCAACTTTCAGACTTTTTAAGAGGTACATTAAAAAAAGAAGAGAATCAATGGGTTAGTCTGGCAGAAGAATTACAACATCTGCAATTGTATCTCTCTATTGAAAAAGTACGGTTTGGCCACAGACTCAACACAGAAATAGAATGTATTCCAGAATGTTCAGCGTTACAGTTGCCTCCACTCTTATTACAACCTATTGTAGAAAATGCAATAAAATTCGGATTATATGATGTCATTGGAACTGTAACCATTACCATAAAAGCTAGTGTAATAGATAACATTCTCGAAATTGAAGTAAAAAATCCATTCGATCCGGAAACGACACCACCCAGATCAGGTACTGGATTTGGCCTTAGTAGTATAAAACGTCGGCTGTATTTATTATTTGCTCGAAATGATCTTCTACAGACACACACTACACAAAATATATTTACAACTCTTATTCGCATTCCTCAACCATGAAACGTGCCATTATTATAGATGATGAACCTTTAGCCCGCATGATCATTCTGGAATATCTGCAGGACTATCCACAGATTGAAGTTGTTCAGGAATGTAATGATGGATTTGAAGGTATAAAAGCCATTCAGCAACACCGACCTGACCTGGTATTTCTCGACATCCAAATGCCTAAAATCAATGGATTTGAGATGCTGGAACTAGTGGATCAACCACCTTCTATTATTTTCACAACAGCATTTGATTCCTATGCCATCAAAGCTTTTGATGCCCATGCTATAGATTATCTGCTAAAACCATTTTCCAAAGAACGTTTTGATAAAGCGCTGCAAAGATGGATCGAGCAGCCTGCTACTCCGGAAAAAATACAAGGTACATCAGCATTACTCGAAACAGCTTCGCAGCTTCCCAATCAGCAAGATCGTCTGGTTGTAAAAACGGGTAATAACATTCGTATTATACCTACTCATGAGGTATTATATCTGGAAGCAGATGATGATTATGTGAAGATTCATACCCATGCAGGGGTTTTTCTAAAAAGCCAAACAATGCAACACTTTGAAAATGTGCTGGATAGCCAGCAGTTTGTACGTATACACCGCTCTTATATTGTACAGGTACAGCAAATTACCCGCATTGATCCCTATCAAAAAGATACATATACAGCGATACTTAAATCCGGGGCTAAAATTCCTGTGAGTCGTACTGGTTATGGGAAACTAAAAATAGTACTGGGTATATGAGATATTCTATCAAACGGATTTTGCATTTACAAACCCCTATAATAACGAAAGCCCGGCACTCCCACCGGGCTTTGGAGCTTGATGCTCAAGAAAGCTACCTTTCGGCTGCTTTTATATTTTAGTGATACAAAGGAACTATACAGACAGAAGAGTAGCAACAAGAAAAAAAGCATTTTCTGACTTATGTAATATTCTTTTCCGATCATCGTATAAAACACAGCCCAATACCTTATTAATATCCTATGTAAGAACAACTTCTTTTGATCTAAAAAAACCATTTCTCAAGATTACTTTTTGGCAATAAATCCTACTAATTTATGATTATTTACTACAAAACTATCATGAAAACACCTTCTCATCTGTATGTTCAGGCCTCCGTCCGTATTGGTATTGCTCTTTTAGTTAGTGCATTGTGTTATTTTTTACAATAACACAATGATTTAGTAAAGACTTTCGTCTCCTATTGAGTAGAAATATTTCTTATCCCAGATTTCTATTCGGATTACCTACAAATTATAATCCTTCTACAGAATCGCTTTTTCTTTTTTTAATCAAACTCCCTTTGGGCAAAGGCAGATTCTTTGTACTTTTCATGCATCACCGCTTAGCACTGCTTCATTTTTCGGTCAGCATACTTATTTTTTATACCATGCTATCAACTTTTTGATGCATATTTGTTCACTTAATTCTACATATTGTGCTTCTTGATATACTCTTAACATTATTTTTAGTCCTATTAAATGGATTTTTTGTTGCTGCTGAATTTGCCATTGTAAAAGTCAGATCATCCCGCATTGAAGTGCTGGCCGAATCAGGTAGTAAGACAGCCTTAATGGCAAAGAAAATAATAAGCCAGATGGACTCGTATCTCTCAGCTACTCAACTAGGAATTACTATAGCTAGTCTGGCCCTTGGTTGGGTAGGAGAAAGTGTGGTAGCAGAAATTGTAATTGCATGTTTTGATTTGCTTCATATTCAGGTTAATCCAGCTATGGCTCATAGCATTGCAGTGCCAACATCTTTCACACTTATCACTATTCTACATATAGTATTTGGAGAATTGGCTCCAAAATCTCTGGCTATCCAACGATCTGAAGCCACTACCCTGGCTGTTGCCTATCCCTTATATGGATTCTTTGTTGTAGGACGCCCTATCATCTGGTTACTAAATGGCCTTGCCAATTTCATTATACGTTTATTTGGGATTGAACCTGCAGCAGAACAGGAAGTACACAGCCCGGAAGAACTATTGTATCTGGTTGAACAGGGAACAGAAACAGGACTGGTCGAAAAAACAAACTATGAAATCATCCGCAATGCATTCGACTTCTCAGATCGTACCGCACGCCAGATTATGGTGCCCCGTACCCAGATCAGTGCTTTAAATATTGATGCAGATGCCGAAGAAATTGAAAAGATCATTGATGAAGGTTACTCCCGGATTCCTGTATATGAAGAAACGATTGATAATATCATAGGAGTTCTAAATATAAAAGATCTCTTGATTGCCATGCGCAAAGATCCGCAGGTAAGCATTCGTAGCCTGTTACGACCCGCTATCTTTGTACCAGAATCCAAGAAGGTTGGTGATCTGCTTAGCGACCTTCAGCGTCAACATGTTCATCTGGTTGTGGTATTGAATGAATACGGTGGTACCAATGGTATTATCTCCATGGAAGATATTGTCGAAGAATTGGTTGGAGATATTCAGGATGAATATGATATAGAAACGCCAATAGTAGAACATACAGGCAACAATGTTTACCTAGTAGCAGGTAATACTTCTGTTAGTGATGTCAATGAATTTATACCGGAAGCTCTTCCAGAAAGCAAAGAATATGAAAGTATTGGTGGACTGATTATTTCCAAACTGGAACGCTTACCAGCACAGGAAGAAACTCTTATCATAGATAATTACAAGATTACGGTTGTGCAGATGAAACAGAATCAGATTGTACAGGTTCAGTTAGAGTGGATTGAAGAAGGTCATGAAAATGATACAACTGAATAAATAGTATTACAACCTATGCTATGAAATAGTTGTCTTTCGTCAGGTAAGAGACAGCTACTTCATAGCAGCAGCCTGATATTCCAGCATAGAATTATGTACCCATAATTCTGTCATTCGTCTCAACATTTTTCCATTCTACCTCATTTTTTATCTTTTCGTAAATAAAGCTCAAAGTTGATTGTCTTATCTCCAAAATCGGTAGTTGAAGGCAATTCAATTTTAGACTTATGGAACGTAAAGAATTTTTGAAGAAATCTCTTGCACTGGCAGGCATCTTTACGATGTTTTCTCAATGCAAGAAAGAAGATGAGGTAACTCCAGGCACTGTTACTGACTCTACAGATACGACCACCTGTACAGTCACAGACAACGAGACAGAAGGACCATTTCCAACAAAATCTCCATCCAGTTATGTACGTAAGGACATAACAGACGGCAAAACAGGTTTACCTCTTACTGTAAATATTTATATCAAAAATGTTAATAATAACTGTGCAGAACTTGAGAATGCAATAGTTGACATCTGGCATTGTGATACAGCTGGTAACTATTCTGAGTATGGTGGTACCAGTATGCAAAGTACTAATTATACCTCTGTTCACTTTCTGAGAGGACGCCAAACAACTGATGCTAATGGATTAGCAGCCTTTACCAGTATCTATCCTGGCTGGTACAGTGGCAGAGCGCCTCATATTCATGTACATATCTATAACAGCAGTGGAACCTCATTGCTTGTGACACAAATTGCCTTTCCGGAAGACATTTCATCTGCCGTATATAAAACAACCTATTATACAGCTCATGGACAAGCAGACACATCCAATGCATCAGACAATATCTTTAGTGATAGCCTGGACAACGAACTTGCCACGTTAAGTGGAGATACGACGAATGGGTACACACTTACCCATACGATCTATGTAAAATCTTAAATAGTTACTGTACTGTTTAATTGAGTGTGGTGTTACAAAAAAATGCTCATAGTTTTATGAGCATTTTTTTTATCCTCTAACCTGAGAATAGTTAAAAATATCTGATAAACAAGCTATTAAACAGTTTCTATAATAACTGATGCTTCATGGCAAAACTTATCAGAGCAGCCGTATTGGTTACTTCAAATTTGGTAAGCAGGTTTTTTCGGTGACTTATTACTGTTAGTATGCTGATAAAAAGCTTATCTGCAATTTCCTGATTGGTTAACCCCTGTGCTACCAATGCAAGAATTTCCTTTTCCCGTCGCGTCAGTTTAGGAATTTTATTGGCAGTATCACCGGAACGTTGCAACAATGTCTCTGTCACCTCTGCACTGAAGTATTTCTTATTGGCTTTGACAGCATGGATAGCTTCTACCAATTCATCCCGCGTAGCATTTTTAAGTACATATCCGGATGCTCCACTTTGCATCATTTCACTAATGTAATCATACTGATTGAAAGTGGTCAGGGCAATAATTCTGACATCAGGAAATTCATTTCTGATTTTTCCGCATACTTCTACTCCATTAATGTCCGGCAGATTGATGTCCAGTAAAACAACCTCAACCTGATTATTCTTCAGAAAGGTTATACCTTCAAACGCATTGATTGCAGCACCAACCACATCTACTGTGTCTGTATTACTGAGTGAACTTTTCAGTCCTTCAATAATCATTGGATGATCGTCAATCAGAAAGACCTTGATTTTTTCCATGAGTTGTAGTGAGTTGAATGAACTTCTCTGATTTAAGGAGGTGAATGTACATCAAAATTATGATTTCAATGTAAAATCAATATTCACAGAAGTACCAGTTCCCGGAGAAGACTGAATTTCCAGATTTCCATTCAGATATTCTACCCGTGACCGGATATTGGACAATCCAATTCCCTGATAAGATCCTGAAGTATCAAAGCCTTTGCCATTATCTTCTACAGTCAGATTCAGATCGTTTTCTGCTCGTGCAATTTGTACGAGTACTTCTGTTGCACTGGCATGTTTTACAATATTGTTTAATAATTCCTGTACAATCCGATACACAATGATTTCAGTACTGGAATCGAGTCGATCTTCCAAACCTATAGTCTGTAAGTCAATTGATAAATGTGCGGATCTACCTAAATCATTGCAGAATCCCTGTAAGGCACGTACCAGTCCAAAACGTACCAACGCTTCTGGCATCATGCTGTGCGCCACGCGTCGCAGTTCTCGAATTGTATCGTCCAGTTGCTCAACAGCTCTGGAGAAGCTGGCTGCATTCTGTTCCGAAAGAATCATGTCTCCTTTCATATCACTGAGAGATAGTTTAATACTGGATAACATTCCCCCCAATCCATCATGCAGATCTTTGGCCAGACGACTACGTTCTGCCTCCTGACCTTGAAGCATCGAGTTTACAGCCAGCAACTGTTGTGCTTGCTCTAATTCCCGAATACGTTGTTCCTGCAATTTTTCAGTTTGTTGAGATATTATTTTTTGAGTACGGGTATTTCTGTAAAATAAGAATCCTAGGACAAGTAGTATACTAATAGCCCCAATAAATACATAGTTGAGAATATTCTTTTGGCGAATACTTAAAATCTGAATTTCCTTCTCTTTCTGCAATTGTTTGATTCGGTTTTCTTTCTTTGTTGCTTCATATTTTGCCTCCAGCTCCTGGATATTCTTTCGCATCTTTTCATTCAGAACTACTTCATCCAAAGAATCGGCTTCTGCTGAAAGATCTTCATAGGCTTTCACATTACCTAAGGCCAATTCAATGTCAGCAAGTAACCATGCTTTCTTCATCCAGATGTCTCTCATATTATTATTCCGACTCAACTCCAGCGACTTTACAGCATATTGCTTTGCCTTTTGGTATTCCTTGGCATGAAGATAAGCAGAGGCTAATCCACCTAATGCAAGAGATTGTCCTTCAACATCTCCCATTTCCTTAGCCAGCTTCAACATTTCTTCAGCAACAGGAATAATTTTGGTGTATTGTCTTCGTTTTAAGTGCATATCGCCCATTATTGAAAGCGAAACCAATTGCAGATATAAATTTTTCTGTTCTTTTCCAATAGCGTATCCTTCTTCCAACGCTTTTAACGCTTCATCAAATTTTCGCTGCCTATTTAATACTGTACTTTTATTAATCTGTACAGAAGCAATACCAAGCTTATTATTCTGCTTTCTGGCAAGGACAATAGCTTTATCTGCATACAAGAGTGCATTTTCATATTGATGGAGATTATCGCCATATAATGCGCACAGGTTGGCGTACATAACATATAACCCTGTATCAAATTTTAGATCTTCGAAAATAGAACTAGCTTTTAGATAATAGTCAAGACTTTTTTCAATTTCATCCTGATATTGGTAACTAGCAGCAAGGTTTGCGTAAGCCTTGGCTGTTTCCAGTTTCAGATTGTTTTTTTGTGCAATAGCAACTGCCTTCTGATTAAGTCTTAGCGATTCGGCGTATTTGCCCTGCCTATTTAATACATTGGTATAGTTAGCCAGATATTTCAGTGTTCCTTTTACAAACTTTATTTTCTCACTGAGTTCACCTGCTTTTCGAAAAAAATGGATTGCAGAATCTACTTTACTATCCTCATACTGTTGGCCCAATGCTATATATAGCAATACCTTATTTGTATCTTCACGGGCTACCAACAGTTGCTTCCTCAAACTGTCAGCCGGTTGATTAACCACCTGTCCTGCAAGTACTGAAAATGCTCCTATAATTAGACCTATACAAACAATGATTCGCATCATGATTACTTTAATTTTTATACAAGTTTGATAATACTTTTGAATCGTACAATGCTGAGAATGAAAATACTATAATATAAGGATACCATTTCTCCTCATAAATGAGGAGAAATGGTAAGACTGGAAGCACTTTGAAGATTCCTTATCTGTAGTGCGTTTACCAAGTAAGTCAACAGAAAAAGACACCAGGTCTTACACTTTTTACCTATTGGAAGCTGATTGAGGAATGTATCTAATTGTGATAGGAAATAAAATCTATGGCTTACATCTGTTTATCTTTCATACGATGATAGTAGTTTTTAGCTTTAATCTGGCTGCCACACACCTGCATATCACACCACCGTCGACTACTGTTTTTACTTGTATCCAGAAACAACCACCCACACGAACCACAACGCTTGATACGTGATAGTTTGTCAGAGATTAGGGTATCTGCAACTGAAAGTATAATAGTCCATAAGATTTTCTCATTTTCCTTATTTTGGACAGCCAAAATCTGTTGAAAACCTGTTTCTGTATATTCTAGTCGTAAATGAGTACGAGCCTCTGTCAAAAAATGATTAAATTTTCCCAAAACAGATTCAGAAACCTTTCTTTCGGTTATATATTGGCTAAACAGTTCATAAATAAGATCTCGTAATACAACGGCTTTATCATAAATAGCTTGTCTCCCCTTCTCCCTCTCCAACACCAGAGGTTGTTCTTCTTCTGAAATAATAGTGTGACGCTTTGCAAAACGAACCAGATCATCAAACCCATAGAGAAACTCACCCTTCCGTTCAGGTATCCAAGCATATACTGTATTTACAAAGTCCAGACAAAGTATTCCTCCATGTAGAGCAATTGTTTCAATTGTTTTTTCCATATACTTACATTACCAGTAAAAATAATTTTGATGGTAATAATTTGCAATCTATTTTTACCACCAAAATAGTATTTAACGGTAAATATATACTCTTTAATTCAAATAATATATAACAATACAATTTATTCGGCACTATGACGGATTAATTACATCTTTTGCTCTCATGATGTCATAAGAGAAGATCTTGGTAATTACCAACTTCTACTATATGTCTTTAAAGCACTTTTGTATTAATAATTCTTAGCTAACGAAACCAGGCATAAACACTTTATTTAGAATCTTCTCCTCATAAATGAGGAGAAAAAAATCATAATCCGTCAGGATGGTGTGGCATCTGGTTTATGCTGAATTTTGTAGCGTCAAGTTGATTACAAACTCCTGCATTACAACAGAATTAATAATTGACAAATACACTACACTACAACTATGAAAATGCTCTTTTCCATTTCTCAAAGAATTACACCATTAATCCTGCTGACTACAGCAGGTATTGTAATGGGTAGTTGCCGAAAAAACACAATGCTTTTGAATGCAGACTCACCAAAATCAGCGATCAATATAACTACAATCACGGCATCTATACAGGATAATAAGGGATTAGGAATTTCCGAAGTTGGCATTCCTGTTATGCTATACAAGGCGTCTCTTTCAATTCCATTTATTACAAATAATCCTGAAACAGAAGGAATTCTGGTTGTTCCTGAATTAAACTTTCTTTCAGATAAAGCTCATCAAACAGTAACTTCTCAGGATAGTTCCTGTGCCCTGCGTGCATCATTTAAAACCAAAGCCGGAGACCCTATTCAGGGAGTGGTATTTAAACTAATGAAAGGCACTTACATACAGACAACATTCGCGCCAAACTCTATAATAGCAATGACAGTACAAACAGAATCTGGCATGAAAGTAACCAAACTTTTCACGACCAAAGACTCTAATACTACCATTAGCCTTGGGGTATTTGATTTGACGGGGACTCAATCTATCGTATCAGGGGTAGTAAGTATGCAAAGCATTCCTATGGAAAATGCTATTGTAAAACTGAATTGGCCGAATGGATCTAGTCAAGTAGAAACTAATACTCTGGGAGTTTATGAAGCATCTGTGCCTGCACATCAAACTATTACACTAACTGTTGCCTATGAGGGCTTTACACAAACACATCAGTTGGAAACAGGAGCTTCTGATTTTCATTCAATGGGAGTAATAGATATGCTCCCTGCATCTGAAGAAAGCCGCAGCTTTATCATTACCAGTCAGGGAGTGATATTCCTGCAAAATAATTTCGTTGCCTATGTGCAACTTTAAAAATATATTCCCTTACTAAACAAAAAAGCATCTGAAACAGATGCTTTTTTGGCTTTTACTATACACTGTAACCAGTATTGCAATTCAGGCAATTCTTTAGCATTTAGCTTTTAATAAACAATGAGGCAACAGGAAGCACTTGATCTTTTGTCAATGGTTCATCAAAAGCCTGACTTATAGCAGCAGCTGAATATCCCAATGTTGTTAAATTTACTCCACCTTGTGTAGTATTGTCTTCTCCTGTATAGATGGCATCTACTGTGCCTCCACTATCTTTCCCATTTATCCATCCTTTCTGTGCACGAAGTCTGCGTACCATTGCAGCATGGCGGGCTTCTACCGAATGAATCTGTAAGGCAGCTGTTAATACATCATTATTGGAAATAAGATTGCCAGCCTGACCTTTATAAGCACGTACTCCTGTATCTTCAAAAGCCTGTGACAATGCCAGAAAAGTCTGATAATTTGAGAAAACATCAGAATAGGTACCATCTGCGGTAAAATCGAATGTTGGCTTAGTAGCAGGTGTACCTTGTAAACTCTGAATAGCAGTTGTCAAAAAGGTAACGTGAGCAGCTTCATGCTTTCCTATCTGTTGGAAAATCGCCTTTCTATCGGCAGGAATCAACCCACTGGCAGCAAGCCCCATTGCATAAAACTCATTTTCCAGGTATTCCAGTGTTAAGGCATAATTTAGTATTTCAATAATAGCAGAATTATTGGAAGTCTGTCCGTAAGCTTTTTTCAACATACCCCCCAACATAAACGGTACAGAAGCAGCAGCTATACGCCCACCCCACTTTCCTACACTTTTAAACATGCCACGTCGGGAATCCAGCCGATCATATACTTCTGCATCGACTTTCTCTATGTCTTTAATAATTTTGAATAAATTCATGGTTGTCTGTAAGTTTAGCTTTGAGGAAGATTACTTGCATTGATTGTATTCTTGATGTAAGACTTTGCAGCCGTTAATACATCAGACGGTGCTTTGGCGGCGTCCAACCCATTGGATGCTGTTACAATGTCATCTCCGGCAAAGTCGGCCGAATTAGGATTTAACAGATCCCGGATTGCAGCAGCATGACGTGCTTCCACAGAAACTATTTTTCCAGCTATCAGCAAAAAATCTGCACTCTGGAGTAGCTTACCAGCTCCATTATAAGCGGATACTCCTAAATCTTCAAATACTTTGGCAGCACCTAATACAGCTGTACGTGAACTAAAGTCAATAGAACTAAAGTCTACCTGCAGGCTTCCAATAGCATTAGATCCCAGAGCGGCCTTAAAAAAGTCACGATGCACTAATTCATGATCACGAATTTCTGTCAGAATTTCCTGTTCTGCAGAACTCATACCAGAATATTTGGAACTAATCACTTGGGAATAGAATGCAGCTTCCAGCTGCTCCAATGCATAGGCATAATTTAAAATTCCAGTATCTCCACTGCCCAGGTTTACTCCTTGAATGGTCATATCGTCGTCATCGTCTTTACATCCGGTGAGGACAAGAGCTGTCAGTGCCGCAGATGCACCCAGGTACTTTAAAAAAGAACCTCTGCCCATAGGCGTAAGCATACCCTTTGTTTGCATGTGGCTTTCCTGTATTTCAGGAATGATGATTTTGGACATAGCTTTACTCAGGTTGGTTTGGTTAAAAAAAACATTATATATGCCTGATTGTGTGATATTTATATAATACACAGCTTTCATCATATAGTCTGTTCATACATACGTCTGCCTACAAATAGTTGGATTTTATTTTTGTAGGCAATTCCTGAAAAAAGATTTCACACCAACGCTTACACACTGTAAATCAACAACATACAATAATTATTTTTTTTCATAAAACAGAAAACAACTGCAGAGATCCGTTCAAAAAGCAACAAAGGTTGTTATCTCAGGAGGATCTGATATAACAACCTTTGTCAGATTATACTACTAAATGAATGCAGATTTACTTCTTTGTATAGATACTACCTGTATTTCTGTATCCTGATTTATTCAGATACCAGTCTTTATACAATGTTCCACCTGATTTAGCCCATGCAGCGTAATTCACATAGGCACTTGTCAATGGCTTCCCTTCAGATGGGTAATCAAATGGTTGAACAAAGCTAATTGCCCATGGTAAATTACCCGCTGTTTTATAGTATTTACCAGTAGCTGCATTCGTATTATCCTGATGTGTTCCAAAATAAGTTGGATTCGCCAGCTTTGTATTTGAATATCCAGCTAAGTGTATTTCTCTGCCTCTTGTTGCATTGGCAATCAAAAAGGGATTAAAGGTCATATCTCCCAATTCAGTTGATGTTACAGGTGTTGCAAAATCAATAGTCAGTTTCACCGTATCCGGAGTATTTACACTGGTGTTAGAAACAACGTTCTCATATTGTCCTGATCCAGATGAATATAAAGAGAATGCATTATCAAATGCAATCACAACACTCTTAGTCTGATTTGCCTCCAAGCCATTTGATGTCAGTGTAACGATATTTTCTGTAAGTCGAGAGCCTGATACCGATTTGATTTTTGACTGAGCTACAGGCATTTCAAAACCAAAACCGTTTTTAAAAGTAGCGCCAACTGCACCTGGCACAATATCTGTCTTAAGTTGAATTACTTTATTCTGTGCATTAGCAATGGTTGTATGGTAATACTGAACAACCAAATCATTCATATCATAATCTCCTACTGTAGGCCACATATCTTCAAATGCCAGAGTACCGCGTACTCCCTTTGCCGGATAATAATTCACAAAGGCTTTAGTAGCATCATTTGGAAAATCATCATAGGTATCATTGATACCATCTTTATCTGTATCTATAGGTTTATCTACAGGTAGAAAGTCTTTAACATTCAGGCCATCAACCGGATTAGAAGAAATATAGAAAACAGCATCATTAAAATCATTATCACAACCAGATACATCATCTCTACGCCAATCTTCAAATCCCAGAATAGTTATCTTGTATTTTGAATCATACAGCAATACATTGTGTTTTTGCAGGCTTGTGTTTGATTCCGGATTTAGATTTGTATTGGAGAATAGTTTATAATTGCCATTTCCAATGCCACTGCCATTCCAGCCTTGGGCAACCAATACAAAACCAATACTGGTTCCTGGTTCAAAACGGCCAATTTTTACTTTCATTCCAGTTTTTAGTCCACCGCCACTTCCAGCATAAGAGACATTGGGATAAATAATCTTGATATTGGTAATATCATTGACAGATGCAGGAGCACTTCCTGTAGGATACGTATAAAATCCAAGACTATTTGTCCAGCCAGCTCCTTCATGCACGAAAGTAACCCACACGTCTGAAGTAGCTAATACATCCATGTTTGTTTTTGTGTTAGCATCCACATAGTCAGGGTGATATGTTGGCACAGGCTTTTGTTCTGGCAATGAAGCATTTATCCAGGACATTAACTCCGAACTGACTACATCATTGGTTGTTTCTTTATAGTTGGGTACTCCCTGACTGTTCCATGTCCCCAGATAAGAATAGGTAATAGCCTGTGTTCTGGCACCTGATGTATAGGCAGTGCGTGAAGAACTAGCTTCCATTGTTTCATAGGTTATCGGATCACTTCCACCCAATACAGCATTGACTGTGCTTTGTACAGGTAATACTATTTGATTAGGCAAACCTATATAGTGTGTATAAACTACTAGTTTTTCAATATAAGATGGCAATGTCATATCGGTAGTCAGGCTGCCATTTACATCAGTCGCTCCTGTAAACAAAATTTTATCAGGAGCGTCAGTTGACGCAACGGAAACACGTACACTGGAAAGTGCGTTATTCTGGTTATCTTTCAATGTAAGTGCCAGTGAAACATTGGCAGTAGTACTATGATTAAAATTTTCGGGTATTTGCAACTGTATCGGCTCTTGCAAATCTCCTGGTTCTAGTCCTGGATCCCGGACACAGGCAACAAGAGAGGTAATTAATGCAATGCCAAAGCATGACTTGTAAAAAACGGATTGAACAGGCATACAAATGCTTAATAATTGTTTTGTTTTAGAAGGCTTGAAACATCAGGCATAAGCAGATCTTTTTGCTTTTTCCCAGGCCGCAGGCTGCGACTGACGGACAAAACGCAAAAAACCAAAAAATACTGCAACATTCATCATGCTGAAATACAGCGGAATCAGAAGCAATTTTATTTTCCTGCCACGGCCATCAGCATACCAGCCAATGTATGCCATTGCATAGAACAGAATTTGAGAAATTGTGAACAAGGTATAGAATCCCCCTAACTGGAAAGACAAATAGGCACTTACAGGCAACAAGATAGCCAGAATCAATGGCGTCAAACTCCAGCGTAATACCCGGTGTGAAACATAAAGAAATGTTACTATCGGATGCTTAAATATATTCAGCAGGCTTGTAAGCCGAGACATAGATTGCCATCCTCCTGCACAAATGCGAATTTTACGTTTCATCTCATCTTTCAATGATTCAGAAGGTAATTCGGAAGCAAATGCCTTAGGTTCATACACTACCTTATATCCTTTCTCTACAATTCTCAAAGATTGGACAAAGTCATCCAGAATACTATCCTCTTCCAGAGGAGCAAATAGTTCTTTACGAAAAGAAACCAATTCACCAGCAGCACCCATCAGGCTATAAATATCCGAATCACACCGTTTCAAAAAAGACTCATATTTCCAATAAAGTCCTTCTCCATTTCCAGCTGCGGATTGATCCTGCTGTACTTTCTTTTCTCCGGATACTGCTCCTACCTTAGGATCTTGGTAGTGTTTGATAATTTCCCGTACAGCTTCTTTGTTAAGACGCGTATTACTATCTGTAAAAATTACCAGTGGGTGTTTTACAAAATGCATTACCCGATTCTCTGCAGCAGCTTTACCTTTACGGGCAGCTTCGTGTACATGCAGTACCCGAGGATATTTTTCCAGGATAGAGGCCGAATGGTCATTCGAACCATCTGTAATCACAATCAGTTGAAGCTTCTCAGCCGGATAATCAAGTTCCAGGCAATTTTCTATCTTTTGTGCAAGAATATCTGCCTCATTGTAAGCAGGAATAACCAATGTCACTTCCGGCTCATATGATTGGTCAAAATTTTTCTTTGTCCATAATTTAGTAACCTTTGCCCATATACCAACCAGCAGGGCATAGCCTATAAAGGTATAGAATACTATACTTACACAGATCCAGAACAGGATTTCAATAACTTGCATATACATTTGAGTGAGAGGTAGAGATTCGACCAGCTATTTTTTCATAAGTGGCCAGTGTAGAGAGTGCAGTATCTTTCCATGAAAATGAAGTAGCCCGACTCTTACCAGCTTTTCGGAATCGTTCAGCCAGAGCTGTATTACATAGCATCTGTTTCATGGCCACCGCCATCTCTCCTGCATCTGCGGGATTAATTAGTAATGTAGCTCCTCCACTAATTTCAGGCATAGAGGTTGTTTGTGAGGTTATCACAGGAGTACCACAAGCCATAGCTTCAATAATAGGAATACCAAATCCTTCACTAAAAGAAGGAAACAGAAAACAATCTGACAGATGATACAGAGCAGCCAGTTCCTCTGATGTTAAATAGGAAACCAGATGTATATATTTTCGAATATCCTGTATGCCCTCTTCTGTCAATTTCTGCATCAGATAAGCTTCATCTATGCCTTTAATGACTAATGAAGCCAGATTGGGATTCTGTTGCTGAAAAATATAGAAGGACTTTAATACGCCTGTAAGATTCTTTCGGGGTTCCGTATTACCCAGAAAAAAGAAAAACTTTTCCGGCAAATGGTATTTGTGTCGAATCTGTGCCAGATAACGTTCGTCCAGTTCTTCAAAGAAATGTGGAGCTACTCCATTATAGGTCACCTGAATTTTTTGTTCAGATACATTAAGCACCCGTGCAATCTCATGTTTCTGAAAGTTGGATACAGTAAGCAGCGCGTCCGCTTTTCTGGCAACAGAAGGAACGACCCACTTTCTATACATATTTCCAAAATGTTGATAGGAATTACCCTTCTTTCCCTTAATCTGAGGATCCTTTTGCATGAATATCACATCATGCAATGTCAGTAACAATTTGGTTTTTAATATCAGAGGGGCTGTATTAGCCGTGCAATGCAATAGATCTAAAGAATACTTTTTTGCCAGATCTGGTAAAGTCCATTGTTCCCAAAGAGGATAAGATAAGGTCTTCTGGGTTATGATATGAAAGTTCTTAGTCTCATCTATGCATTGTTCATCTTCGCCCGGTTGGGCAAAAATGTAATACTGATTTATTGTATCTATTTTCTGTAGAGCTTTTATTAGCTCCAGTGCATAGATATCCATACCATGTTTTCGGGCACGAAAAAGCCGTTGGGCCTCGATACCAATCCGTAAAGGTGTATTCATAATCAGGCCTTTGTATACCCAAAGAAATATTTATTAACGAAAGGCAAAGACGAAGTCAGATAGACTGTCAGGTAAGTGGCAACTACTGTAATTAAAAAGAGAGCGACTGTAAGAGGTCCTTTAATGGTCAGAAATGAACTGGCAAGCAGAATTACTGAATAATGATATAGATAAATAGCCAGTGACTGCTTGTTACAAAAGAGAATGAATGAATTTTTAGTTAGTGTCTGTTCCGAAGCATATACTATTGCCCAATAAATCAGACCTATATTTAATACCCAATAAGGCAAAAAAGAAACCAGTCGGTTAACAGGAAAATAAATAGAAACTATCAATAAAAATAAAGAGACCCCTGCAACAAGCAATACATAGTGTATTTTAACCTTTGGAACTAAATCCGGATACGCCCTTAATATATATCCAAGATAAAAAAATCCAAAATAGCCATAGATACGTTTATCCCCCAGATAATATAACCAGGGATAGATTGCATTGTCAGGATGTTCTCTATAGAGGATATACCATCCCAGACAAAGAAGCATACTTGCACCCAAAACAACGTTGTAAGGAACATTCCAGTATTCAAATAACTTTACAGTTAATACCATACATAATAAGGCAGGTACAAACCATAAATGATAGTATGGATATAGGATCTCATGTTGTGGATCAACCGAAATATTCAATAACCTGCGCCACAGATAATAAATACCTACTGCCAGTATCCAGGGTATAATCATCCGATATAGATACTTGTGCAAAATCTGGAATGTACTTGTATTTCTGATATAGTCCCGTTTAATAAGAAATCCGCCTATACCCAGAAAAAGAGGCATATGGAAAGAGTACAGAATAAATACTGGCGTACCAGGAGAGAGGCAATGAGAAAGCACTACCAGAATAATAAGTACTCCGCGAATAGCATCCAGACCAGGATAATAGGTCTGTGTTTTAAGGCTCATAGACAGGCTCTTTTTGTTTTAATAATGAAGGCTTCAATGCATCGTACATTGCCTGGGCAGATGCGTCCCATGTATGTCCTTTCGCAAATGCCGTTCGGGCTAATGCCTGTGCATGATTGTCTTCGGCCAGTGCTTTTTCAAGTAAAACAATATATTCACCTGAACTTTTTGCCAGGTATACATAGTCTGCAAACATCTCCATAGCACGTGTACTGGTGGCAACAACAGGTTTACCCATTCCCAGATACTCGTCTATCTTACGGGGATAATTGCCTATAGTAAGTTCATTTACCAGTTGCGGATTGATACAAACATCCAGATGTTGTAAATAAGCAGGCAACTGAGATGGTGGCTTAGTTCCTGTGAAGTAGACATTTTTCTTCTGATGAAGCCTGGAATCTTTAAAAACCTGGTCTTCCGGCCCTACCAACACAAAACTCCAGTCAGGTCGGGCATCAGCAAGACTTTCAAGCAAGGTTATATCCAGCCGGGCAGCAGTAAGAAATCCAGTATATCCAATAATAGGTCTTGGCAAGTTGGTTAATTCAATAGGAACGGAATGTTTAACAGCAGGATCAAATGCGTCCAGTTCACATCCCTGACCTATATCATAACTTTGGGGATTACTTTTACGCGCATAGTCTGCCAGATAAGCAGAGTTAGCTACTACCAGATCTGCTTTTTGCATCAGTTCTGCTTCGCTCCAGGTACCATGTTTTTTAAAATAATCTTGTGTAATCAGATAATCCCGTACATAGTAAATATATTTCTCAGGATGTATCAGTTCTTTCTGATTCAACCCTAAAAACATTTGGCTATCGTTAAATAAAGTAAATCCGGAAAATTCTAACTGACAGATAGCTTTCCAAACGGATTTTGCCAGTAATCTGTTATTGTATCCATTCAACCGACGAAACAACGACTTTGAAGTCAACCAATTGATTGATAAACAAATACAATCAGGTGTATAGATCCATATATTTGTATCTACCTGCTGTAAAGATGGTGCTACATTCCAGACAGATTTTAATCTCTGACGCACTTTAGGATCTTTTCTTCCCTTCAACACAGTCTTGATATCCAGAGGAGGATTCACATACAATACCCTGTTTTTCCTGGCAAACTCCATAGCAAGATTTCGGGCATTACTCCCTATCTCCAGATCCCAGCTTTGCTGGACCAGCATAACAATATCTTTATTTTCCATATCGTCCCTTTTTTACGGGCTGAGCAGCTAGTTTCTCTTTCACTTTCTTCCCATTCAAAAATCCAAATACAAGTGCCAGAATAGCAGGTATAGCAATAATATCCCAAGGCATAGTTGTTACAGTTTAGCGTTAGATGTTGATGTATGAGGAGTATGAATAAATGTATTACCAGCTTTCCGGCTGCGAATCAAGGCAATACTCATTGCTTTCAGAGCAACTGGCAGATTGCCTAAGGCGTGCCAGAGTTGTTTGTTATAGAATCTCTTAGGAAGTGCAATCAGTAAAGCACTTCCAGTAAGAATAAGTAGTGAAAACCAGAATAGAAATGAAGGTCCCCAGGGTAAGAATATACTCAGGAAAGTAATTCCCGTTAAAATACCCATAAGCAATACCCGAGGTAGCAACAGGGACTGTACTATCTTATCAAAGAAGGCAACATTTCCATTAAACAGAAGTTGATACAAACCAGCTGATAAGTGTCCTCCAACGAAATCAATCTGGGTGGCAATCCAGCGTGTGCGTTGTTTAGTAAAGACCTGGGCACTTGATACTTTCTCATCATACACCCATCCTGTTTCCAGATAGTGAATGGTCACCTTGTCACGTAGCACTCTTATATCAAGCTCTTTATCTTCACCAGCAGTTTCACCAATATCAGCAAGCAGCTTCTTAAGATAGGTAAACTCAAAAGCCATTCCTGAACCAATCAGAGCAGAGGATAATCCTACCGCACGGTGTCCCTTACGGAATATATGATTATTGACCTCCTCATTGCAGGCATCCAGTAAGGCAAAAGATGTATCCACATTTTTGGCAGTCCGATGTCCCTGAACCACCCGATATCCATTATCAAATGCAATATCCACCTGATTCAGAAATCCATCACTCATAATATTGTCTGCATCCAGTATCACAGCAATGGGATAAATATGTTCAGGCAACAGGTCTATAGCATATCGGAGTGCTTTTCCCTTAGTGCTTTTCTCGAAATGTACCTCTATCACTTCTGCACCTAAACTACGCAATGTCTGAAGAGTAAATGCCTGTAACTGATCAGCAATGACAACAACCCTGAAGTCACCTGCATAGTTATGCTTTAAAGCTTTCTGGGCTGTCTCAAGAATAACAGCATCTTCTTTATAGGCAGGTATCAATACACAAATAGGCCTGTTTTTATAAATGGGCTTGTTGGCTTTTATGCCTTCCTTATAAAAATGTCCAGCTACAGCGAAAAACAGTAGATATACAGTATGAAATGCCAGATAGCCAGCTGTAACATACAATATTACCTGAATCACAGTTTCCAGTATACTCATGGTTTTATTTTTTTTATAGGTTTTGCAGGTACTCCTGCTACTACTGTATAAGGCTCTACATCCTTGCTGACCACAGCACCTGCCGCAATCACAGACCCTCGCCCGATTGTTACACCTTTTAGAATGATCGCTCTGGTTGCAATCCAAACATCGTCTTCAATAATGATAGGGGCTTTTTTACCAGATGAGAAATGATTGGATGGATCATGAAAATCGTCATCCATAATAATGGTATAGGGAGCCATGCGAACATTCTTACCAATTTCAATTCGTTCACTGGCAGAAATATGTACACCGTTTACTCTTGAATTATCACCAATAGATAACGTAGCTCCTTTTCCTACAAAGATTTTTGCCTGCTGAATAACCGACCATATACGTACCTGATTACCAATACTAACATGTCCTTCATTTTTGAACATAGGTTTTCCTTTTACAGACACCATTTTTCCTATCTGGCATCCCCGCAGATAATAGCGGGCAGCTAGCATCTTGCCAATACCAGCAAACAAATCCAATCCCATACGCAACATCAGTTGCAGGCCAGACTGACCTGGATGTTGTTCACGAATCAAAGCAGCACGCTGGCTAAGTACTGTTTTTACATTTGTTATTGCATACATACAAAAGGCTGGTTTACTGTCACAGGTAAATCATTGCATTCACTACTTTCAATTTCTGTCAGATTATTGCGGATTATAAGGGGACACATATCTATCGTGTGATAAATATATTCTGATGAATATTTTGTCGGCTCAGATGCCATCTTACCCCCCGCCATAAGGCATCTACATGTTTCCATTGCCGTTGCAAACCGAACATCAAAGTATTTTTGGGAATAGCTACCAGAAGAAAAAACAGGATACTTACCCATTGCTGCCACCCTTTCAGATTTCTTCGCATAAATAGCAGGCGGTTTCTGTTGAGATAGTACGTTTTTAATACAGATCCCTTCCCTACTGACATAGATTCTTTATGATAAATCGTTGAAGTACCCACATAATGACAGGAATATCCTGCCCGCTTGATCATCTCGCACCAATCATGCTCTTCATAGTAGAGAAAGTATTGTTCTGGCATTAATCCGGCTTTATGAATTACTTCCATGGGAACCATCATAGCTGCACCATTTGCCAGATCTGTTAACCGAAGATCATTGTATTGCCCTTGATCTTTCTCTTTGCTGCCAATAGCACTACCTCTCCCTGTCCAGTGATTGATACCAGTGCAACCGGCATATTGAATAATGCCTTCCGTACCATAATAAATAATCTTTGGAGACGCCACCCCAGCCGTGGGATTATTCTCAAATAATTCAACCAAAGGTTCCAGAAATCCGGCATCTACTTCCGTATCGTTGTTGAGAAATAATACATATTTGCCTTTGGCTTGTCTTACAGCCAGATTATTACCTCCTGCAAATCCAAGGTTCTCTTCAGACTCAATAAGATGTACTTCTGGAAATCGTTTTTTAATCACAGAGGAATCTTCTAATGGAGAATCATTATCCACAACAAATACTTCTATATTCGGATAAGTCAGCTTTCGCAAAGAAGTAAGCATCGCACAGGTAATCTCAACCTGATTATAGATTACACTTACAATAGAAACCAACGGTCTTTCCATATCAACCTTTTGATCAGACACTGTTTGAATACTATTTACATTCGGGAAAACTCCCTACTTTTCGTCTATGTAATTATGGTTTGACTTATATAGCTAAAGATGCAGTTGAAAGCTGACATTTTTCCAACTCCCATTGAGGTCCCAGAAAAACAAAGACCCATGATAAGTACACAATCATTCCGGAGGGCATCTGATTCAATACTTCATTTCCATAACTGGCCAGTAATACTCCCGCAAAACCAGCAGTCAGTGCAGCCAGCTTTTGTTTTAATGCCTTATCTTCAGTCATCCAAACTATTCCACAACACTTGCCTAATATGTATAACATGATTCCAAACCAGATGAGAAACCCTACAATACCATACATAGCCCAGACCTTGACATACAAACTATCAGGGGGGATCGTGGAAAGAAACTTGTCTGCATTATATGTCACTCCCCACATACCTATTACACCTACACCTCCTCCAAAAGGCCGGGAACTCATGTAATCTCTTAATATCTGCTGATTTTTAAAACGGACTTGTAGTGAAGGATCATTGGGATCGAGTGAGGTCCGCATACGAACAATATCAGAATTATTATTTCCTATTGTTGTATACTTTAGTATACCAAAAGCAATCATTGCGACAATCATTCCCAGAATCAGGATACGAGTTTGTCCACTTAAAAACAGATAGGTAAAAATCCCTCCTGCCAATACAAACATCGCCCCTCGTGTACCAGAGATGAGCATTCCATAGAGAATAAGCAATCCCATTATTCCAAACAAAGCCTTCTTCCATAGTTTATAGGGTCCCAATGCAAGCACAAGAGAAATCACAGCCACATGTGCTTGAGAAGCCCCAAACTGAGCAGCTTCACTATAAAATGAGAATACACGTAATTTGCCAAAAAGCAAATGTGTTTTTTTTGCACCTGCTTCCAACCATAAATGTTCCATTTCATCTACTCCCAGATACAATTGTTTTATTCCATACAAAGCCCCTAAAGTTGAAAAGCCAAGCACCAACATCAGAAATAGATTGAGATCCCTGGGTTTATCAAACACCATAAACGCCAACGGAACAATCATATACCAGGCTAGGGCAGAAGAACGCATTTCATAAAACCATCCTACTATACTAGCTCCTGCCGGATTGCCAATTTCCAGAATATTGATGATCATCCAGGCTGTTCCCATTTTGCACAAATCATTTTTTGTCTTGGACATGGGAAATCGATCTGTCTGGTAAAACAGAATGGCCAACCAACCCAGCAGCAATAAAGCTTCCATTCCCAAACCAAATGGCGGTCCTTTCACATGTCGTATGACTCCCATAATCACAAAACAATAGATGATATAGGTTATGAGAGCAATACGCGGTTGTAAAAACAATCCAATAAAAAAGGCAATGGCAAAAGGCAGTGCAATGAGTAACCCTGGAATAACGATTCCCTTGCGAACTGTTAGCCAGCCAAGCGCAATTGCTGCCAGTATACATATTGGCCATATATATCTGACGATCCAGGGCTTTTCTGAAGAGAATGCATTTATTTGTGCCATGCAGGTCCCTCCTTTTGTACAGGCTGAATATACTTCAACACTGCACCTTTAATAATCACCCATCCACGACATATTGTATCGCTAATGCGGACATATATAAATCTGCGACTTAAATAAAAACCCAGGAGTATTCCAATAGCTGCATTACACACAGATACAAATGCAACTACATGCAGATCATGAAAAAAATACAAGGCCACTATATCACCCAAAATATTGAAGATGGCCATTGCCAGCACTTTGGTCAGATTCAGCGCAGGTTTTTGCAATGCATCCAGTAATACTCCGGAGAAACGATCCATAGGTAGAAATAACCCATAACACAGAAAAACACGGAAGATCCCTGCTGAAGAGGCATAGGCATCACCACCCAACCATACTACCAGATGATCCGCCATCACAAAACAACCTACTAATACTGGGATAAATAACCATGAGACTACTCCTGCATATTGATAAAACAGCACCCTCATCTCTTGTTTATCACCCAGATTGTACAAACTCGAAAAGCGAGGAAAGGCAGTACCTACAGCACTACGTAAGGGAATCTCTAACACTTCAACCAGTCTCAAAGGAATAGAATAGATACCTACAGCAGCTGGGCCCATAAAGGCACCAATCAAAAAGGTATCTGCACTTTTAAGCATGTTTGTAGCTGCAAGTGTACCAAAAGAATATTTTCCCAACCGGAATAATTCTTTTACACGTCTCCAGGACGCCAATGAAATAGTATATAATTTAGCCCAACCAGAAACAATCAGAAAGGTACAGCATACTAATTGCAGCAAAGCATGCCCTACAATCACATCCTGCAGAGAAATATGATAGAAAAATACAACCCCTGAAATAACCAGCAATCCAATGCTATTTATGAAACGCAGAAGCAGTAATCTATCAAAACGATGTTCAGACTGCAGGATAGCTTGACTCAGATTAAATGGAATAGTAATAAACCCAACCAATGGATACCAATACAGGAAAGATACTAAACCTTGATTCCAGTCAGCATGTCTGAAGAATGAAGCTATAAATAATAAGGATCCTGCAGTCAGAGATATGAGGGTAATCAGTTTCCAGGCAGCTCCAATAGTCTTATTCTTCTCAGACTCTTCTTTTCCGGAAATTCTCATTACCAAAGCAGTTTGAACACCACCTGACTTAATCATTTCCAGTAAAGTAAAAGAGGAAAGATATAGAGCCCAACTACCAAAATCACTTTTAGAGAGACCACGTGCTAAAAGCATAAAAGAAAGCAACCCTAAAAGAGCAGGTAACAGATTTCCTGCCAATGACTGGAGATGCTTATTTTTAACTATAGTAGCTATATTCATATCCGTTCCTGCTTAGTAAAATGAACTACATGCCCTTATCAGACTTTTTCCGGACTGCAAAACCTATCTTCTTTTTAAACTCCATTTTCATCATTCTTTTGGTCCAGCGGCGCAGTTTGCTACGTGTTTTAGGTACTTCTCCAATCCATTCTTCGGTATGTTCCGGATTCACACCATTCACTATTATTTCAATAGGTGTTGCAGTCAATTGTTGTAATTGTTCAAGTACCAGCTTATCAGCTGGTCGCCAGTTACGGTTTGCTCTAGCAACCAGTAGAATTAAATCTACTTCTTTCAGTAAAGCCACCGGATAGGTATTTTCAAGTAAGGCAGGGATTTCTAGCAACAAGAATCCATCCGTTACTTTACCTTTGGTCATCTCTGTCCAGGATTGGGCTGTACTCAAATTGGAAAACACATTATAGAAACAATCCGATTCTGTATGATCTGTTAGGCTCTCTTTGTGGTTATTTGGCAAAACAACCACTGAAGGTTGCTGCATTTGATTGAGTTTATAGGCCAGAGACCGAGCAATCGTCGTCTTTCCTTCTCCATTCTGGGTACTTATGATTGCGACTGTATATACAGATTTTGTATTGGACTGACCTTTCTTTAGTAAAAGTTGCTGAACAAGCAGTTCTTCAACCCGAGTCAAAAACTTATTCCATGTAGATCCCTTCATCAGGAGTGGATATATTCCAAACATAGCCAATCCTATACGCTTTGCAGCTAACGATAACTTTTTGAGATTTTTGTCTGCCATTTCCATAGCAATCAAACAAGCTGCAATAATCACAAATCCACCAAACCCACCAGCAATTACCAAAATCATCCGCTTAGACCCCTTTGACTTTACAGGCAAATAGGGCGCATCCATAATTTTGAGATTGGAGGCAAGTTCATTACTTTGTTGCATTAATCGGCTCAGATTGAGGCCATGTAACAGAGACAAATATTCCTTTTCTGCTATATCTATTTCTCTCTCTATTCTCTTCAATGTCGCTCCCAATGGAGCCATTTGTTCATATACCTGCTGAAACTCCTGTTTACGTTTATCCATAACAGACAAACGCGATTTTGTTTCTTCTGCTATAATGGCATTCTTGACCCAGTCATCCAGCAAATCTTTACTAGGTAATCCCTGAACAGTGTGTGTATTTTTAAAAAGGTTATCTACACTAGTTTTGATCTGTTGGGACACATTATCTGCCTGTTTTCTCAGGTCTTCTATCTGCGTTTGTGCCTGCTGATCATTGTTATCTTTGGAATAAAGTTCCATTTTAGCCAGTTCAGTGGATATCTTGCTTAACTGACTACGATAAGACATAATCTCCTGAGCATTCAGACTGACACCTGTCCGGTTTTGCAGCTTCTGCTCAATCATTCCCATCACAGAGAAGGAACCAGCATAGTCCATCTCCAAACCGTTATACTTATCATACAACTCCTCCTTCTCCGCCGATATATATTTAGTTTGCTCGTAGTAGTTGATGATATTGTTATTCTTGTTAAATGCCAGAAATTTTTGTTCTGCCTCGCCCAATTTCATTTGTGCTTTGGCGACCTCCTCTTCAAAATATTTGATGACAGACTCTGTTTGACCTTCCCGAAGCTCTCTCTTTTTACGGATAAATACTTCTGTCAGTATTTCCAGAGAGTTCTTACACATAGCAGCGTCTTCAGATTCATATTGAATTTTCACCAGATCGCTGGAATTCAAACGTATAGCTGTCATTTTAGAGAGAGCCGTAATAGAATAATTCGGCTTATCTCCATTTATGAGCAGATACACGGCATTTTGAGCATCCCGCCTCAACAGACCATAGATATTAGTGATGGTCTTTTCTTTTGTATCCGCTACAATGATTCGGGTAAGAGAATCACTGATCAACTCATGTAATTTGGAGTAAGACTTCCAACTGAGCAGATCAGGATCATGTTTTTTCAGCATCAAGTGACTAGCCAGAAGCCGCACAGCAACCTCTTCACGTGTCTGACGGGAGTTAATCAGATTTAAAAGGTTATCAAACGCATTGCTGGTTGCAAAAAAGTCGGCCTGAGCATTTCCCTGAAGTGTATACCCAGACGCAATACCTGTATAGACTGTTGTCTCTGAAGAGTAGATCTTTGTTTCATGACGGGTCAGGTAAAAGATGGTTCCTGCCAGTATCACAGGGATAACTGTCAACATCAACCAGTTTCTAACCAGTAACCGTATAAGATCAATCAGACTCATTTTCCAATCAGCAGTTCACTCAGTTTTACACCCACCCGCTGCTCAAGCAACAGATACATAGATTTTAGCTTACTTTTTACTTCTTCATTACTAACAGCAGCTTTTGTATACATTTCGCTTACTCTGACTATTTCAGAAACTGGAATTTCACCTTCTACAAATTCTTTCTCTGCCATCTTTTTATGAATCTGCATAGAATTCACAGATTCGTTGGAGAGTAACAGTATGCGATTGGTTAATACCAGCTCCTGATATAAGCCAATCACTTCCTTACGGATATCATTCTCCTTTATTTTCTGATTTAATTCAGTCTGGTGAAGTTCTATTTGTTTTTTCTTTAACTGATTTCCTCTGGTAAATACCTTATCCAATGGAAGAGAAAGATTGACTCCAACAGTATAGCGGGATGACTTAGCTGTTGTAAAAGAATTCACCGGATTATTGATAGTAGATTCTGTCACAGAAAGATTGCCCGCCGTTCCATAATTATAGGCGGAGACCAGAGAAACACCACTTAACAACGCTTTTCGTACAATGATGGCATCCTGAGTAACAATCTCCTTTTCAGCCAGCTCAATTTCTACTTCAGGTGCATGTTGCAATGCAGCCTGAATCAACACAGGTAAGATTTTATCAGGTGATTCAAACAATTTCTGCTGCCATACAGAATCTGCTACATACTCTGTCCCTGTACTTTGTCCATATAGTACAGAAAGAGTGATAGTATTCAGAAACAGTAGAAGCAAAAGCTTTTTCATTTTATAAAAACAATGGATTCACAATATGCCAGTAAAACCAGCATAGATAAAACTGCGGAAATGTCGTTGAATTTATAGTGTATAGTTAGACACTCTCTTTCTGAAACAGAGCAGGGATTGTACGTAATAGAATTCCCAGATCCCGTTTCAACGAGTGATTTTGAGCATAGTTGTTATCAAGAGCAATTCGTTCTTCCTCTGACATATTTCCTTTGCCCCGTTTACTCACCTGCCATAATCCTGTAATGCCTGCAGGAGCATTGAAACGTGTGGCAAACTGATCTGTAGTAAGTTTTTCTGCTTCATACAAAGGTAAAGGACGATTGCCTACAATAGACATATCTCCTGTCAGCACATTGTATAGTTGTGGAAGTTCATCAATACTGGTATTTCGAATAAACTTACCTACTTTGGTAATTCTCGGATCATCTTTGATTTTTAGAAAGGCCGGTTTTACCTGTTGCTTTTTCATTTCCTTGTAGCTGTTTTCACACATCAGCGTTCCTTTCTCGTCTATTAACAATGCAGAACAAGGCTTTCCAATTTTATCGCATTCTGCACAGACGGTAGCCACTGGTGTTGTAGTTTTAACAGCACTGGCATACTGGTTCTGACCTTTTAGAGAATCCAGCAACTGGTCAGCATCTGTGCGCATGGAACGAAATTTCCAGAACTTAAATATTTTATATCCTGTACCTACTCTGTAAGAGTAATAGAATACAGGTCCTTTAGACCCTACCTTAATAAGAATAGCTATTATCGCAAATAAAGGCAGTAAACAAATCAATGCCAGTGCAGAAAAGAAAATATCAAAAAGGCGTTTATCCCACTTGATTTTGGTAACTTCCCGTATTGCCTCCAGTTCCTGTTGACGTTGTTCGGCAATTTCCCGCTGGGTAGCCAGTATTTTTTCTTTTTCCAGAAGATAATCTGATGGCACTGAATATGTTATTTCTTTCATAAAGGAAACGTATTATATACTACCCTACTCTTCTTAAAATATTGGCTATCCGCACCTCTAATTCTTCAGGGTTAAATGGCTTTATCATATAGTCATCTGCACCTGCTTTCAAACACTTTATTTTTTCCTTTGTCTCATCCTTTCCTGATAACATAATCAAAGGAATATCCTTATACTCACTAAGTGAGCGAATTTTACCAACAAACTCTAACCCGTCCATTAATGGCATTGAATAATCGGCGATAATTGCATCTGTCTTATTTCCTGCCTGGAGCCAATCCAATGCCTCACTTCCATTATTTTTTGCAAAGACCTGAAAGTTCAGTCCCAGATAATGTTCCAGAATCAGTCGGATAGATGGTTCATCATCAACAACAAGGATTGTCTTTTTCATAAGCTTACACGTAGCTAATCGATTTATAAGAATGATATGATTTCCTTTAGCTTTTGACAAAGATAGAATGGAAAAAAATGGGAACCTTTGCAAAATATGGCAGAATAAAAGCTATGTATTTTAATGGTGAAAAACTATAGGTTTCCAGTAGGTATTATTGCTTAAACAAAGTATTAACGAAAAGACAACTATAAGAAAAACAACTGTTTAAGCAATTTAAAGCGAGTATTTACCTAAATTTCATGTAACTGATAATCAGAAAGCTACAATGTAGACTATCTGTAATTTCCAGAAGAAATATTCTCCGTTTTCTTTTGAGAATCAGTTGATAAGACATCTGGAATAAAAAATATACTCACTTCCCCTTCGCAGTAAAACCAGCTTAAGTTTCAGAGTAAATCATAGGTATTTACTATATAGGATACTAAACCATTTGATAGATTTACGTATTATATCGTTTTTACGTGCTATTGGAAGGCGGAAAAAACATTTATAAATTCCAAACCTCTATATTTCATTACCTACTTCTCATATAGCTGTTGCAACTATAAATATGCCATTAGTCTTTATAATACCTCTTTCTCTAGTTGATATAACATACTAGTCTGATTAAAAACTGCAATTCTATTACAAACGATAGTTAATAAATAGCTATGTCTTTTCTGACACCATCACTTCTACTATCTTTGAATACAACTCTCTGTATGTCAAATACTTTTCACTTTAAACAAATAAAGCCACCCAGCAACTGGGTCAACTTAAACCAACCATTACAGATCCTTATCATTCAATAGATAGTAGTATTAAATTCAAGAGAAAACCTCTCTTCACAATATATAGGGTTGATTTTATCTCTTTAACAATGTATACACTCACGTATTGTTGCGTTATTATCCCATATCATGATGAATCCATACAAACTTATCTTAAACCGGATTTAAAATACTATACATACTGTGTTCAAAGTCGAGTTTGTTAACAGAATACAACAATGACAACAATACCAGACGATATACTGGAGCTTAAACGCTTACTGGCACAAGAAAGAGAAGCTCGTAAAAAAGCTGAAGCAGAACTAGAGGAAAAAAGCTATTCTTTGTATGTGCTGAACGAGCGTCTGAAAAATGTAAATAAACTACTGGAGGATCAGGTAGCAAAGCGAACTCAGGAAATGAAATCATTGGCCAGGATGCCGCTGGAAAACCCCGAACCTGTACTACGAATAGACTTTGACGGTAAAATCATATTCTGCAACGAAGCAATAAACAAAATTGCATCAGATTTACAGGTTGGTGAAGAACGCTATCCGTTTGATCAGTTCTGGGAATATATAGCCTTAAATGTATGCGATACATATACCCAAAAAGAGATAGAGGCAGAAACAGGTAATCATTATTTTTCATTTACCTGTGTTCCGCTTAAAGAAGAAGGCTACATAAACATTTATGGCCGAAGTATCACCTCTCAGAAAAATATTGAACATACACTCAAGGCAACTGCTAGTCGCCTGACCACTATTATCTCCAGTATTCAGAGTGCTATACTGGTTGTAGACGAAACAGATAGTGTTTTGTTAGTCAATCAGATGTTCTGCGATTACTTTGATATCCCCCTCTCTCCAAATCAACTGATTGGTATGGATGCCTGGAAGATGAGAAAACTCATCCAGCGACAATTTGATGATTTTAAGGTAATTCAGAACCAGGTAGGTAAACTTATCGAAGAACGACAGGTAATTCTGGATATAGAAATGGAAACCAAAGATGGCCGTGTTATTGAAAGAGACTACATACCTATTCTGGATAACAAAGAATACCTGGGTTCTTTATGGAAGTTCCAGGATATTACAATACGAAAAAAAAATCAGGCATTACTGGAACAAAGCGAAGAAAAGTACAGAAACATTATTGAAAACATGAATCTTGGCCTGATAGAGGTAGACCTACAGGAAAGAATCGCGTATGCCAACCAAAGTTTCTGTTTAATGACTGGCTATACATCCAAAGAACTTATTGGAAAGAAAACAACAGAAATATTTTTCAGAGACAACAGACTTGGCGAAATAGGACAGAATCTGGAAAGGATTCAGAGCAGAAGACGCAAAGCTATTTCGGACGCCTATGAAATTTGTATCAAGAACAAAGAAGGAAATGATGTATGGTTATTGATCAGTGGGGCTCCATTGTTTGATGACAATAAAAATTTCATCGGTACGATAGGGATACATCTGGATATTACAGATCAGAAGCAGATGGAAAAAGACTTACGTGATGCGATCAGTAAGGCACAGGCGTCAGTAAAGGCCAAAGAGATCTTTCTGGCTAATATGAGTCATGAGATTCGTACTCCAATGAATGCGATTCTGGGTATGAGCCGACTCTTGCATAAAACATCTTTGAACGAACAACAGATTTCCTTTCTGAAAGCCATTACGACATCGGCTGAAAACCTGCTTGTTATCATCAACGACATTCTGGACTTTTCCAAAATTGAAGCAGGTAAGATGCAGATGGAACATGTGGACTTCACTGTCAAAGATATTCTGAAGCAGGTTTCAGATATTATAGTATACAAAGCGGAGGAAAAAGGGTTGCACATCAAAACACATATTGATAACCGTATCAGCAAAGCCTTAAAAGGTGATCCTTATCGACTCAATCAGATATTACTTAATCTGGCGGGTAATGCTGTGAAATTTACACATCAGGGTTCTGTCAAGATAGAAACGCGACTTTTAGCAGAAACTGAAAGTAGTCAGTGCATAGAATTTATTGTCAGTGACACAGGTATTGGTATCGAGAAAGAAAAACAGTCTGACATATTCAAAAGCTTTACCCAGGAAGACAATAGTGTTACCCGGAAATTTGGAGGTACAGGGTTGGGTCTCAGCATTTGTAAACGCCTTATTGAATTAATGGGTGGCAGTATATCAGTCTTCAGTGAGAAAGGGAAAGGAACTACCATGACATTTACATTAGCCTTTGAGATTGGCAACAGTGAGACATTAGAACAGGAAGAGAAATTAGAAGAAGCAGAAAATATGTTACCAGATCGTCAGATCCTGCTTGTAGAAGATAATGAATTCAACAGGATGCTGGCAATTACAGTACTGAGTAATCAGGGAGCTATCGTTACAGAAGCTGTCAATGGGTTAGATGCTGTGCAGAAAGTCCAGAAAAAAGATTTTGATCTGATTCTGATGGATATACAAATGCCCGAGATGAATGGATTTGAAGCAACTTCTTATATCCGTAGTCATCTCAACAAACAGACTCCTATCATCGCTTTGACAGCCAATGCAATCAAAGGGGAAAAAGAAAGATGTCTGGAAGTCGGAATGAATGATTATCTATCTAAGCCATTTGAAGAAAAGGATCTCATTCACAGATGTTCTGTATGGCTTTTCAAGAAACAATCTACCATGGATATAAAAGTTGCTGAGACATTGAAAACACGGGAAAAACTATACGATTTGTCTCAGCTACAACTAATTAGCCGGGGGGATAAAAACTTTGTCTGCAAAATGATTCAGCTTTTTATTAATTCCAGCAGCGAAGCAGTAAACAAGTTTAAAAGCTATCATAAAAATCGTGAATTTGATAGATTCTATTCACTGGCACATCAACTCAAACCCAATATTGAAAATATGGGCATTAGCTCTTTGAGAGATGAAATCAGAGAGATTGAACAAATCAGCCACAGAAACTACAATCTGGAACGACTGGATTATCTGATGAGTCACTTTGAAGAAGTCATTGTGCAGATAAATCAAGAATTGCATCAGGAGTTGGAACACTTAAAAGAACCTGTCTCCTGATACAATTCAGACTTTAATCCTAATTCTTACTAACCATTCCGCAAAAACAACCTACCTCTTTTTACTATTGACAAAAGAATTCAACTATTACAGGTATATACATGAACCCAGAGGTAGAATTACAAAAGAAGATTGTAGCACTTGAACAGCAACTGGAAAAGGCAAAACGGGAAAAGAAAGGGCTGGAAAAGGAGCTGGAGGGTAAAAATTACTTTTTAAAACTCTTTCAGGAACAATTGAAAGAAGTAGATCGTCTTATGGAGGAAAAAGTAGATAAGCGAACCCTGCATTTACAATCCTATGCCAATCTTGTTCTTGAAAAACCCGATCCTGTCTTCCGTATCTCATTTGTAGGAAAGCTTCTTTTTTGTAATGAAGCCATTACGAAAATTGGGCAGGAAATCACAATGTATACCCATAAACTTAACTTTGACACCTTTCTTCAGAAAATAGCAGAACTCGTAGAAGCTCAACAAACCAATGTTGAAATAGAAGTTAAGACCCAAAATGCGTATTACTCATTTGTATGTGTTCCGATTTTTAAGGAGAACTATATCAATATTTATGGCAGAGATATTACTACCCGAAAGAAAGTAGAGCAGGAATTAAATAATACCGCCAATCGCCTTACTACTCTGATAACCAATATACGTAGTGGTATTCTGGTAGAAGATAATAATCGAAAAATAGTACTTACCAATCAGTTATATTGTGATTATTTCAATATACCTATCGCAGCCGAACAGCTAGTAGGAGCAGATTGTAGTAATTCTGCTCAGCAATCCAAACATCTTTTCAAAGACCCGGAAGGTTTTGCTCTCCGTGTAGATCAACTTCTTCAAGATCGACAAGTGGTATTACATGAAGAGGTAGCAATGGCTGATGGACGATTCTTTGAACGCGACTTTATTCCCATTTTTGATGGATTCGACTATGTAGGTCACTTATGGAAATACGAAGACATTACAGAGCGTAAAAAAAATCAATTCCTGTTGCAGCGTAGTGAGGAAAAATATCGTCAGATCATTGAGAACATGAATCTGGGTCTGATGGAAGTAGATATTAATGCCATTATCCAATACTCTAATCTGAGCTTTTGCAATATGCTTGGTTATACCCAGGAAGAAGTAACTGGAAAACATGCCGGTCATATACTTGCACCAGGACTTACAAAAGAGAAGGAAGAGGAGATTCGGACAAAAAGACTGACAGGAGTCTCTGACATCTACGAAATGGAGGTACATACCAAAGAAGGAGAGCCTTTGTGGTTACTTGGAAGTGGAGGTCCTTTGTATGATAGTCAGAAACAAGTTGTTGGAACAACAGGCATTTTTCTGGACATCACCAAGCAAAAAAGAATGGAAGCCGATCTGCGGGAAGCAATAAGCAAAGCAGAAGAATCTTCCAGAGCCAAAGAGATCTTTCTGGCCAATATGAGTCATGAGATTCGTACTCCAATGAATGCGATTCTGGGTATGAGCCGACTCTTGCATAAAACATCTTTGAACGAACAACAGATTTCCTTTCTGAAAGCCATTACGACATCGGCTGAAAACCTGCTTGTTATCATCAACGACATTCTGGACTTTTCCAAAATTGAAGCAGGTAAGATGCAAGTGGAACATGTTGGTTTTGAGATCCAGGAAACTCTCCGGCAAGTAGTAGAAGTATTATCCTATAAAGCTGAAGAAAAAGGATTATTGCTTAAAATTCACATCCATCCCAAAGTAGCAGCTGTCTTACGTGGTGATCCTTATCGATTAAATCAGATTTTCTTAAATCTGGTAGGAAATGCAGTAAAGTTTACCAATGAAGGACATATTGATATCCATGCTGACGTAAAATTTGAAACACCTCAGATGCAGGTTATCGAATTTAAGGTAACGGATACCGGGATCGGAATTGATATGGAAAAGATGGCGCATATCTTTGATAGCTTTACCCAAGCAGATAATAGCATCACCCGGAAATTTGGAGGCACAGGGTTGGGACTTAGTATCAGTAAACGCCTTATTGAACTAATGGGGGGCTCTATGGAAGTAATCAGTGAGAAAGATAAAGGAACTAACATGACCTTTACATTGGGTTTTGATATAGGTAACTCCTCAGATATAGTAAAAAATGATATTCCCCAAAATGACCAGTATATACTAAAAGGCAGTAAAATACTACTTGTGGAAGACAATGAATTTAATCGTTTTCTGGCGACAACAATTCTAACTAACTATGGAGCTATAGTTACAGAAGCTATAAATGGTGCTGAAGCAGTAAGAATATGTGGTTTGCACAACTTTGATCTTATATTAATGGATATTCAGATGCCGGAAATGAATGGATACGAGGCAACAGAATATATCCGGAAATCGCTTCAGAAAACCTTACCTATTATTGCCCTGACATCTAATGCAATTAAAGGTGAAAAGGAAAAATGTTTAAGTCTGGGAATGAATGACTATATGTCAAAACCTTTTGAGGAAAAAACATTTATACTCTGTTGCGCCTCCTGGCTAGACAAAAAATATGAAAATCTAAAAAAAGAGAACTTTCTCAATATAACACAAACTCCTTATCAGAAGCTCTATAATCTTTCTATTTTAAAAGAGTTTAGCAGAGGAGATCAAAGTTTTGTCCAAAAGATGGTTAACATTTTTCAGGATACGTCTACAGAAGCACTCGTACAGCTTAGAGAATATCAGCAATCCGAAAACTGGACAGCAATAGGGTCATTGGCACATAAGATGAAAGCCAGTATTGATAATATGGGTATTCAATCTCTCAGGGAAGAGATTCGTGAGATAGAAGCACTTGGCAAAGGAGACATCCAACAACTGGATATTGATCGGCTAAATGAGCTGATTAATTATGTAGAAGAGGTAATCAAGCAGGTGCTGCTGTCCTTAAAGGAAGAGGAATTGGTTTAGAGGTTGTTATAAAAACTCTGCGACCAACCTGTTAGTACAGGCTGGTCGCAGAAATTACTTGGGATTGGAACGGTTCATTGCCAGTCTTTCTTTTGCCGGATACTGTTCCATAATGCGATATACGGCATTTCGGATAGCTGCGTCCATATTCTTTTCTTTACGCTGAGCAGTGAACTGCCCGCTGGCCCATCCCTGCCATATCATCTGCCGGTTCTGCTTATCCCATACACCTATAATGATCCGGTTCTCTTCATAGGTACGGGACGAAATATTGTTGGGTTGCCCCCACCATCCCCACATAGGGCTTGCCATATTGGATTGTATCTGCTGGCGGTCTTTAGAATCTGTCTGAAATCGTACCATCAAGTCAGCATCCGCATCATTTCGAACATACCCACGGGCATTCATCTCGTTTTCTACAGCCTCAACAATACGACGTCGGTTCAGTTCACTTCCCATAATAGGATCATTACCAATTACCGGAGGACTTTCAATGGTATAGGTAGTATAACGCCTGAAATTTGCCTGACGATCATAATCAGAACGAACAGAAAGTGAAGCACAGCTGCTTACACTAATAAGCACAACAATCCACAAGCAATTTACTGCAGTTTTCATCTTACGGTAGCATTTAATGTGAAACCAAATTCATTCCACACATTGGAATGTGTATACGTGCTACATCTGGATAGTTAATGGTAAGTTATAACAGAAAGTAAAAGTAGGACTTGCTATAGGATCTGAGATTAGGGCTATTGCGTGTATGACAATAGTATGTCAGGAAACTACTATTCAAACGCCAAAAAAATCCAATTCGTATATAAAACAGATCCACATAAAATAAAAAAACCTTGTCTATTATCTGACAAGGCTTTCATAACTATTTCTTTTTCAACTAGAAAGGAACAGCACGTTTCTGTTCTCGTAATAGATTTTGTTGTGCCAGACTTTCTACAACGGTTGCCTGCAGCATAATCACCCGGGTAGGGTTATTCAGATCATTTGTAGTTATAGTTACCCGTTCGTTTTGTTGATTTAGTGTACGAGGAGCATAACGCAATTCCAGAGTTCCCTTCTCTCCAGATTTTATACCTGAAGCTGGTCCTTTAAAAGTTACACAACCACATGTGCTGGCTACATTCTTAATGTATAAATCTGTTTTGCCTGTATTAGTAAATGTAAATGACTTAACTACAGTTTGTGCTTTCTCAATCTTTCCAAAGTTATGTCCTTCTGTTTCCAGTTTCATCACTGGTGAATTGGCTAGTTCTTCAGGACTTGCTTTTGGTTTAGGAACTACTGTTCCTTTGATAGTTAATACCAGTGAGGCATTGCTGGCATTACTGGTCACTGTGATCGTTTTGGTAAAAGCACCTGGCCGGCCATTACTATTATAGGAAGCAGATATCTTTCCTTTTTTTCCAGGCAACACAGGTTCATGTGTCCAGAATGGAGTGGTACAACCGCAGGAAGCAGTTACATTGGAAATTATAATAGGTGCATTGCCATCATTGGTGAACTCAAAATCATGGGTAGCAACTTTGCCTTCTGTTACAGTGCTGAAATCATGTACTTCTTTCACAAACTTTATAATGCCTTGAGCCTGTGTTTTTAGCAGAACAGAAACAAAGAGAATAAATAAAGTTAAAAATTTTACCTTCATAATCCTATACGATTAAATATTTGGATAATTCTGTTAAATCATTTACAAATATATGGCTTTTATATTAGGAAACGGATCTACGTAAGTAATGTTGTGGTTTTATGGAATTCAGTGTTTTTTGACTGGTGTTAGTTTTTGGTTATTTTTGAAGCATAAGTGCAGGTTTTATGCTTGTTCAAAATACGATTCTCTTTGGATTTATCCAGATTCTCTGTTGATAAACAAACTCTTACCTGCTGTTTTACTATAATTCTGCAATCTGCTTCATTTTAAAGCACATTGCAGAAAGAAAGGCCACAAAGTGAGAAAATCAGTCCAAGGGAGCAACATTACTATTATTAATCAACAAAATTAAAACCGGATTGTAAAGTGATCACTAAAGAATTATCATCAGTGTCAGGACTAACAAAAGAAGACATTCTACGCGACTATCGTCTTGCGTGTGAAAGTCGTCAGGCCAGTTTACTTGGTAGAAAAGAAGTATTCGCAGGCAAAGCCAAGTTCGGCATCTTTGGCGATGGCAAAGAAATCGCGCAATTAACCATGGCGCGAGCTTTTCAGAAAGGAGACTGGAGGTCAGGTTATTATCGCGATCAGACTTTTATGATAGCAATTGGTGAGCTTACCTGGCATGAATACTTTGCACAGTTATACGCCCATACAGATGTTGAGGCGGAACCGTCGTCGGCTGGCAGGATGATGAATGGCCACTTTGCAACCCGATCTCTCCATGCTGACGGTAGCTGGAAAAATTTACTTGAAATACGAAACTCAAGCTCTGATATATCTCCTACAGGCGCACAAATGCCGCGCCTTCTGGGACTAGCCTATGCGTCCAAACTTTATAGGCAAAATCCGGATCTGCAACATTTGACAAATTTCTCTATTCAAGGTAATGAGGTAGCTTTTGGTACAATTGGCAATGGTGCTACAGCAGAAGGGGTATTTTGGGAAACGATGAATGCAGCAGGGGTGTTACAGGTCCCTATGCTGGTATCTGTTTGGGATGATGGATATGGTATTTCTGTGCCTAACGCCTATCAGATTACGAAAGAAGAGATTAGCAAGCTAATGTCAGGCTTTCAACGTACAGAAACAGAGCCAGGTCTGGAAATCATACGGGTAAATGGCTGGGATTATCCTGCTTTGTTGGATGCATATCTGTCAGCTGCCGAACTTTCCCGTAAAGAACATGTACCTGTTCTGCTACACGTAGCTGAGATGACTCAACCTCAGGGTCACTCTACTTCAGGCTCACACGAAAGATATAAAACAAAAGAAAGACTTGCATGGGAAACAGAATATGACTGTATTCGTAAGATGCGGGAATGGATTATTTCCAATGATATTGCATCTGAATATGAATTGCAGGAAATAGAAAATCAGGCAAAAGAATATTTAAAACAAGTCAGAAGTGAGACATGGGAAGCATTTGTAGCTTCTATGAAACCAGATTATGAAGAAGCACTTCGCCTGTTAGAGAAAGCAGCACATGAAAGCAGACGTGCCGCAGAAATACTGGCATTACGGGAATCACTTGCCAAAACGCTCAATCCCATCCGCAGTGATGCAACAGCCACTATTAAGAAGGCACTACGACTACTTAAAGATGATTTTGTACCTTCCCGTACTCAATTAATAGCCTGGCTGCAACGTACAGAACAGGAGAATGCAGAACGTTATAACTCCCATCTGTATAGCCATTCAGATGAAGCAGCAATCAAAATTGCAGAAGTAAAACCAGTATATACAGAAACCAGTCCGCTTATGGACGGATGGCAGATTATACGGGCTTGTTTTGATGCTATTCTAACACGTGATTCACGCGTATTTGCCATTGGAGAAGACGTAGGGATGATCGGAGATGTAAATCAGGGATTTTCCGGTCTGCAGAAAAAACATGGTGAACTCAGAGTAACAGATACGGGCATTCGTGAAACAACTATTATTGGACAGGGTATTGGAGCGGCACTACGAGGGCTTCGTCCAATCACTGAGATTCAATATGTTGATTATATTCCTTTTGCAATTCAGACTCTTTCTGATGACCTGGCATCTTTGCATTACCGGACCAAGGGTGGACAAAAAGCACCTGTAATTATTCGTACCCGTGGTCACAGACTGGAAGGGGTATTTCACTCCGGATCTCCTATGAGCCTTATTCTAAGTAGCTTGCGTGGATTGAATGTAATTGTACCACGTAATTTCACCCAAGCATCCGGATTCTACAATACCATACTCAAATCTGATGAACCAGCATTGGTTGTAGAACCGTTGAATGCGTATCGTCTGAAAGAACGTATGCCTGAAAATATTGATGAGATCTGTGTGCCTGTTGGTGTACCGGAAATCCTTCGCAAAGGATCAGATATTACCATTGTTACCTATGGAGCTATGTGTCGGATTGTATTGGAGGCTGCCCGTCAGCTTTTTGATACAGTAGGTATTGATGTAGAGGTCATTGATGTGCAAACTCTACTGCCATTTGACATCCACAAGATTATTCTTCAATCTGTTCAGAAAACCAACCGGGTTATATTTGCAGATGAAGATGTACCTGGGGGAGCTTCTGCCTTTATGATGGATCAGGTACTGGTAGGTCAAAATGCGTATCGTTGGCTTGACTCAGCTCCTAAGACCATAGCAGCTCAACCTCACCGTCCAGCTTACACAACTGACGGTGACTATTTCTCCAAGCCTAATATTGAAATGGTATTTGATATGGCTTATGAAATAATGCACGATGTAGATCCTAAACGTTTTCCTGCTTTGTATCAATAAGCATGAACACCCTATATACACAAAAAGGTCAGTTAAAACTGACCTTTTTGTGTATATAGGACCTTAATACTAACGTGGTTTCAAGATTTGCACCTCTCCGCTCTCTACTTCATTACTAAAATGACCAGCTTCATCCTTAATTTGAATTTTAAACTTTACAATATCGTTAAATAAGAATTTCATTGAGTCTTCTGGAGTTAGAGGAAACTCTTCAACTTGGGTAATAGGATAAATTATCCGTGTTAGTGTACCTTCTATAGGGCCTTTACGTCCATCTTCTTTTAAAACAGGGACATATCCCCGTGTAATGTCATTCTTACTCGTTGGATCTAGTATAACTGGCACAAATTCTCCTCTAAACTTTTTATAGGGTGTTAAAAAGAAGTTCCACTTTGAAGTATCAGTAGTAGTTTCCCGACCTAGGTCACCATCTCCATCTTGAAACGTTACAGAGATTCGAAGAGTGTCACGTCTAGAGTTCGGATCTTGCCTTACATCAACCTTATCAAAGGTGATTTTTGGAGTATCGCTAAACTTTGGAATGATCTCATCACAGGCACTAAAAAATAAAACGGCCAGAGTTAATACAAATGCTGTAGTTAAACTATTTTTACTCATATTTTTGTTAGGTTGAAGAAAGCCCTTTTCAGTAGTGAATCAACAATTTATTCTATCATTTAAAAAATCTCTTTTTGAGTCTTTTCAGTTCGAAGAGAAGGCACTGGAGTTATTTCACTTTCAGGCTTCTGCTAATCAAATTTATCGAAAGTATTTAGAATTCCTTAAGATTGATCCGGCAAAAATTTCTTCACTGAATGAGATTCCCTTTTTGCCCATTGAATTTTTCAAATCTCATACCATTGCTTCTGTACAAGACCAACAACCAGAGGTTCTATTTGAAAGTAGTGGAACAACTGGTCAGGTTCGTAGCCGTCATTATGTATATGACACTTCTTTTTACGAAAAGGTTGCACAGCATATTTTCGAACAACTCTATGGTTCCCTGTCTGAATTTCATGTGCTGGCATTGCTTCCATCTTACCTAGAACGAACAGGTTCTTCTTTAGTATATATGGTTGAGCATTTTATTCGGGAAAGCCATTCTTCGGAATCAGGATTCTTTCTACACAATCAATCTGACTTGGTCTCAAAAATTGATACACTTGTTCAACAGAACAAAAAAGTACTACTCATTGGTGTCACATTTGCCTTATTAGATCTTGCTGAACACTATGGCGGGAGAGACTGGAGTCAGGTAGTTGTAATGGAAACTGGAGGTATGAAAGGACGACGGGAAGAACTTCTGCGGGAAGAAGTGCATGAAATTTTGAAACAGGCATTTCTGTTACCTAATGTTCATTCTGAATATGGAATGACAGAACTTCTCTCCCAAGCCTATTCTTTCGGAACTGGTGTGTTTCAAATGCCTCCTACCATGCGTATCCTGATACGGGATGTGAATGATCCCTTCTCTATAAATACCAATCAACGAAGTGGCGGTATCAATATCATAGATTTAGCCAATGTAGATTCTTGTGCATTTATTGAAACAAAAGATATTGGGATTGTACATCCTGACAATACATTCCAGGTATTAGGGCGTTTTGACAACTCTGATATCCGAGGTTGCAATCTGCTTGTATTATAAAGAGTAGTATCAATATATAGTACTCTTTATTAACTTACAGTTTACTTTCACCTATAATCCGTAACCCGTCAAGTGTCAGGTTCATATTCACTTCTGTAAAATGTAAGTGCAAGGGTTGAATAATCGATGATAATCCTCCTGTAGCCACCACTACACATTCTCCACCAAGTTCTTTTCTGATTTGATTTAACAAAGTCTCCACCAATCCTACGTATCCTAACAAAATACCTGCCTGTATGGCATGTACTGTATTCTTTCCTAATGCAGAGGCCGGTAAAATCAATGGGATTTCAGGCAATTGAGCAGTATTCGCAGAAAGTGCTTTCATGGCGGTCTTTAAACCCGGAGCAATTGCCACACCCAACAATTCACTTTTAGCAGAAACCGTAGTAAAGGTCAATGCGGTTCCAAAATCAACAACAATACAATTTTGCTGATATTTTGTATAAACGGCTACGGCATTGGCAAATAAATCACTGCCTAGTTCGTGCGGGCGATCTATCTTTACCTGTAATGAAGGAAAGGCATCTATCGTTACTACAACAGGTTTGAATCCAAACAATGCTTGAAGTAATTCGCGAAATAAGCTTGTCAATGCTGGCACTACACTGCTTACTATTACCCGGTCAAAGTCGCTGAACCGAAAGCCAGCTTCCAGAAAATAATTTCGCAAACGGGTTTGATAATACAATGCATTTTCTCCAGGAAGTGACCGAACTCTCCATATCTGTTTCCATTGCTGTATGTCCCAAGCACCTATTACTACATCGGAATTGCCAATATCAACAGCTAATAACATGAGCTATATTTGAATTAGATTAGTATGACTAAAACATCCCTATCAAAAGATTACAAACCTAAGAATAAAAATCAAAATTTGTGATAGGGCTTATACGGGGTAATAATTAGTCAAAATAACATCTTTTCAGATATAAACCTTCTTACTAAAAGCTAATGGAAGAATATGTATACTTTTTTACGAAAGTGTTTAACCAAACTTATAATATTTTGATTCCAGGTCGTGACTAAATCTATTCTCTAAGATATTTTTAGAAGGAATTAGAGGAATAACTCGGGAATCAATATCTTCCTCCAATCTCATTACTTCTTCTATAGGCTGTTCAACTGCATTATGCACAGATGTAAATACAGTAATACCCGCTCTATCTAACTCACGTTGAACAAATTCATAAACCAGCTTATTTTCAACCTGTTCTAATTCCTGCAATTGTAGAATCAGTCGTTTAGTATGTTGAATCCGTACTTTAATCTCAGCTTGTTTGAGTTCTTTGAGAAGCAGTTTGACAACATTGTCCTTCCTCTTACGTTTATAGACTACACTTAGACGCCAGCGATTAGCATGCCATCGTCCCCGGGTTTTGTCTATTTCCCGCTGGAGCTGTTTCAGCGTACGCTTTTTATATTTTTCGGGCTTGTCTTCTGCTTGAAACAGTTCTTCCCGTTCTCTCAACTCAGCCAGATACGCATCCAGAAACTGTTGACGTGCCTGGTATTTGACTTCATCAACAGCAATTTTAGCTATCCGCCTCTTCATCAAATAAATTTCTTTATCCAGACGAATATCAGAATCAATCAGATTATAGTAGATATGTTGGTGCTTTTCAATGGTTTCTGAAATAGTTTTCATAATAGCGTGGATAGATTTCTATATCGTAAAAATACAAAAATTGCAAGCTACCTCCAAAAATATCAAAACTACGCTCAGAACTCATTCTCAACCACTTACGTAACTTTCGCACGATATCTGCAAAAATATTCTCCGACAGGGACGGAGACTTGTTACATATTCTGTTTTTTGTGTAATCTTGCAGATCTGAAATATAATTTGTTTAACAACCCAATAGCATACAGACCACTATGGACGAAATTTTTGAGTTACCTGTTACCTACAAAGGAGAGGACTTTTCTTTTCCAGCAAAACTGCTCAAAGCAGGTTATGGCCACAAATTTGAGGTAGAAATCGCAGGGTACCCTGTTATATTTGAACTAGACGAAGAAGAACGTTACAGAGCGTTGATTGATCCAGACTTGCTAAAAAATTCCAAAGAAATTGAGATTGGACTTCTAAAAGAAGTAGCAGAAGTAATAGATTATATAACAGGAAGAAAGCAGTAATTCCTAACTACAATTCGCTTTTAAAACGGACTCTGCCTCTGTGTCTCCCAGATTCTTTGATAATTCCCATTCTTTACAAGCTTCCGTTTTATTTCCGAGTCCGTTATAGGCTTGCCCTATGTAGTAATGAATAAGTTCAATACCGCTGGTCAGTTGTTGAGCTTTCTGCAGATTAGTTAAGGCATCAGCATAGTTTTTTGTCAGAATGTAATAGACACCCAGATTACGATACGCCCATCCATTCTTAGGATTTGCCAGGATTGATTGTTTTATATCGGCCAGGCCTTCTTCAATATAGCCTGTCTGCATTTTCACAAAACCTCTGTTATTTAAATAATAAGGTTGATGAGGACTTAGAGTAATAGCCTTTTCCAGCAACTCATTTGCCTGCTTATAGTCTTGTTTACGTATATATATCTGAGCCAGGTTATTATAGGCAAAATCCTGTTTATTATCCAGTTCGATTGCCTTTTTAAAATCAGCTTCTGCTTCAGGGAAATAGTGAAGATTATAGTTAACGACTCCTCTATTTACGTATGCTTCTGTTAGTTTGGGTGATAACTGGATAGCCCGATTATAATCAGGCAATGCTTTTACAAAGTCATTCTTTGCAGCTAATACACCTCCCCTGCTCAAAAAAACTTTCGCTGAATCTTTATAGACCTCACTAAGCTTATTCAGATCTGCCAGGCTATTGTCCAGTTGACCAGCTTTGTCATATGCCTGCGCACGATTAAACATGGCCTCATGGTAATCAGATGCAAAACGAAGAGCATTGGAAAAATCAGCGATAGCTTTTTGGTAATCACCATATTTAATATAGGCAATACCTCTGTTATTGTATGCATCCGGATAGGTAGGGTCCAAACGAACAGCTTCATTGTAATATCGTATAGCCTCTACATCATTCCCCTTCTTCATCTCAATATTGCCAAGATGAAAAAAGCGCAATGTTTCATCATCCCGTTTAGAACTACAGGCAATAGTAGTTACATATAAAACCACCAATAAAAAACAGTTCACTAATTTTATATGTAGAGTATATTTCATTGCACAAGTATACATAAATGGAGTTATCTGATAGCAAAAGAACTATTATACAGTAGCAAACCGGTAAAAAACGCCCAGAGGCAACTTTTTATCAAAAGAGTCATTCAGATACAACTCTCCCATTTCCGGATTTTGTACTGTTCCAAAATTACTCCGAATTAGATTATCAACAATCAGAGAGGAAAATCCCAGGGAATAGACATTCAGAATCAAAAAATGTTTTTCCGGGTCCAGTAACTGCTGGCAGAGTTTAAGCATTTCATTGATTTGTTCTTCCAGTATCCACTTTTCACCATCTGCCCCACGTCCATAAGCAGGTGGGTCCAGAATAATGCCCTGATACTGATTACCCCGTCGCACTTCCCGCTTTACAAACTTCATAGCATCTTCTACTATCCAGCGAATATTGTCCAGACTACTTGCTTCCATATTCTCTCTGGACCAGCTAATGACCTGCTTTACAGAATCTACATGCGTTACATCAGCACCAGCCTGTTTGGCAGCTAGTGACGCACCACCTGTATAAGCAAACAAATTAAGGACAGATACTTGCGAACTATTGTTCTTTAAGGATTTCACTTTTTCTGCAATATAATCCCAGTTAACAGCCTGCTCCGGAAATATGCCTACATGCTTAAAGGAAGATAAAGCCAGCTTGAATGTTAACTTGAGCTCATGGGTCTGATAATTCATCCACCAACGTTCTACCATACCCCGTTTCAATTCCCACTGTCCTTTTTCGGGATTATTCTTTTCTTTCCGAAAAAAAGCAAGAGCTCGTTTCTCCCATTCTTCGGTTGTCAGTGATTTATCCCATACAGCCTGCGGTTCCGGACGAGACAATATATAATTGCCAAAACGCTCCAGTTTTTCAAAACCTCCGCTATCCAGCAATTCATATTCCTTCCATAATTCAGGTGTCAGTAATTGTATAGGTGATGTATGGTTTGTCATTCTGAGTTTTAATAGATGTCCAGATCAGGTATAATGCTTTCAGTCCGCAAAAATAGTGTTTTCTGTGGCATAACCGGATGATTCATCAACTATTCGCTGTAAATATCCAATAAAAAGAAAACGGGTGAACAATGTCCACCCGTTTTCAGCAATTCTGATTTTATGTAGATACTAATATCCTGGGTTTTGCTCTACCCTTCTTTCCTCTGCTGTCAATGGAGCCCCATTCTTATACAACCGATCAATATGTTCCTGAGGAATAGGTCTTAACTTATGAAACTCCTGTATACCGGTAGCGTCTGGATTAAATTGTTTAACTCTCTCATAGAACGTTTCTGTTCTGGCCAGATCAAACCATCTATGAAACTCACCTAGAAGCTCACGAGTCCTCTCATTAAGTATAAAATGGATAAAGCGTTGCTTCGTTGTTGTTGCAGAAGCAGGATATTGCTCAAAAGCACTGTTGGTAGAAAAAGCATCTTCTGTTACCAAAATGGCACTTTCTGTACTGTTTACATCTCCCATTGTTCCACCTTCTGCTATCCAGAAATGAGAAGGTTTAGCTTCACCCTGCTTGTATGCAGCCCGTTTACGCAACACATTGATATATTCAACTGCTTTACTGTAATTTTCTTTACGTCCATATGCCTCTGCTGCAATCAGATAAGTTTCTCCCAACCGTGCATAAACACCATCTCTTCCTGAAGTTTCGGTAGTGATATCCAGACGGGTAGGATCCATATGTTTCACCAGAGTTAAAAACTCCTGGCGGGAAAATTTATTTCGGGGAATCCATAAATATGGCTTTTTGGCAATTGCAGCATCAGATACATTTTTATTCATTGTCACAAATATGGCAGTATCACCCAGCTTAAATTTAGCTTTTCCAACCAAGTCCGGACTAGGAGCATTGGCCTCTGTCCATTTGGGAATACTATTGGAATTATTACTCAAATAGGCAGTACGAAAGCTTTTGTAGAACCGGGAATCATTCTTTCTGTCATAAATATCCATTGCATAATCAGTAGGCATCAAGCGTCTGAATGGACGTCCATAATTAATATCACGCTGCATACCCGGTTTGGTATCATATACCATCTGATAATATAAGTGTGTACGATTGCCGGAACCATTAAGCAGCAAAGCATTATTATTAAACTGAGCGGCGAAGATTACTTCTTTATTGGCTTCATTTTCAATTTTCCAAAGATCAGCATAGTTATCCTGTAACTGATAAGTTCCGGAAGTAATCACTTGTTCGGCATAATAAATAGCACTGTCCATGTCTGTCTCCAACTGGCCTCTATTTTCGGTTACAGCACTTCCACGAGTCAGGTATACCTTAGCTAGAAAATGCCTTACAGCCCCTTTGGTAACACGTCCAACCTGTGTTTGGGAGACAGGCAATATTTCCTCCGCAGCACGCATATCATTAAGAATTACTTTATATACATCTGCTACAGAAGCTCTTGAAAACTCCAAGCGTACTTCAGTTGATCCTTGTAACGTAATAGGTATTTGTCCAAACTGCTGTACAAGCATAAAATAATAAAATGCCCGCAGGAACTTCAATTCTGCTATTCGTTGCGCTTTACCTGCATCATCTTTCAATATACCTGTTGCACCCTGAATATCCGGAATCCATTCAATACCCAAGTTGCATTCATTAATAGCCCGATAGTAAGCAGTCCACATGTCATGAATATGTCCTGCAGAAGAAGGATTTAACTGAGCTCCATAGTTATCCCAATGTTTAAACTGTCCATCAGATGCCTGATGATATTCATCCACGCCATAATTAGTCATTGTAAAACTTACCTCTCCATTAAATAGGAAACGGAGTTCGCTATAGGCGGCATCTACCAAGTCTTCAATACCAGCTTCATTCTTATAATAATCGTATGACACCTGAGAAATCAGCTTTTCATTCAGATAATCCTTACAGGATACAGTACACAAGCTGAGTGTCAAAAGAGATATAATTATTTTTTTCATTTTCAGATCGGTTGTATTAACTATCTATTTAATGAGTTACAATTGGAATAGCGATCGCATCAGAATCCAAGTCGAATACCAAATATTATGCTTTTTTCGCTCAGGGTATTGCCTGATAACTGATCATTGATCCCTAATCTGTTTCCATTTGAATCTGTAGCAGGAGTTGAGAATTCAGGATCACCGCCTTTGTATTTGGTAAACAGGAATGGATTATAGGCAGTCACATACACATTCAAATTTTCTATTTTAAACCGGGAAATTAAATTAGCTGGAAAATTATAAGACAAAGTAGCTTGACGAACTTTCAGGAATGATCCATCCCGATATAGATAAGACTCTGGATAATCAATTCTTTCCTGGTCCTGGTTAGGCCTTGGAAACTCATTGCTAGGGTTATTAGGTGTCCAGTAGTTAATAAAAGCTGGTTCAGGATAGCGACCAGCCAGTGCCGGACGATAGTATCCACTGGCAACCATTTGTCCATAACGAGCATATAAGAAAACAGAAAGATCAAACCCCTTGTATGAGAAGTGGTTTACTAAACTACCTGTCCATTTTGGAACAGTATTACCAATAATTTGTCTGTCATCAGAGTTGATTTTCTTATCTCCATTGGTATCTTCAATCTTTCCTTGGCCGGGAATCCTGCCATATTCCTTAGCGGCATCTACCTCATTAGACTGCCATACACCAATAGGTTTCCAGTCATAGAACACAGTAACAGGCTGCCCAATAAACCAACGGTTACCAATATCATCGTTTTTGCCTCCATACAATGAGACAATCTCTTCTTTATTTTTTGTAAAGATGTAATCGGTAGACCATTTAAAGCCACTTGCTGTTTGTATATTCACTGTAGATAAAGAAACCTCTACTCCTGTATTTCGTGTTGCTCCCACATTTTCCTGAATCAGAGCAAAACCAGATGCAGTAGGAATCTGCCGATCCATGATCAAGTCAGATGTGTTCGCACGATAGAAATCAACACTACCACTTACACGACTATTCCATAAACTAAAATCAATACCAGCATCTATTTGTGCAGTACCTTCCCATTTCAAAGCAGGATTGGCAATCAGATCGGGACGATATCCCCATGCAGCGCTATTACCCCATACATATCTGGTTTTGGCAAGAGCTCCCAATGTACTATAAGGACTTACTGCTGAGTTTCCGGTCCGTCCATACCCAATACGCAGTTTCAGTTCATCCAGAATGGTTATATTTTTCAGGAAGGATTCTTCATGAGCTTTCCATGCAAAAGCAAAAGAAGGGAACAAGTGCCATTTATTTCCAACAGCAAGTGTAGAGGCACCATCATAGCGACCTGTTACAGTCAACAGGTATTTATTCATCAACGTATAGTTTATCCGTCCCATCCATGACATTAATCGTCTTAACGTAAGGTTAGAACTGTATGCATCCGGGCTGGCAGCATTGGATGATCCTACATTGTAGAACCATTGAGCATCATAAGGCAAATCAGACACTTGGATTGCTGACGCCTCAGACCGCTCATTCTGAACACTTTGTAGTAAAGTTATACTAATAGAATGTTTATCATTAATCTGTTTGTCATAAAACAACAGGTTTTCCAAAACATAGGTAAATCGTTGATCCTGGTCGTAAAATGCCTGAGAGGTACCTTGATTACGTTCTGTGGTAAGAGAGCCAAAATAACGACCCCGTCTGTTATGGCGGAAATCTGGTCCAAAGTTCATTCTGAATCGTAATCCTTTTGCAAGAGTAATGTCTGCGTAGAAGCTTCCAAAAAGACGGGTAATCCGGCGATTATCAATAGCATTTGGGATATCAAACAAAGGGTTAAACAACAAAGGATCTGCACCAGGTTGTCTGATTAGATTTCCATTAGCATCATAGGGTATAGCCAATGGAACCTGCCCAATGGCTCTTGTATATAAAGAACTACCTCCTCCATATTGCTGTTCAGCCAGGTTCGCCATCATAGTACCCCCAATACGAAGAAAGTTTGTTGCTTTATAGTCCAAACCTAACCCCGCAGAATAGCGTGTGTATCCCTGGTTTTTTTGGATACCATCTTCTTTATAATAACCGCCAGAAAATTTAACAGTTAAATTTTCAGAGCCTCCGGAGATATTGAGCGCATGATTTTGTTTAATACCTGTACGTAAAACCAGTGAAGCCCAGTCAGTATTACGTACTCTTTCCGGATGGTAAGAGGGTATTTCTGTTATAGTTGAAGGATCTACCAGCTTTCCAAGCACAGCAGCATTCCCTGCATACCGAATTAAATCCTGTTGATAATATTGTTGAAACGTAGCCCGTTCCTCCTCTGTAACAGGTCGCATTACCGGTACACGATTTTCTTCATCCACCCAGTCATATGCCTGTGCTATAGATGACCACATATTGGGATCTTGCTGAAATAAAGTATAGTCACCAGCCGGATCGGCATACGGTGCAATATATCCCTTAGTACTATTATTACGATATGCTTCCCGTTTCATTTCAGCATACTGAGATCCTGTCATCATATCTATTTGAGCCAAAGGTTTTGAGAAACCTATATAGCCATCGTATACAACTTTAGCTTTTCCTTGTTTTCCTTTTTTGGTAGTCACCAGAATTACCCCATTAGCACCCCGGGAACCATAAATAGCAGTAGCAGAAGCATCTTTCAGTACTTCTACAGACTCAATATCAGATGGGTTAAAATCGTTGATACCTGAACCTTCGGCAAGAGGTATACCATCTACTACATATAGAGGATTGTTGGTAGCTTTTAAGGATCTGTTACCCCGAATACGAATAGTAGGTGCATCTCCAGGACGGAAGCTACCTGCAGCAACATCTACACCTGCAGCACGTCCCTGTAACGCCTGAGACAGGTTCTGAACCGGTACAGCTTCCAGTTGTTTTGCAGAAACAGAAGATAAGGCACCTGTTACATCACTTTTTTTCACAGTTCCATATCCTACTACAACTACTTCACTCAATGACTCAATATCTGGTATTAGCTTTACATCTACAACTGATCGCCCACCCACAGCAACTTCTTCTGTTGTATATCCAATAAATGAAAATACCAGTATTCCATTGGCATCCGGAGCAATAAGTGAATAACGGCCTTCTGCATTTGAAGTCGTACCTACTTGTGTTCCCTTTAAGGATACACTTACTCCTGGTAGAGCTTCTCCTTCATCTGAGGTAATTCTACCCGAAATAGTAAATTCTACATTTACAGGTCGAATAGCGGAAGATAAGGATTCTCTGATATGTAGTACTTCCGTAGGAGAGTGGGTAAGTAATACCTTCCCATCCAGATTAGTTACAGATCTATTATGTCCATCACCAACAGCGTCTTTTTTCTCAAAAAGAATATAATTGGTGTCTTTTACTTTTTCAAAATCCAGATGCAAAGGTTTCAGCAATTGGAACAATACTTTGTCTAGTTCCTGAACACTGACATCGTTAAGTTTTACACGAACCTGCCGATCTTTAACAATCTGGCTGCTGTAGTTAAATGTTACGTGATATTTCTCTTCTAATTCTTTCAGTACATTGGCAAGAGGTCTCATTTCCTCCTTCTGTTGTAGTGCAATTGGGTACTGGCTGTTACTAGCCAATAAAAGTGACTGAGCAGTGACTTCCAGAAAAGAGGCACTTGTCAGTACCAATAGGAGCCACACACTGGATTGTCGTAACAGGTGTTGCATAAGCGTCTGTTTTTTATTAATTAAATGAGAGACTAATTGACTATTTATCTGCAGGGTATCAAAGTCTTACTGATATATAACTGGTCATTTACTGACCGTCACCTTATTTCCGTTTTGATTGATGTGAATACGAAATGTCTTTTCCAGAATGGTAAAAAGAAGAGGTACTTTATCCCGGCTCACAGAACCAGTAAATGTAAAATTGGCAATCTCCTGATCCTTAAAATAGAACTCAAATCCATAGTTATCTTCCAGTACAGTAGCTACTTCACTCAGAACCATATCTTCAAAAACTAGCTTATTCTGCTTCCAGGAAGTGTAATTATCAGGGTCAACTCGTCTGCGGATCAATGTATCAATGGCTTTATTTACTTCCACCAACTCTCCAGGAGCCATCTCTAGTGAACCATTGTGTCTCTGAATATCATTTAACTGTATTTTTCCTTCGCTTAGCACAATTCGGGCTGTAGAACGCCGGGTATTTACATCAAACTGGGTTCCTAGTACTTCTACTGTTACCTGGGGGGTATGTACCAGAAAACGCTGATGTATTGAAGTATGTCTAACAGAAAAGAAGGCTTCTCCTTCAAGCCATATTTCTCTAATCTGCGTACTATTCCACCTCTTTGTATATCGAATTGAAGAATTTGAATTTAGCTGAACAGTTGAGCCATCAGGCAGTACAACTGTCTTTATCTCACCATAATGAGTTGTATAGTGTATCTGTTCTTCCTGCAAGCCATACCAAACCAAAGCGCTGGTCAGTATAACCCCCAGTATGACAGCAGCCCACTGAAAATAAATAGGGAATGTATTGGAAACAGGTGTATTTATATGTTGTAGTCCCTGCTCATACTCATTATTTGTTTTGGTAATTCGATCCCATACATCTATCATATCATCATCCTCTATATCTTCATCCATATTTGTCAGAATCTGTCTTGCCTGAGCAACCAGATCTGCCTTTTCCGGATATTGATACAACCACTCCTGCCAAAAATCAGACTGATCCGAATCCGGGTCTTTCACCCATTTCCGAAAAGATTGATTATCAATCAGATCTTCTAATGTATAGTTGGAGTAAGGCTTAGCCATCAGAAAGACATTTTGTTTTCAGGTATTAGCCTTACGCCTTTATATTTTACCAAAAAAAATTAAAAAAATTTTATTTCATGTCTAATTTCATTTTACAGACTATATAAACAGGGTAAGAATGGCTATATAGGCTACTTCTACTACTGAAATGTTTTTCTTTAAAACCTGAATAGCATTATAGGTGGTATTATAAATCGTACGTATAGTTAATGACATCACTGTTGCGACTTCAGTAGGACTCATATCTTCATAGAATAACAGAAAGATGATCTCTCTTTGCCTTTTCGAAAGCTTCTTCAATGCATTATCAATGGAGTGCTTTTGTTCAAGTGCCCATTGACTCTGGATAATAGCATATTCCGGAGAAATTTCATGCAATCTATCATCATTCTCCTCCCATTCATCTGACACAACCCACTTATCGCCCTTCAGCTTTTTGTATAGTTTCGTTCGTAAGGATTTAAGCAGATAATTTTTAACAGATTCAGGATTTCCTATTGTCTGTCTATTGCGCCACAATTCAACAAATAAATCGTGTAAACAATCTTTTACAACTTCCCGGTCATGAATGATTTTTCGTCCATAGCGTAATAGCAAGGCAGCATGTATATTATATAGCATAGCATAGGCATTCTGATCGCCCTGCTTAAATGCTGTCCAATAATATCTGGCGCGTTCCATTTCGCTCATTTCAGAAACATGTCCGCATTCTGCACTGGTAGTTTTCCACATCATTTTACAGTCTTTATATAATTATTAAATCCATAAATACATTCAAATAATCCAAAATCAAAAAAGACATATGAGTACTGACTTTATAATTGATTTTGTAACAAGCGAAACTTCAGGCTAAAGAACAGATATAGTATGTACCTATAACAAATCTTGTTTAAGGCAGTAAATCATCAATCCGCTGTATGAAAAACAGGATTCAGTATCTATTTAGGCGAAAAATAAAGGTGTATACACTACTTACCAGTAATATAAACAAATGCCTGAATTAAAAGTAACATTTTTTATAAAGCTCACTTTCCTGTAGTCTCCTGTAAATCCTGTACAAACTACAAACATTCATATTTCCTTCATTATACAATCAGTAGCTTTCAAATGGATTAGACCTATAGTAGAATGGTATAGAGAGACAAAAAATACACTATATTGTATATAACTTATAACAAAGGATATACTCTCTTTTGCGTTTAAGAGAGAAAAAATATGTAAAAACTACTTATCCCGCAAAAGTGTAAAAGCAACTATATCCCAGGAATCATCTTCATCAAACTCACCTCCTTTATACGCCAGTTGAACTACACACTCTCTTTGTAGAGTATCATTCTCTTTATAAAACTTAACAGGTACAACAATCCTGTATTTGTTTGGAGTTTCTTGCTGGATTAAAAGATCACTATAGACAAATGTTCCTTTTGTAGAAGGTAAATCAATGCGTTCAGGAATTTTCCGGGCAATAACCTTAGAGATGTGATCATTTATAGTTTCTTCATAACTGGCATTTACCGATGGTGAAAACCATTGAAGTTTTTCCTCAATGTAATCGTAAAAGCATAGACCACAAAGATACATCAGTCCAATAATGATAATGATCTGTAATTGCTTGGATGAAATCCTGTTTTCTGACATAGTAACAATAAATAAGATTTCTCACTTGATCCATTTTCAGAATAGAACATCTGTGCAAAAATGTAAGACACAGATAAACAGATATTGGTGTATGAAAATACATCCTAAAAGAGGACATTACCAACTTTTTCTTTATTCTTTTGGTTTCATATACCTTTCAAAAGATCTCTGCCAATGTGGCATGTTTATTTAGCTGTAAAAGTAAAATTCATCTCATTACTTTATTTTTTTATGCTACATATTCTTTCACGTCCAATATTTACATCGGAAACTAACTCAAGGGACCTAATGTCAACTGAACCAGAAACGCCTAAACCTATAGAGCCGCCCCAACCTCCTGTAACTACTCCGCCACAGGAAATTCCGCCACCTGTAGTCCCACCTGTTACACCGCCTATGCCTCCTCCGGTACCTCCGCCTGTCCCTCAACCCAGCACTCGATATCTGAATTAAAAATATTTTTCAACACAATTTTATTCAGAAAATACTCAGACAGGCCTCTATAGTATCCAGCAGGCATAAATGGATAATTTCAAAACGCAGTATGATAATTACATGACACAAATTTGTGAAAGTCATTTGTAACTGTCATTCTCTTTTTTTATCTTCATAAAAATCGTTTACCTATTGGGCTTGACCGGCATCAATATATAATAACAAGCTTATATTTATGGATACAGAGAATGAGCAAATCTTAGAGATAAACTATTGTCTTCAGCTTATTGCCAATGCAGGTCTGGTCGCTCAGCGTGATCCGGAAGCACAGGGCTCCTGGGCGATCCGGGGGGGAAGCAGTTGTGAGAAGATAGGTTCATTAACCCTATTTCAACATCCATTCTGGATAATTTGTACACCACAATCTGAGACAGACGAAAGTACCTGGCAACTAATTTGCCATACCGGATATTCACACAGTTCACGTTTGTATTTCAGTTCTTTTGAACAAACGTTAAACAGACTATCTACTACCTATCAGTCACTTGGCTTATTGCCATCTATACAAAGTGAGGAATTAAATCCTTAAAATAAAAAAGTGGAACGCTACAGGTTCCACTTTTTTATTTCTGTATATAGATCTTTTTCTTTTATTTAAGTTTCCCTTCTCTGAGTACAACACACCTTTATAGCAATAAGTTAGTTGTCTATGAATTTCGCCACTAGTTTTTAGTTAGATTCAATCGTATAAAAATCCAATATATTCTTCCTTATATTAATTTTTCTTCTCTTCTTGTGTATACAGATGGCATATATACTATGACCATTATTACTACATAACGATATACTTCATTGATCTAACTTATTGAGAAAGCTTATGTCTTTTCAAGGAAAAACCGTTTTCATTACTGGTGCCAGCAGGGGTATTGGCCACGCGATTGGAATACGTTTGGCAAAGGAAGGTGCTAATATTGTAATAGCAGCCAAAACAACAGAGCCTCATCCCAAACTTCCAGGCACCATTTATACAGCCGCTGAAGATATGGAAAAAGCAGGTGGGAAAGCATTGCCACTTGTAGTAGACATTCGTTATGAAGATCAGGTGCGTACGGCAGTAGAAAAAGCAGTGGAAACATTTGGAGGTATTGATATACTAATTAATAATGCCAGTGCCATTAATCTGACAGGTACTCTGCAAACAGATATGAAGCGATATGACCTGATGCATCAGATTAATACGCGAGGCACATTCTTATGCTCTCAAACATGTCTGCCTCATCTTCTTAAGGCAGAAAACCCACATGTGCTGAATCTTTCACCTCCTCTGAGTATGGAAACCCGATGGTTTGCACCTCATGTAGCCTATACGATGGCTAAATTTGGAATGAGTATGTGCGTACTGGGTATGGCGGGCGAATTTAAAGGCAAAGTCGCCTTCAATGCATTATGGCCACGAACAGCCATTGCCACTGCAGCTGTAGCCAACATTCTGGGAGGAGATGAGATGATTAAACATAGTCGTACGCCAGAAATACTAGCAGATGCAGCGTATTATATACTAAGGAGAGATCATAAAACAACCACAGGTAATTTCTTTATTGATGATGAAATTCTGGCTTCTGAAGGAATTACAGATCTGTCATCCTACAATGTTACTCCAGGTTTGAAACCAGAAGAACTTACGAAGGATTTCTTTATTTAACCCTCTTTGATAATTTTTTCATCTGTCTTTTGCACCAACCCAAAAGACAGATGAAAAACTGATATATAGTTCAGCCTAAACAACGTCTATTTCCCATATTAATTCCAGTTTTGAATCTGTTCACGGTCGAACAGTATCTGTTCACAAACGGACAGTTTTAGAAGGACACACTCCTGAAAAACCGCAAAATTAACTCAAAAACGCTCTTCCTAAGATTTGGTGCATTGTTTGTGTTCAGAAAACCAAACTGCTTTCTGTATACACTATCACTACCCGAATTAAAACTATGATTCGAAACTACATCAAAATTGCCTTTCGAAATCTTTTGAAGAACAAAGCGTATTCATCCATCAATATTCTGGGATTATCTGTAGGTATGGCAGTAGCCATTCTGATAGGGTTATGGATTTATGATGAACTTTCTTATGACAAGTACCATACGAACTATGATCGTTTAGCACAGGTCTATCAGAATCAAACCTTTAGTGGCACTACAGGTACCAGCGCTGCAATTCCTGTTCCGCTAGCAGGAGAGCTACGCACTAAGTATGGGGATGATTTCAAATCACTGGCTTTAGCTTCCTGGAACTTTGAACATATTCTAGCTTTTGAGGACAAGAAGTTCACCAAAGAAGGAATGTTCACAGAGCCCGAACTTCCAAAAATGCTTTCTCTGAAAATGATACAAGGCACATTAGATGGATTGAAAGATCCCTCCTCTATCCTTATTACCCAATCGCTGGCTGAAACACTTTTTGGAGATACTGACCCTATCAATAAGATCATAAAACTAGATAATAAAACGACTTTAAAAGTAACAGGTGTCTATGAAGATCTTCCTTATAACTCAACCTTACACAGTACCTCATTTTTAATTCCCTGGGAAAAATACCTTACTCTGCAAAACTGGGTAAAAGAGTCACAAACCCAATGGAACAACAATTCTTTCCAGCTATTTGTCCAGATTGCTGATAAAGCAGATTTTGGAAAGATCAATTCAAAAATTAAAAATGTTGTTCAGTCACATCGTGCCAAAGGTGAAGATGACAAGCCTGTTGCATTCCTGCATCCTATGAGTCAATGGCATTTGTATTCTGAGTTTAAAAATGGCATAAATATAGGCGGACGCATTCAGTTTGTATGGTTGTTTGGTATTATCGGAACATTTGTATTATTACTGGCCTGTATCAACTTTATGAACTTAAGTACCGCCCGTAGTGAAAAACGAGCTAAAGAAGTAGGTATTCGAAAAGCAATTGGGTCAGTCAGACAACAATTGATTGGACAATTTCTCAGCGAATCACTTGTTATTGCAGGAATTGCATTTCTGGTTGGGGTATTTCTGGTACTTTGTACACTACCCTGGTTTAATACACTAGCAGATAAAGAGATGAGTATCCTCTGGACAAATCCTGTTTTCTGGATAGCCTGTCTTACCTTTACAGCTTTTACAGGTCTGATCTCAGGCAGCTACCCAGCCTTTTATTTATCTTCTTTCCAACCTGTTAAAGTATTGAAAGGTACCTTCAAAGCTGGTCGATTGGCATCCTTACCACGTAAAGTATTGGTAGTGGTACAATTTACAGTGTCTGTCAGTCTCATTATTGGAACTATTATTGTCTTTCGTCAGATCCAGTATGCGAAAAACCGTCCGATTGGTTATGATCGGGAAGGGCTCATCACGGTTATGATGAATACGCCAGAGTTGTATGGACACTATGATGTTCTTCGCAGTGACTTGATTAAAACAGGTGCTGTAGAAAACATGAGTGAATCTTCCAGTCCTACAACAGGGGTATGGTCTAACCAGATTGGTTTTGACTGGGAAGGCAAAGACCCAAACATGCTAGCCTTGTTTGGTACTATTGCGGTTACCCATGATTATGGTAAAACAGTAGGCTGGCAATTTAAAGAAGGTCGGGATTTTTCCAGGGAATACGCTACAGATAGTGTTGGTTTTGTATTCAATGAGGCAGCTGTTAAGTATGCTGGAATAAAAGATCCTGTAGGAAAGACAGTTAGATTTAATGACAAAAAATATACAATCATTGGGATCATTAAAGATATGGTAATGGAATCCCCTTTTGATCCGATTAAACCCACCATATTCCTGTTAGATTATGGATGGGCTAACGTTATTACCGTTAAAATGAAAGCAGGTATAAACTCAAAGGATGCTCTTGCAAAAGTTGAAGCTGTTTTCAAAAAACATAATCCGGGTAGTCCTTTTGACTTCAAGTTTGTTGATAAAGAATATGAACAAAAGTTTCGTGCAGAAGAACGTATAGGCACACTAGCTAGCTTTTTTGCCTCACTGGCTATATTTATCAGCTGTTTGGGACTGTTTGGCCTAGCCTCCTTTATGGCAGAGCAACGTACCAAAGAGATTGGTATTCGGAAAGTGCTTGGGGCTTCTGTTGTTAACTTATGGCAATTGCTATCGAAAGACTTTGTTACCTTAGTTATTATTTCATTCCTTATCGCTGCGCCGATTGCCTACTTTACGATGAGTCAATGGCTCGAAAAATACGAATATCGTTCTGAAATCAGTTGGTGGGTATTTATCTTATCAGGAGTTGGAGCCATGGTAATTACACTGTTAACCGTAAGCTTCCAGGCTATAAAAGCTGCTTTGGCCAATCCCGTAAAATCGTTACGTTCCGAATAAAGCTCAAGTATATATTGTTTCTGCAATCAGCCGGAACACCTATTCTTCTACCTTTTCAGGTAGAGGAATAGGTGTTTATAAAATAAATAGTTATTCTGCTATATTTCCCATTCATCTAACATACACTCCTATGCTTCGTAACTATATCAAAATTGCACTACGAAATTTATGGAAGAACAAAGGTTTTTCTCTGATCAATATTATTGGGTTGGCAGTAGGGATATCCATCTGTCTACTGATTGTAATCTATATCCAGAGTGAACTTGGTTATGATCGGTTCAATGAAAAAGCAGATCGTATATATCGGATGGTTCTGGAACGCCGGTATCCAGGACGTTCTACCTCCTACTCTATTATTCCTCATTCCATAGGAGAAGCTGTTCAGAAAGAATATTCAGAAGTTCAGCAATGTATGCGGATGTATGCGGATGGTGGTAATACAATTTTTATTCGGATAGGTAATCAGGTATTTGAAGAGAATCATGTCATCTTTGCTGACTCAAACTTTTTTCAAGTCTTTACAATTCCGTTAACTCAAGGTAACCCACAAACAGCACTTAACAAACCCAACGCAGTTGTTCTGACAGAGGAAACTGCCTTAAAGTATTTTGGAACCTTAAATGTTCTGAATAAAACAATAAAACTTGATGCAGGAGGCAATGATTTGATTGTAACGGGTGTATGCTCTAAAGTACCCGAAAATTCTCATTTCACGTTTGATCTGCTGGCAGCCTCATCCGGTATAGATTTCACCAAACAAATAAACTACACAGGCTTTGACGCGTATACATATTTTCTGCTACAACCCAATGCTTCTGCCAAATCACTAGAGGCAAAGTTCCCCAAGATCATTGAAAAGTATGTAGCAGGAGAAATAGCCCGTACATTTGATATCTCCTACGAGCAGTTTCAGGCAGCTGGTAATGGATACAATTATTCTCTACAACCATTACTGGATATCCATTTGCACTCAGACCTGGAAGCAGAACTCAAACCGAATGGTAGCATCTCTACTATTTATATATTTTCAGTCATTGCTGGATTTATTTTGTTGATTGCCTGTGTGAACTTTGTAAATCTGGCTACAGCCCGCTCTGTAGAACGAGCTAAAGAAGTAGGTATTCGAAAAACCTTTGGCTCTGAGCGAAAAATGCTGGTCATGCAATTTCTTACTGAGGCGGTTGTGATCAGTGTCTTTAGCTTTATTACGTCCTGTCTCCTATTACTTATTCTTCTACCTTTCTTCAATAAGATCTCTGGCAAAGAGCTATCATTAGGCTTTTTATTGAATCCTGTATTCATGCCAGGATTTTTACTTTTTTCTATTCTGATTGGTCTTGTGGCTGGCAGCTATCCGGCTCTTATATTGTCCTCATTTCAGCCACTGGCAGTGCTTCGAGGAAAGTTCAAACACAATCAGAGGGGGATTGAATTACGCAATGGATTGGTGATCTTTCAGTTTAGTATTTCAATTATTCTTATCATCTGCACAATTGTTGTTTTTAAACAGATGCAGTTTATGCAAGGAGATCGCTTGGGCTTTCAAAAAGATCATATCATTACCTTACAGCGAACAGATCTTTTAACTACAAAAACAAAAGCGTTCAAAACTGAGCTCAAAAAAATTGCTGGAGTTGAAGATGTCTCAGGTGCATCGTCTATGCCTGGTGGTCAAAACTTTTTTGGTATGACAATGAAAGCAGAAGGAGTAAAAGAACCACTCACAGGAAGAGGATTAGTTGTAGATAATGATTTTGCCTCTACACTCAAACTGGAAATAGTCAAAGGTCGCAGCTTTTCCGATAAATTTCCGTCTGATTCATTGGCTGTTATGCTGAATGAAAAAGCGGTAGCAGAACTAGGACTAGCCAATCCTATTGGTGCACGGCTTACCAGTCCGGACCCTTTTCTGAATCAGCCCGGCAAGCCTGGTCAAACCTACTACACAGTTGTAGGAATTCTCAAAGATTTTCATTTTCAATCACTGCACCAAAAAATCACTCCCCTTATTCTGCTTAACACAAGCAAGTTTGGAGAAGTATCACCCTTAACCAGCCTACGCATTCAGTCTGATAAGTTTCAGCATACACTTACTACCATTGAATCTCTGTGGCATCAGTTTCTTCCACAGCAGCCGTTTCACTATTCCTTTCTGGATCAGGATCTGGCTGCATTATATCATGCCGAACAAACCTCTCAGCGCGTATTTGGTGTATTTTCTATACTAGCGATTTTTATAGCCTGTATGGGTTTACTGGGTCTGGCAGCCTATACTACCCAGCAACGCACCAAAGAGATTGGAGTACGCAAGGTATTAGGCGCTTCAGTACAACAGATTATCGTATTACTGTCCAGAGATTTTATAAGACTGGTAGGCATTTCTTTTGTGCTAGCCTCGCCCATAGCCTGGTGGGTAATGAGTCGATGGTTGGAGAACTTTGCTTACCGAACCGGACTAAGCTGGTGGATTTTCGTTGTAGCGGGAATTGCAGCTACAGGCATAGCTTTGCTAACCATTAGTTATCAAGCCGTTAAAGCGGCTCTTACCAATCCGGTAAAAGCTCTTCGTACAGAATAGATTATTCGCATTTTACTCTCTTGTATTGTAACTAATTATACTTTCTACTGTTCGCAAACGTGCAGTATTGTCCATTATCGGACAATATTCGCGTTATGCATGCCCTTTATTTGCAGATAAAGGGCTTTTTTTATTTTGGCATATAGCTTGTTTCTCGATAGGGACTCAGTATTTCTTGTTCCTGTAATCTGGTACCATAAAGATACTCAGGTTAGGTATACTGTAACTCTACCTACTCACTACAACTATGCTTAAGAATCTACTACAAGTCGCGTTCCGGAACTTAACCAAAGACAAAGGTTTTAGTCTGTTAAATATTCTTGGACTAACCATTGGAATTACCTTTAGCTTATTCTTATTGTTTTATATAAGGGATGAGCTAAACTTTGATCGTTACCATACAAAAGCAGACCATATTTACCGCATTATCACCCACCTGCAGGAACCAGAACGAACTGATCATGTAGCTATTACCCAATTTGTACTTGCCCCGGCATTGAAGAAAGAATATCCGGAAGTAGAGCAAGCGGTCCGCTTTGTCGGAAAAGGGCGAACGCTGTTAAAAAACGGAGAGCAGCATCTTTTTGAAGACAAAATATTCTTTGCAGACAGTAATCTATTTGAGGTATTTACCTATCCCTTTCTTGAAGGAGATCCGAAAACAGCCTTGTTAGCGCCTAACTCTATTCTATTAACAGAAACACTGGCGAAAAAACTTTTTTCAACAACTAAAGATCTAACTGGTAAATCCTTGCAAACATCTAATGGAACAGTATATAAAATAACAGGAATTCTACAGGATATACCACTTAATTCACATATCCGATTCAATGCACTCCTATCTGTAAGCACACTCCCAAAAGACTTCGGCAATAACTGGGGTAATTTTGGCTTTTTCACCTATGTATTACTCAATCCTGCTGTAAACCCATCCGCATTTGAAAAAAAGCTGTTGCCTATGTATGATAAATACATGGCAAGTATTTTTGCACCTTTCAATGTCAAAATGCATTATGGCGTCCAACCTATTACTGATATCCATCTTCACTCTACACTAAATGGTGAACCTGAAGAACTCGGTAGTATGTCGTACATTTATACGTTTTCGATTGTAGCGGTATTCATGTTGCTCATTGCCAGTATCAACTACATGAATTTAACAACAGCACGATCTGCACGCAGAGCAAAGGAAATAGGTATTCGTAAAGTAGCAGGCTCGACACAATTTCAATTGATTCTGCAGTTTTTGACAGAATCAATTGTATTGACATTTGTCTCCTTTATAGTAAGCATAGTATTTATTTTTTTCCTGATTCCGGTATTTAATACATTATCAGGCAAGCTATTTAAATTTAGTACTCTTTTTCATCCGTTTACATTTCTTTCGCTGATTGGCATTATAGTACTGGTAGGTCTGATTGGAGGTAGTTATCCAGCGTTTTATCTGGCTAAATTTAATCCTGTATCTGTATTAAAGGGCAGTCTGGCTAAAGGGTCCAGTAACATAGCCTTACGGAGAGTGTTGGTTGTAATGCAGTTTTCCATTTCTATGATTATGTTGATCTGCACCTGGATAGTATATGACCAGTTGCAGTTTTTACGCACCAAAGATCTGGGGTATGACAAGGAACAGGTAATGGTTATTAATTTGAACCAACAAGGTGATGTAAAGAGCAAATTACGTTTGCTTCAAAATGAATTACGTAAAAATTCACAGATAATTGATGTAAGTACATCCAATGCTACACCGGGGTCTGATGCCAGCAAAATCTTATTTGAGATAGAATCGAAAAATGGTTTTACCAATTACGCTTCTGATATTTATGGTATAGATCCATTCTATTTAAAAACATTGGGTATTAAACTCGTTGAAGGAAGAAACTTTACCGAAACAGATCAGTCTGATACCTTACGAAGAGCCATTGTCAATGAAGCGATGCTGAAGCAAATGGGCTGGCAGGAAGCTTTAGGTAAAAAGATCCGCTTTGCAGGTGATACAGCCAATACTATGGAAGTAATTGGTGTGGTAAAAGACTTCCACCAAAGATCTCTTTATAACCCTATAGAGCCTCTCATTCTTGTATATCGGCAAAATAACAATACCATTCAGGTTAAAGTCAGCAATCAGAATATTCCTGCCACAGTTGGTTATGTAGAAAAACAGGTCAAATCCGTATTTCCGGATGAGCCATTTCAATACACCTTCCTGGATCAGGACTTTACCACTCAGTTTGCAGCCGACCAGCGGAGAGGCCAGATATTTACCGCTTTTTCATCTCTGACTATATTAATAGCCTGTCTGGGCCTATTGGGATTGGTAGCATTCACTACCCAGCAACGACAAAAGGAAATCAGCATCCGGAAAATACTGGGAGCTGAAACAGGAAACTTATTCCTTCTCATCAATAAGAATTTTCTGCTTCTGATAGGAGTAGCCTGTATTATATCCTTTCCTGTCTCGTATTATTTTATGCATCAATGGTTGAGTACTTTCCCATATCGTACACCTTTAAAGCCTGAAACCTTTATTATTTCAAGCCTGGTGATTCTACTTATCACGCTCTTAACAGTAAGCTACCATACAATCAGGGCAGCTTTATCAAATCCTGTTAACGCCTTACGATCTGAATAAGTCCAAACAAAGCCCATACCTAAACTTATGGGCTTGCTTTTAAACTTTTCTTGTATGATACAGAATTATCTTAAAATCGCTCTTCGCAATTTAAATCGCTTCAGAAGCTTTGCGTTCATTAACATTATTGGTTTGACAATGGGTATGACCTGTTGTTTTATGATTTTGTTGTTTGTGCGCAATGAATTAAGCTTTGATACTTTTCACGAAAAGTTTGACAGAATATATCGTATCACATACAATCCAAAATTTGCGGAGTTACCTACTGCACTGGCTGTGCTTCCACCCCCTGTAGCTCCTTTATTGCCTGGCTATTTTCCTCAGATGGAAACTGCTGCCCGTATGTATCGCCGTAATGCCAGTATGGCTGTCAATCAGGGCGATATAAAAAAGAGTTTTGAGGAAGAAAACTTCTTCTTTGCGGATTCTTCTATCCTGCAAATGTTCTCCTTCGCATTCCTGAAGGGAGATCCTAAAACGGCTCTTAATGAAACATTTACCATAATTCTGACAGAGGAGATGGAGAAGAAATATTTTGGTAGTCAATCGGCATTAGGACAAACAATCCTGTTTGGAGGTATGCATCCAATGAAAGTAACAGGTGTTGTCAAAGAATTTCCAGACAACTCACATATTCATTTCAATTTCATCTCCAACTATCAAACCATGTTCGCGCTGGAGAATCCTGAAGCACGGGAAAACCTGCCTCGCAACTGGATTATCAGCCATTCATTCACCTATGTATTATTAAAACCAAATCAGAATCCTGCATCAGTAAATGCCCGATTCCCTCAGTTTTTACTGGATCATGCTCCCAAACAATTCAGCAAAGACATAGAATATCAGTTACAACCGATGCGTGATTTTCACCTCAGATCTAATCTGGGAGGAGAAGCTGAGGCTCCTGGAAATATCACTTATTTATATGTGTTTACAGGTGTTGCTTTTATTACATTACTGATTGCTTGTATCAACTTTGTCAACCTTTCTACAGCTCGTTCACTGAAACGTGCTAAAGAAGTAGGTATGCGTAAAGTACTGGGGGCAGAGAGAAAACACCTTATTCAGCAGTTTCTAGGTGAATCCTTTTTACTGGCGTCGATTGCCTTTCTATGTTCGTTTATCCTGATTCAGTTATTCTTACCTGTAATGAATACACTAACAGGAAAACACTTGTCATTCTCTACTTTACTAAATGATCCTATTCTCATACCTTCCTTTATTGGAATATTTCTCATAACCAGTTTGCTGGCAGGTAGCTATCCGGCATTTTTCGTATCAGCCTTCCAGCCTATTACTACATTAAAAGGAAGCTATACCAGTGAAAAAGCGAAGGGAGGAATTTTGCGGCAAGCATTGGTGGTTGTACAGTTTGCAGCATCTATAGGGCTAATCATTGCGGCAAGCATCGCCTTCAATCAGTTGCATTTTATGCGTAATCAACCTTTAGGATTTGAGAAAGACTACATTATTACGGCACCTCTGTTTAGTCAGAACCTGAACAATATATTCCTTCCATCTAACGATAGCCTGTATCAAAAGATCAAAACGTTTAGAAATGTACTAAAACAGAATCCGTCTATTGAGGAAGTAACATTATCCAGTCAGGCATTGGGTCAGGGAAGCACACGAAGAGGAATTGTACCGGAAGGCTTTACAAAAGAAGACAACAAATTTATTGCCTGTCTGGCAGTAGATTACAACTTTCTGAAAACCTATAACATGAAATTACTGGCAGGACGGGATTTTTCGGAAGACTTTGAAACAGATAAACAGGCCGCCTTTCTTATCACTGAAACCGGAGCTAAATCGTTCGGATGGACTACTCCGGCTAAAGCCTTGGGTAAAACTATTGACAGAGAAGGAAAACAAGGAAAGATTATTGGAGTAATACAGGATTTTCATGCAGAAACATTGTCTCAACCATTGGAAGGTGTTCTTATAGATGTTGATATTCCTCAACTGAACTTATTCTCAATAAAGATCAGTTCAAGCAATGTACCTCAGACACTCAGTTTCCTGGAGAAGAAATGGTCTGAGTATTTCCCGGAAAAGGCATTTGAATATGACTTTCTTGATACATCCATTGCCCGTCAGTACGAAAGTGATCAGCGTCTGGGAAATATCATCAGCTACTTTGCCGGGTTGGTTGTTCTTATTTCCTGCCTGGGTCTGTATGGTCTTATTTCTCTGGTAGCACAACAAAAAGTAAAGGAAATAGGTATTCGAAAAGTATTGGGAGCTTCGATCAGTCAGATAGTAATCCTTCTGTCAAAAGATTTTATCAAACTTGTCCTTATCTCATTTGTTATTGCGGTCCCTGTTGCGTGGTACTTTATGAATAAATGGCTACAAGGATTTGCCTTTCGGATTGATATTTCGTGGTGGATATTTTTACTGGCAGGTATTCTGGCAATGATTGTAGCTCAGGCCACAGTAAGCTATCAGGCCATTCGTGCAGCAAGAGCTAATCCTGTCAAATCCCTTAGATCTGAATAAAGATCACCGTTCGATAAAATAAATTTTCCAGAATCTAACTCACCTAACGAATCAAACAACTATGCTAAGAAACTACTTTAAGATTGCAATGCGGAATCTGTGGCGTAACAAAGGTTTTTCAGCAACAAACATCTTTGGTTTATCTATTGGTATTGCCACCTGTCTGTTAATTATGTTATATGTTCTGGATGAGATCAGCTATGATCGTTTTTACTCCAACGCAGATCGTATATACAGACTTAATTCGGATATCAAATTTGGAGGCAATCAGATGAGTCTAGCTGTAATGCCCGCCCCAACTGGTGCTGCATTGGTGCGTGATTACCCATTGGTAGAAGCTGCTGCACGTATACGACAAACAGGAAGTATACTGGTAAAAAAAGGAAACGAAAACATCAAAGAAGATGGACAAAATGTCGGCTATGCAGACTCAACTATTTTCAGAGTTTTCTCTTTTCCAATGCTGTATGGCAACCCAGACAAAGCACTTACAGAGCCTCATACACTTGTTATTTCTGAACGAATAGCCCAGAAATACTTTGGGGAGTCCAATGTGGTAGGTAAAACAATGATTCTGGATGATAAACAACCCTACAAAGTAGTGGGTGTTATAGAGAATCTTCCAACCAATTCACATTTAAAAATTGATTTCTTTCTTACGATGCTTGACCATGAAGATAGTAAGATTGATAATTGGGTAAGTCACAACTACACCACCTATTTATTGTTGAAAGAGGGAGTAAAACCAGCTCAGTTAGAAGCAGTATTTGATAATCTACTTTTAAAATATGTAGGCCCCCAAATAAAACAAGCATTTGGCTCTACGCTGAATGACTTAAAAAAGTCAGGAAGCTATCTTAATTATAGCCTGATGCCTGTTTCTGATATCCATCTGTATTCAGACCGTGTGGCTGAAGTATCTCCTAATAGTAATGTTCAGTATGTTTATATTTTCTCTGCTGTAGCCTTTTTCATACTGCTTATTGCCTGTATCAACTTTATGAACCTGGCTACAGCCCGTTCAGCTAATCGAGCAAAAGAAGTAGGTGTACGAAAAGTTCTTGGATCTTACCGGAGCAGTTTAATTTATCAGTTTCTTACAGAATCTATTTTGTTAACAGGTATTGCGTTTGTCCTTGCATTGGGTATAGGAGTGATATTACTCCCTTTATTTAATGACTTATCAGGCAAACAAATGACTATGTCTGTCATTGAACATCCCCTGATTATACCTGTACTATTATTATTCACCCTATTTACAGGTTTATTGGCAGGAAGTTATCCGGCATTCTTTTTATCTGCATTTGAGCCTATTCAGGTATTAAAGGGTAAGCTAAGTCAAGGAGCTAAAAGCAGTAGCTTACGGAGTTCATTGGTTGTATTTCAGTTTCTGGCCTCTGTCTTTTTGATTATATGTACTGTTGTTATCTATCAGCAACTCACCTTCATTCAAAACAAACAATTAGGGTTCAATAAAGAACAGGTACTTATTGTTAATGATGCCAGTGCATTAGGAAACAGCACAGAAAGCTTCAAAAATGAAGTCTTGCGTTTGGAAGAAGTGAAAAATGGAACTATTACCGGATATCTTCCTGTACCCTCCTGGCGTAGCGACAATCTTTATTTTCCGGAAGGAGAAATAAGACAGGATAAAGCAGTCTCTATACAAAGCTGGAATGTAGATTATGATTATATTCAAACGATGGGAATGCAGATCATTAAAGGCCGAGACTTTGATAAACAGTTACCGACAGACTCTTCTGGTATTATTATTAATGAAACTGCTGCTAAACTCTTTGGTTATTCCAATCCGATTGGAAGACGCATCTCTGCTTTAACTGATTTTAAAACTCAGCAAACACGTGCCTACACAATCGTTGGAGTAGTCAAAAACTTTAATTTTGAGTCTCTGAGACAAAATATTGGTGCTGTATGCTTTACACTTGGAAATGCACCTGGCAGTGTTAGTTTTCGTCTGAGTACAGAAAATATACCTGCTACTATTTCAAAAATTGAAGCCAAATGGAAAACTATTGCTCCGGGGCAGCCATTTAACTATCAGTTTATGGATGAGGCATTTACCAACGTATATCAGAGTGAGCAAAAAGTGGGTAAGCTATTTATCACATTTGCCCTACTTGCTATCTTTATAGCTTGTCTGGGCTTATTTGGATTATCAGCCTATTCAGCTGAACAACGTACCAAAGAAATTGGTATTAGGAAAGTTCTCGGAGCCAGTATATCCAATATTGTTGCCCTGTTATCCAAAGATTTTTTAAAACTCATATTGATTGCCAATGGTATAGCCTTTCCATTAGCCTACTGGGCTATGAGTACCTGGTTACAGGACTTTGCTTTTAAGGTCAACATTCAGTGGTGGGTGTTTTTGATAGCAGGTATAGCAGCTTTGTTGATTGCTTTGTTAACCGTAAGCTTCCAGGCCATCAAGGCAGCCTTGATCAATCCGGTTAAATCTTTGCGATCTGAATAATATAAGAATCTGATTTCTACAATCCTCAGAAACTATCAACAAAGGCTAGCTTCTGGGGATTGTATTTTTTAGAATGTAAGTGCTAAACCGGTTGAAGGTCTGACAATGGTACGATCCAGATCTTTTCCATACAACAGATTACAGTTTATTGTCCAGGCAACAGAACCCAGTTTAAGCTGAACTCCTGCTGTAGAGGAATAATAATCAAAATGATCTCTTTGTAAAGAAGTACCGTCGCTATTTGCCAGTAACTGATTACCAAAATATTGAGTCCCCGAACCAGTACTGACTCGTAATACCTCCGCAATAAGGAACCCCACCTCCCATTGATAATGCAGATTGTAACGATTCTGCTCGGTCTCGTTGACAATTGTAAACTTTTGATCCTGAATCATAGAGGTTATTGTAGTTCGATTCAAACTTCCTGCACTACCATACACACCAAGATATGTTTTCTTATGATCTTTACTCTCTGCTAGCTTTATTCCTACCAGTCCATCCAGTTGCCAGTTCAGGTGATTTTCTTCGAATTGATCAAAGCTCTGATTACCGGGTCCCAAGTAGTAATTTACAGCACCTCCCAATTGTACTTTAATCCCTCCACCCTCTTTTTGTGCCATGGTCAGCGTTGAAAATCCCAGAAATAGAATTAATGTATATAATGTAAAAACAAATGTTTTCATAGTTGTAATATGTTATAGTTTATACCCAATCCCAAACTGCAGTATAGTCAGACCTGCACCAATATCACCAAATACCATCAAACCTGGCTGCGCTTCATAATCCACCCCTATTCGCGCCTGGATACCAAGACTAAATGCACGACTATTGGAACGTACCTGCAACATGCGATCATCATTGTTATCAACAGCTAGAACCGACTCTGACTTCAGGAATGAACCATTGATCCCAATTCCTACCAAGATATAAGGTTTTGCACGTCCTGTACCAAACCTACGTTTCGCATATGCATTCAGCAAAAGCAGCGTTTCATTTAACTTTCGGTTAATCTGCAGGCTGTCATAAGAATCATACTCATTCTGTGTAAACCGAAATCCAGCTACCCCAAATGTAATCCCCATACGAAAGTTTTCTTTAAACTGGGCATCGTAGCTAAATCCTATTCCGGGAAACCTAAGAGCAGAAGTATACTGATCTATATTACTAACTTTCGTAAATCCTCTGATGAATCCCAGATGGAAATGAATTTCTGGTTGGGAAAAGTTTTCACGGGCAAAAAACTTATCTACTTTCTTATCAGCAGATTCTTTCTGGTCTTCCTGAGAAACAGTATCAACTTTTGCAGTGTCAACAGCAACAGCTGCAGGGGGCTGAACCGATTGCCTAAAAAAACTACTATCACTCTTAGCCAGAATATCTTTTACCTGATTTCGATAGCTTATAGCATATACATCTGTTCTGGGCATAGTATAAATTGGCCCATCCGGAATATCTGTCCGTTTGTATTTGACATATTGTAAATCAACTTCGGTAACCAAGCCATAAACTATATCACCATTTTTCTTGATAATCACATCAAAAGAATTGGAAACAGGTTGACTTTGTGCATAGCTCATCATAGTGCTTATGAACATCAGACTTACCAGTACACTTTTTAGAATTGTATTTTTCATAATTCTCATAAATTACTGTTTTGCCATTTCTGGTAGGTGATATCTTTGAATATGCCATTTGTTCCCTCTAATACCTGTGTTGAGTCTTGTGTATTTACCAAATGAAAAGCAAATGTTCCTGCAATCAGATTCTTATCTGTGCTCTGCCGATCAATTTGCAGAAAAGTAGTAGAATCAGGGTTTATTAGTTGGTAGGAAGTATACTCATCATTAGAAACCTGATCCAGCACCTCCGCCTCTGTTATTTTTCCATATTCTGAGAATTGGGTAGAGTATCGTCCTTTTAACTGATCCGGTTGTTGAACAGCAAACCGAATAGTAATCTTTCGGTTTAACCCTGCTTCATTCTGCCCATTCAAAATCATGCGATATGTATAATACAACAGGCCAGCGGTGTCGGTCTCACTTTTGTAAACTATTGCTTTTTCAAGGCCTACTACGAACGTATTTCGAGATTGCCAGGCTTTGCCATTGATATCCACAGAAATTTCAGGATCTCTCACAATCCCTATGTCATCAACAGAATGATTACAGGCTATTGTTGTTAATGCCAGGCCTAGAACTAATGCCTGTATAAGTTTTTTTTTCATGTAAATCGGAGAATAATTACTGCAAACAGGCAAAATTTCATGCCGTTATTCGTTTTATATCCAGATTCGAAAATGTTTCCCATACAGTGGTCTATTGAGTACAAAGTGTAGAATACACACTACAGTAAGAGGCTTTTAGCTAAAGAAATAGTTACAAGCCAGCATTTTTCGGCAATTATCTTTACTTTTAACAATTCAGTCTATTTCAAGTCTATGAATCTCTCTATCGACAGTAAAAAGAAAAACACCTATGATGTGATTGTAATCGGCTCAGGAATAAGCGGTGGCTGGGCAGCAAAAGAATTCTGCGAAAAGGGGTTAAAAACCCTGGTGCTGGAACGTGGTCGCGATGTCAGGCATATTACAGACTATACAACAGCCATGAGTAATCCATGGGATTTTCCACATAGAGGTCGTTCTACTGTTGTTTCAGAAACGACAAATCCAATTGTCAATAAGTGTTATGCATTTGAAGAAGCTACTGAACATTTTTTCGTCAAAGACAATGAACATCCCTATATACAGGAAAAGCCGTTTGACTGGATTCGGGGCTATCAGGTAGGAGGAAAGTCTTTGATCTGGGCGCGCCAAACACAACGCTGGAGTGACTTTGAATTTGAAGCACCTACCCGCGATGGCTTTGCAGTTGACTGGCCTATCCGATATAAAGATCTGGCTCCCTGGTACAGCTATGTAGAAAAGTTTACAGGTATTAGTGGTAACAGAGATGGAATCGCCAATCTGCCAGATAGTGAGGTTTTACCTCCTTTTGAATTGAATTGTGTAGAAAAACACATTCAGCAAAAAGTAAAAGAACACTATCATGACCGTCAGGTAATCATTGGTCGGTGTGCACATCTTACCCAATCCAATGAAATTCATACACAACAAGGTCGGGGACAATGCCAGGCAAGGCATTTGTGTTATCGGGGATGTCCATATGGAGGTTATTTCAGCAGTAACTCTTCAACCATTCCCTGGGCGGCCAAAACTGGTAATTTAACTCTAAGGCCTCACTCAGTCGTCCATTCTATTATCTATGATGAACAGAAACAAAAAGCTACAGGCGTGCGTGTGGTAGATGCAGACAGTAAAGAAATGCTTGAGTTTTTTGCAGATGTGATCTTTGTGAATGCAGCCTGTCTGAATACCAATCTGATTTTACTAAATTCTACATCCAGTCGATTTCCCAATGGGTTAGGTAATGACTCGGGGCTTTTGGGAAAATATGTGGCCTTCCATAATTATCGGGGTAGCCTTACAGCTACATTTGAAGGATATCAGAATCAATACTATTATGGCAGACGCCCTACTACCGCATTTATTCCATCCTTCCGAAATGTATTCAAACAGGAAACAGACTTTCTACGAGGTTATATGATTGCTTTCTCTGCCAGTCGGGCAGGATGGCATCAAGGAGGTCAGGAAGGTTTTGGAGTCGACTTTAAAGAAAAAATCACACAACCAGGTGGCTGGGGAGTCTATATGATGATGCAGGGTGAAACTGTACCCAGAGAACATAATCATGTGCGACTGAGCAAAAATCAAAAAGATGCCTGGGGTATTCCACAACTTATTACCTCAATAGAATATGACCAGAATGATGAAAAACTTCTTCAGGACTTTTTAATACAGGGTACTGAAATGCTTGAGAAGAGTGGTTGCAAAAACATCAGCCCGTATGATTCCGGACAAGCACCTGGGCTAGATATTCATGAAATGGGAGGTGTACGTATGGGCAAAGATCCTAAGACATCTTTGCTAAATGAGTGGAACCAGTTGCATTACTGTAAAAATGTATATGTTACAGATGGAGCTTGCATGACTTCTGTCGGCAATCAGAATCCATCCCTGACATTTATGGCACTTACAGCCAGAGCTGTAAACCATGCTATCCAAAAATAATATAGTAACTTCGATATAAGGGTGTTTTTTGCATTTACTTCTAGTAGATAGTTCATAATCGCTAAAATAATAAAAGCGCCCTTATTAATATATATTACACATCTATTAGCCTACCCTTCCTAAAAAGCCTTCCTAAAAAACCATGCGCATACACTAGAGGGAAAAAAATTCTTCATACTGTGGAATAATCTCAACTTTTCTAATCTTATAAATTACTCTGTTTTCCATAGAATTTTATACGCTGGTGCATGTATAAGAGTATCTAAACAGGCTTTTAATCTCTCCTTCAACATCACATAAAAATCCAGATATAGTTAAACATAATAGAGCCTCAAATCATTAATACAGAGAAAAATACAATAACAATACAAAATACATAGTCTATTAACAAAACACCTCATATATGATTTACAGCCACTTACACAACTAAACCAGTGGTATCATTTTTTCCCAAAACTGGCATAGTTCAATTTCACCAAAAAGCAATCTTATATGACAAATCCATTTGCAACCAAAGCAGGAAGTTTTATTTGGGGACTTCTTCTAACAGCATGTGTAATGACCTTTAGTGCCTGTAATGATGATGATGATGATAACTCAGTTGTTACACCGACTACACTAAATACAACCGACAAGAATATAATAGATCAGGCAGCCTATGCCAACCGATCCGAGATAGAGATGGGTCAACTGGCACTGACTAAATCTACAGATTCTGTAATTCGCAATTTTGCACAAATGATGATAACACATCATACTTCAGCCCAAGCCTCCTTAGATTCTGTTGCAGGCAAATATTCGTATTCATTGCCAACCGGATTGGATTCTACAAGTCAGAAAATGAAAGATAGCCTTACTGCTATTACAGTAGATTCTGTTTTTAGCAGAGAATATATCTTAGGCCAACGGGATGCACATGCACAAGTTCGCAGTAAGCTGGAAGCGTATCAGAATGGTACTGGTCAAAACAACGATGTGAAGGCCTATGTATCGAAAACTCTGCCTGTAGTGATTAATCACGAAACTGAGGCAGATACTATTATATCGCAGAGAGGATATGTTCAGTAACTTTTTAAACTGCTAGTTTTTATCAGACCTTCTACATGCCAGAAGGTCTGATTTCTTTTAGTGTGCTATTAGTTGTATTAGTAGGGACCCATAACTTTTCCAATAGTGGAAACGCCTGTTTCATTAAATGCCTCGATAGCAAAATAATATTTTACTCCTATAGATAAAGCTCTTAATTCCAATTGATTGGATCCGTCATTCCATATTTGATAAGCTTGATATAGTTTGTCAGGTGCTATCCCCCAAAGAATGTTATATCCAACTGCATTCTTTACTTTGTTCCATGAAATGAAAGCATTACGCGGATCTTTATCACGACGTATTACCAGGTGGTCGGGAGTTTTAGGCAATTTTTCTGCAGCATTGCCAAATACACGAATGTCACTGATAGCCAGATTGGGCGATCTGACATACACATGTTCGTATTTGACATATCGTGCCTGTATGGGCTTTGGTAATTCAATATATGAGCAGGCGCGATCACGTTTGGGCTCTTTTGTTACATCATAAACTAGATTCCAATCCTTATCGTCTTTGGATGTATACAGTTTGTATTGGGTATATGTTTTAGCGGAATCGTTATCAAAAATATTTGACTTATAATCCGTGTAATTAACTTGAACAGCTCTGATCTCACTTATCTTTTGCAGATCGATTGTAATCCATTCACCAGGCTGGTTTTGTTTAGCTACCCAGAAGCTACGAGGGTTTTCATCTGTAACCTTACTGGCAAATAATGTATCCAATGTGGAGGAAGCAACACATGGTTTCTTATACGACAAAAGCATCCAGTTAGTAAACAATTCATCTTTACTCTGCCACTTCCTCTTAGGCAGATAATGAGGAAAGTCTCCAAAACGGGTATTGACAAATAGTTGGTTATCTTTATCAAAACCAGCAGGAAACATAGCAATGCGCCGTTCAAAATTCCAGTTCACAGCAATCCATGGTGTTCCTGTATTCCAATAATTACCATAGTTATCCTGAAATGTATTGCCATGTCCTGCTCCATTCATAAATCCTCCCGGACGATATGAAATTGGATTGTAAGGTGCATAGGAAAATGGCCCTAATGGATTATCTCCTATATATGTGCCATTTGCATATACATTAAATTCTGTTCCAGGAGCTCCGTATTGCAGGAAATATTTGCCATTATGTTTTGTCATCCAGGCTCCTTCTGTAAAAGGTCGTATTGTATCCCGATGATTACGACCAAAACGTTCCCATCCATGAAGTTCAGGATGCAGATAAATCAACTCTTTGTAATTATTTTTCTCCTTGTAGGTCAGATTTCTTCGTTTATCTAGCTCTGCACCAAAAATGGGATACACATTTGAAGAACCCCAGTACATATACCATTTATCCAGTTCCTCATCATAAAACAAAGCAGGGTCCCAGGGACCAATGTATTGGGGAAGCCGAGGAAGCCAGCGATTATAAAAGATCAGCTTTCCCTTCTCTGGCTCCATACTGATGAATATAGGTCGTTGTTCAAAAGTTGACTGAAACAGATATAATGTATCCCGCACAGATAAAGCTGCAGGAGCACACATATCTTCCATAGGCCACTTATCGGGTATTGTATACTTCCAGTTGATCAAATCCGTTGAATGCCACCATCCACCGGATATAGTTACAAACAGATAATATTCTCCTTTATGATTAATAATAACAGGATCTGCACCTGATCTGTAGGAAATCTGCTCATTCAGTTGTTCAAAATTGTACTTGTAGTCTATATCCATGGGATTGCAGTATGTTTGCTGTCCGGGATGTTGAGCAGATAGAAGAGTCACAGACAGAAAAGTCAGGAATAGACAAAAGTAGAAAGAAAACTTCATTGCATATATTACTAAGATTATAATACATCTTTATTTTATGCAAAATATTTTCTTTTCTTAAAATTCCCAACAGTACAAGACCTTTATTATACTTTGGCTTTCTGCACATTGCTACTGACGAAGTATTACCTGGATTAAACCGTTGGAGAAATGTTCTATCTTGAGAAAGACAATGTTTGTATCAAATAAACAATACCTGAGCAGAATCTCTCAAAGGAGTATTATAAATATAACATAGTTGACCTTATCAGGATAAGGAAACTGTTCCAACTTCAGACCTTCGTCATATATCTTCTAACCACTTAGGTTTGTATCAATGGATTCGTAGAAAGCCCAGGTAGGTGTTTGTTTGTTGAGAAACTTTATTTAAGAGTTCTCAATTTGTCTTTAATAGAAGTAATTTCCTGGCATCTCTTACACACGCTTTCTACTTCATCACCCCCTACATCCTACGAGTCTATTATTTTGTTTATAAAATATATTGCTGGGATACCCGTTAACAGGTACAATGCAAAGGGTTTAAATAATGCGTCCATAGTTTCATACTGTCCAGATATGTTTGTTTACAGAGTCGATGTCTGAAGTCAGGAAAGTCAGCTTTGCTTATTGTCAAAAAGGCTATCACTTTCCGAAAAATTAAAAATCAATTCATGATGTAATATTGGAAGCAATTACCCATTTGTAGTATAGTCATTATCCTTGCTATGCCCTACTAATTCGACATATCAGTTTATTCGACATATCAGTTTAATGGATATGCAGGAATTTGAATAACAGTTTGCAGAAATAAAATGGTAGATATATTTGCAGAAAACAAACATACTGAAGATAGTGACTTTATGACAAAATTAGTATTTTTCAATGCGTTTATCCTTGTATTTGATTATATTCATTATATCTTTAGTATATTTTTTTGATATCTGTCTGCAATGAAATACCTAAAGGCTTTTTTCATTTTATTTTCCATTGCGATAGTATTAATTATCGTTTGTAATGTCTGGGTTTCACAGGAAACAGAGCAATATATTTTCACAAACAGCCAAACTGTTGCATCCCGTCCTACAGGGCTGGTGCTAGGTACCAGCAAGCGGGTACGGGATGGAAATGAGAATCTCTTTTTCAAATACAGAATTGCAGCAGCAGCACAGTTATTTCAGGAAGGAAAAATAAAACATCTGATTTTAAGTGGAGATAATTCTTCCCGATATTACAATGAGCCATCTGATATGAAAAATGCGCTCATGTTATTAGGAATACCAGAGAATGCTATGACCTTGGATTATGCAGGACAGAACACATTTCAATCTGTGGTACGATGCCATCAATTATACAATCGGGATAGTGTTATTGTGATTTCGCAGGCGTTTCATGGAGCTCGTGCTGTGTTTATTGCCAGACACTACAAATTTCCATTTATAGCTTATGCGGCACAGGATGTTCCATGGCAGGCTTCTATACAAACACGTTTTCGGGAATACCTGGCACGTCCAAAAGCTATTCTGGATATATATCTTTTGCAAAAAGAAGAAACTGTATTTGACAATGAAAGTGAATAACAATCTTACTACTAACAGGTATAAATATTTACTAGTAAAGAATCTATATATTACATCAGACTCAAGCAATTAAGTACTATTACAGAAGGTTGGCCTTATTCCAAACACAGGATTATTTAATATATTTGAAGAACTGAACCATCACAATATTTTTTAGCTTATAGTAGAGCGTTTTTAATTTATATTGAAATCAACCATACATAAATCTTTGTTTAAACAGGTAACAACATATCTTTTCTACATTTCCTTGTTTTTGTATATTACCTCTGTGAGTTATGCACAAACAAGTTATGTTATTACAGGAAAAGTCACCGATAGCGAAACAGGTGAAGGAATGCCTTTTGTCGCAGTGGCTTTTAAAGGAACAACTATTGGTACTACAACTGACTTTAATGGTAATTATAAGTTGGTCACACATACCCTGCAGGATTCTCTCACAGCTACAGCCATCAGCTATACAGAAAAATCGAAACTTGTCAATCGAAAAGCCACTACACAAGCAATAGATTTTCAACTTGTTCCAGCTTCCATCAGTCTGAATGAGATAAAAATTTATGCAGGAGAAAATCCCGCCTATGCTATTCTGCGAAAGATTGTACGGAATAAAGAAAAAAATGATAAGCGTTCACTAGAGTATTTTGAATATGAAAGTTATAATAAGATTGAAGTTGATGTAGACAATATTTCAGAGAAGCTCAAGAAACGCAAAGCGATTAAGAAAATACAACAGGTTATAGATAGTGTAGAAGTACTTGCGGGCGAAGATGGAAAACCAATTCTTCCTTTGTTTATTTCGGAATCATTTTCGAATGTTTATTATAGGAAATCGCCTGAAAAGAAACGTGAACATATTCTGAAAACACGGGTAACGGGAGTTGGTATTCAGGATGGCACACTGATTTCTCAAATGGCCGGGTCTTCATTTCAGGAATATAACTTTTATCGTAACTGGCTCAACATCCTCAATAAAGACTTCGTTTCACCTATCGCCGATGGCTGGAAACTATACTATGAGTATTTTCTGGTAGATAGTGCAGAAGTAAACGGACATTACAGCTATCGGATTGATTTTGAACCCAAAAGGCCTCAGGACCTTGCTTTTACAGGTACAATGTGGGTTGATAAGGCAACATTTGCTCTGGTGCAGGTAGATGCCACTATGAACAAAACAGCCAACCTGAACTTTATAGAAAAGATCAAACTTCAACAGGAACTTGCTCCAACAGAAGCAGGCCCCTGGCTGCCTGTAAAAACCCGTGTGTTAATTGATATTGCAGAAATAACAAACCAGTCAGCTGGTATGCTGGCCAAGTTTTATACATCTAATGAACGAGTAGTAGTCAATCAGCCACATAGCACAAAATTCTACGATGTAGGAATAGAAATGGAACCCACTGCTCAAATCAAAGATGAAGCATTTTGGGATGAGCATCGCCATGAGCCTCTGACAGAATCTGAGAAGAATGTATATGCAATGATTGACTCAATCAAAAATATTCCACTAATTCGTTCCTATATAGAGATTGCCAATATTGTTGTAAACGGGTATAAGAAAGCTGGTCCCATAGACATAGGACCTTATATTCTGGCTTACAGTTATAATACTGTAGAGGGTAGCTATGCTCGCCTTGGATTTAAAACCAATATTGACTTTAGTGATAAATGGGTTTTGAAAGGATATGGAGGATATGGGTTTGGCGATCATCGTTTTAAATATGGCGCTGAAATTCAACGCATTTTCTCGAAAAAACATTGGACTACATTAAGTGTAAGGCATAGTTATGACCTTGAACGTGTAGGGCTTCTTTCACAGGACGTATGGGACAATACCCTTTTTCTGGTCTCATCCCGTTTTGGTACTTTCAGACGGCCATTTATGCTACGAAATAACCAGATTGCATTCCAGACAGACTTTGTAAGAGGTTTTACTCAAAAGATCAAACTACGTCAATGGCAGTTTGATCCATTGTACAATTTTACATACTATACAAATCCAACTGATACTCAACTAGCCACTGATAACAACTTTCAGAGCACAGAGATTACATTTGAATCCCGCTTTGCACAAAATGAACAATTCCTGATTAATGATAATACGCGGATTAGTTTAGGTACCACCAAACCTGTATTTACTATTAGTTATACACTGGGATTAAAAGGCATATTAGGTGGAGGTTTTAATTACCATAAAATAGCGTTGAATCTCTCACAAAGTATAAACGTTGGGTCGCTAGGTCGCGCCTCCTACTCGATAAGTGCAGGTTATATACCCTCTACAGTCCCTTATCCTATTTTGCAATCTCATCAGGGCAATCAGACCTTTTTTTACATCAGTAATGCATACAATCTGATGAATTTCTTTGAATTTGTCAGTGATCGGTATGCCTCTGTTCAGTTACAACATAATTTTGAGGGATTATTGTTTAATCGTATTCCATTGATTCGTAAGCTAAAATGGCGTTTGGTTGCTAATGCGAATGTATTATATGGAGGGTTAAGTGATAAAAACTATAATCTGGTTCCTCTTGAATATGACGACCAAGGCAACGCTTCACGTCCTATAGGACGTCTGGGTGATATTCCTTATATAGAACTAGGATATGGTATTGAAAATATATTCCGGTGTATGCGCATTGACGCTATTCATCGCCTTACCTATCTGAATAATTCTGGCACTAATCGTTTTGGAGTTAAGATTTCCTTCCAGTTTAAATTATAATCTATTTACCCTGATAAGGAAAATAATCCATACTATAAACAAAACCCTCTATCTTTGTCAATAAATGCGCAATCATCTAATGGCACTTATTGACAAAGATATTTATAAAGCAAAATCACTTTTAGAAACAGGTGAAGTCATAGGCATACCCACTGAAACTGTATATGGCCTGGCAGGAAATGCATTTAATGTTCAGGCTGTAACAAAAATCTTCCAGACTAAAAACCGTCCTACATTTGATCCTCTGATCGTACATAGTAGTAGTCTGACCAAAATCGCTCAATTTGTCCAAGCCATTCCTCCCTTAGCACAAAAACTGGCAACACATTTCTGGCCTGGCCCTTTGACTCTGTTATTGCAAAAAAAATCTAACATTCCTGATCTGGTTACGTCCGGACTTGAGACCGTAGCTGTACGTATCCCATCGCATCCATTGATCCTGGACCTCTTGGAACTCTTGGAATTTCCGTTGGCAGCCCCTAGTGCTAATCCATTTGGCTATATATCCCCCACTCAGGCTGAACATGTACAGGCACAACTGGGTGATAAGATTCCTTATATCCTTGATGGAGGCCCCAGTCATGTAGGAATTGAATCGACTATCATTGGATTTGAAGATATAACCCCTATTGTTTACAGATTAGGAGGGCTTTCAATAGAAGCCATTGAATCGGTTATAGGTCCGGTTACATTGATGCCTCATTCTAGTTCAAATCCACAAGCCCCCGGAATGTTAAAAAGTCACTATGCTCCACGAAAGCCATTGGTTCTAGATTCAGTTGATCAGGTTCTAAAACAATATGCACCTGAAAAAATAGGCTATATGGGTTTCTCAGATTTTAGAAAAGACCTCCCCGAGAAAAACCAACTTGTGCTTTCTCATACCAGAAACTATGCTGAAGCAGCCCAAAAGCTGTTTGCAGTTATGCGTACACTAGATACTTATCCTCATCTGGAAGTCATTGTAGCAGAGCTTCTACCAGAAGAGGATCTAGGCAGAGCAATTAATGATCGTATCAGAAGAGCAGCAGCTCAATAAAATCCCGGGTTACCAGGATCTGTTAATATCCTAACAACATACATTCTTCACGATTTTATTTGCGATTTTATTGGCTTTACTTTTGATTTGTAGCACTTTCATCAGCAACTGTACGGCAATCGAGAAAAACAGGAACCTCAGCCATTCAAAATTATTATTAATTGGAGGTTCTCAATACTTTTACAATCTACCAAATAAAACAATCTGATTTATGATCACCCTTGACCAGTACAATTTTGCAGGCAAGAAAGCCCTGATACGGGTTGACTTCAACGTTCCATTAAATAGCAACTACGAGGTAACTGACGATACACGCATTCAGGCCACTATTCCTACTATCAATAAGATTCGTAAAGATGGTGGATCTGTTATTCTGATGTCACACCTGGGACGCCCTAAGGATGGTCCAACAGAGAAATACTCATTAAAACACCTGGTAAAATATCTGAACGATATTTTTCAGACCAATGTACAGTTTGCGAATGACTGTATTGGAGAAGAAGCAACTCAAAAAGCAGCAGCTCTAAAACCAGGGGATATATTGTTGCTGGAAAATCTGCGTTTTTACAAAGAAGAAGAAAAAGGAGATGTAACTTTTGCAGAAAAGCTGTCCAAACTGGGTGATGTATGGGTAAATGACGCTTTCGGAACCGCTCACCGTGCACATGCTTCTACAGCCGTAATTGGTCAGTTTTTCAAAGACAGAGTATGTGGTTATGTAATGCAGGCAGAGCTTGACAATGCCCAGAAAGTATTGGAAAATGCAGAACGTCCATTCACTGCCATTATGGGTGGAGCTAAAATCTCTGATAAGATTTTGATTATTGAACGCCTTCTTGATAAAGTAGATAATCTGTTGATTGGTGGAGGTATGGCTTATACATTCTTTAAAGCAATGGGAGGTTCTATCGGATCATCTTTACTGGAGGCTGATAAACTAGATTTAGCATCAGAACTGATTGCCAAAGCAAAAGAAAAAGGAGTTAGTCTTATATTACCAACTGATTCCATTATTGCAGATGGCTTTAGTAATGATGCTAACTCTCAGATAGCAGATAACAAACAAATTCCTGATGGCTGGATGGGTCTTGATATTGGTCCTGATGCGAGCGAAGAATTTGCCAAAGTAATTGAAAACTCAAAAACAATCTTATGGAATGGTCCAATGGGTGTATTTGAATTCAGTAACTTCGCTAAAGGAACAATCCGTGTAGCAGAAGCAGTTGTAAAAGCAACAGAAAATGGTGGTTTCTCCTTAATTGGTGGCGGAGATTCAGCAGCAGCTGTGAATAATCTTGGATTTGGAGATCGTGTATCTTATGTATCTACAGGTGGTGGTGCACTACTTGAATATATGGAAGGTAAAGTTTTACCTGGTGTGAAAGCATTAGATTAATCTATAAGGTATAAAAACAAAAAGTCCTCATTATACGCATAGTGAGGACTTTTTGTTTATCAGGCAAAATATAGTTATCTCTCAATACCAAATTCTCGGATCTTTTGAATGTAGTAAGTTCCATGATCTATATCTCCATTGCCAACAGTTCCTCCATTCTGCAAATAAGTAAGCTGAATGCGTTCTTTATAGATTAAGCCAGTATTTCTTGCATACACATCCATCCGCCGATCTTTTAAAACAGCATTTACTTCATCACGCTGTAGTATTGTGACTGTTTTATCATAAGTACTATCCAGAACCTGATAAGGTTGGTCAAAACTGCTTGCCTCATACATTTCCTCACCATAGCTATTGTATTGATTGCCATTCCATTTCAATCCTTCTTTCAGAGGAAAAGATAAACGCACATAATCTACATTGTTTTCTTTGCGCAATGCAACATAAGAAGTACGTTTTGTAAGCCAGGCAGAATCTAATTCCCAAGTACTTGAAGAATTAGCTCTGGAATATCGATATAAGATAAATGCGGGTTCGTTGGTTAGATCGGTGATTGTATCATACACCAATTCTTTAACCTGATAAGTATGAGTATCGGGTTTTGTATAAATCTGGTACTTTACTTCGAAAATATCATAGACAGCATATTGACCAACTTCCAGTGGGTAAAAATCATATCCCAAACGCGTTGGACTGGGTGTCTCTTCTGATGAATTACATCCCCAGAAAATTATAAGTGCACCAATAATAAACAGTATTTTTTTACTCATGTTACTCTGTCTTTTTCAATAGATTATCATCCAGTTCTTTATATAACTCTGAATCAATCACATAGTTACACAAGAAATTATAGAAGAAAAAAGCGATTTTGACCTGAATCTTGCACTACCCGTCTTTTATAAACGGAAAACAACAAATATCAGGAATAAAGTGATAATCAAAATGATGGAAGAGGCAATACCAAAATTGACAATCAATTCAATATTATTCCGAATAACAACTCCCAACAGAGAAAGAATAAAAAGCAAAACCGGAAAAAAAACAAGGCTACCGTAAATGTTGTTCTCAGTTGGCGCCTCCATCCCTTTGAGTTCTGCCTTAACTACTGATCCAAACAACGGAGTTCTATAGATCGAAACTGGTGTATATTTACTTAAATCAATTATAAAATTTCCAGTCATAGGCATGGTCATTACCCGACGTGGTGTAGTTACAACAATCTTCCCAGTCTGATGCATGATTCTTACCCCAAGTACAGGTTCTTCACTAAACGGTTTGGGCAACAAATAATCTACAACCAGCAACAAACAAAATATCAAGCAGATCCAGGACATTCCTCGGGCAAATACTACATAAGGACGCAAATCTATATGTACACGTTGACGTGGCTTATAAGCAGGAGGCGGACGACGAGGTTGTACAGGAGGTGTATAAGATATAGGTACAGGTTCTGCAACAACATACATTCGTTTCAGATCATACCATTGTCGCTGTTGATTATCTCCAATAATCTGATAAGCTTCATTGATTTCCTGAAATAAATAATGTGCAGACGGATCCGGATTTTTATCCGGATGATACAATGTAGCTAACCGACGAAATGACTTCTTAATCTCAGCAGTATCTGCATCAGGTGAGACCTGCAGGATATTGTAATAATCTTTCATGAAAGATTTTTGTTATTCAACGCATAAACTAATCAATTATTATTAAACTTCAGCCGCGCCTTTAGAAAACAGCTTTTTAGTTGATACAAAAAAACCTCTGTATTAACTACAGAGGTTTATATAATCGAATGTGAATCAAATCATTCTTGACCCGCTACAGAAAATACAGGATTATCCACTCCAACCTTAAAGCTTTTCAGAATCCATCCTCCACCTATAATATCATTTCCTTCATAAAACACAGCGGCTTGTCCAGGAGCTATTGCATTGACAGGTGCATGAAATAATACTTTCATTTGTCCATTCTCTGCCTGTTCAATTGTAGCAGGAGAACCATTGTCTTTGTAACGAACTTTAGTGATAGTCTCTGTTGGCTTACCAATTAAATCAGGATATTTCATCATGTTCAGTTTTCCTACCCACATTCCATTACGAGCAAGTTCTTCATACTGGCCCAAAACTACCTGATTGGTCTCTGCCCGTATTTCTGTTACAAAAACCGGATAGCCTAAAGCAATGCCTAAACCTTTGCGTTGTCCAATTGTATAAAATGGATATCCTTCATGTTTACCAACTATTGTACCATCTTCCAGCACAAAATCTCCTCCTGCCACTTTATCTTCCAACCCATCTACCCTACGCTTTAAGAATCCACGATAATCATTATCAGGCACAAAACAGATCTCATACGACTCTGACTTATTTACCAAAGCCATAAATCCACGCTCTGTTGCCATCTGCCGTATTTCAGTTTTTCGTAAATGTCCCAATGGGAACAAGGTACGGCTTAGACTTTGTTGGGAAACACCCCATAATGCATACGACTGATCTTTGTTACTATCCAGCCCTTTGGAGATAATATACCGTTCATTTTCATGACGTAGATTTGCATAATGTCCTGTTGCAATAAACTCACAATCCAGTTTATCAGCACGTCGCAGCAAGGAATCCCATTTTATATGGGTGTTACATAACACACAGGGATTAGGGGTTCGCCCAGCCAGATATTCATCCGTAAAATTATCAATCACAAAGTCTCCAAATTCCTCCCTGATGTCCAGTATGTAATGTGGAAACCCTAACTGTACAGCAACTTCACGAGCATCATTGATAGATTCCAGACTACAACATCCTGTTTCCTTTTTGGAACCACCCGAAGAAGCATAATCCCACGTTTTCATAGTCATACCTATTACTTCATATCCCTGTTCATGTAGTAATACAGCAGCCAGTGAACTATCAATACCACCACTCATGGCGACTAATACTCGTCCTTTTTTACTCATAATTTCGTTTGTTTTACGTTTGCTTTATACCGCTAATCCAAAAGCTTTCAGCTATCTGTAGCAGATGTATATATGCAAGACCACACTTGTGTATAAATTGCCTCAAAACCGATTATGGCTAGTTAACGCAAATTTCGGTTAATAAATTCAATTATGAACTTCAAATATATTCTGCGTTATAACGCTTTTCATTTTCAACTGAAAGCTTTCTAACTCTATCTGTTACTTTAATTTACGCTAATCCCTTATAATACCGTCCTCTTTCAAATTTACTATAGTACACAAAAAGAATAAGTTCGCTACTATTGCATCCTCACTATTTTGGTATTTTGGACAAAAATACCGTATACAATTGAATGTATCAATTACTCATTCCTTTGTTCTCTCATCCTGATCTGTTAGTAAACAATATGAGTATCAAGAAGAGCTTACTATATGAATGCGAGATGAGTTGACTACTATAGATGATTTACACAGAGTCTATACTAAAGATACCACACATAATCGTGGAATGAAGCAGAATATAGATTTTGTGGTCTTTAGAGTACTACTGATTAACGGGTGAATGAAATAGTAAGATCTGCTAGGGAGATTAAAGATGACAGTTACTATTTATATGGCAGGACAAGTAAAAATAAGTCTTTTTTCCAAATGCATATAGGCTATATTCTTTATAGCTATACTAATGTTGATACTATTTTAGTAGTAGTATTATTAGTAGACGACCCTGTAAGTAATATCCATCTTACAAGGGTGATATGTATGACAACACTGCAGAAATCTCTGAAACAATTGTGAAAGACAAGGTAGAAATTCAAAAAGGCATTACTAAGTGCTCGAATAATGTATAGGTAACTTGCTCAGATTTATACTGAATCAGATGAGACAATTGAGTTAAATCATGCTCAATCTGATTTTATACAAGATTCTTATAGTCTATATTTTTATGCAAAGTATGGTAAGGTATTAATTCTACCAATTACTTTCAGGCTATCAGACAAGCAGGGAGGATATCCATTGCTTCAACATTTATTTCATAATATTCAACATACTCACGTGAATTCAATTTCTTAAGCTTCTCCACATATACCTGGAAAGTATCAGGATCATACTGAAGTTCAGCCTTACCATTCAAAAGTGTTGATTTCTCTATACGTTTTTTCAACACTTCTGCTTTATTATTAAAATCTTCTACACTTACCTTACGTGTTCTATTGATTTTTTCTCCAACAAGGCTAATTACATTACCATCAATAATAACGTCAGAACCAGCGATATTACCATTGTTAATTTCAGCCAATGTAAGTCCAAAAATTCTTTCGTAATAATATGAATTCATATGTTCTGACATAGTACTTATATCGAGCGCTACCTGCGCTAAGTGTCATTTAACACATACTACAACCATATATACAGCATTCTTATTACAGGTAACTCATACTCATGTAATATTTTTCACAAAAACATACTTGAAAATACCAAATCAGTTCCTGTTAAGTTATAAACAACACATATTCAGACAGAAATAAATAGAAGAAAATATTTTGAGAGAGATAAGATAAATTCCAATCACAAAATCTTTCAGAAAAATGGAAATCCGATGTTTGCTGTGTAATCTTGCATCGTCAAAGTTAATAGCATCTTACAGAACAAGTCTGTTCTTCACTAAAGTTCTATATAACCTTGAATGAAAGTCTTACAGAAACAGAAATTTTCGACTATGTCTCTTCAAACATTTGTTAAAATCAGTGCAGTTACCAATTTGAGTGATGCCCGTTATTGTGCGGGTATGGGAGTGGATATGCTGGGCTTCTCCTTAGATCCTTCTGCCGAAACATTTGTCGATCCAACCACTTTTCAGTCTATAACAGAATGGGTAGCAGGCGTTCAACTTATTGGTGAAGTAGAATCTATTGAACCAGAAACATTACAGGAACTGGTCAAAAACTATTCAATCGACGGATTACAACTTGTAAGTTCTTCAGATTGGAAAGGTTTGCAAGCAACTGACCTTACTCTACTCTGTAAGGTATCATGGAGTGAAGATTTATCTCTACAAAACTTCCAGATCCAATATGAGCATATAAAACCGTATGTAACATATTTTCTGGTGGAATCAGAAGAAGATAGTATTACTCCGGAAATTGGCTATCACTTAGCACAAATTGCAGAACATTATCCTATAGTATTGGGATTTGGGATTCAACAAAATAGCATTTTGCAAACTCTTTCCTCTATACCATTCAAAGGAATAGCACTAAAGGGGGGACAGGAAATACGCCCAGGCTACAAAGACTTTGATGATCTGGCAGAGATCTTGGAAACATTAGAAACAGAATAATAAAAATCCATGAACACTTATCTTTTTAATACAAAAACCAGATTTTTCACATCTGGTTTTAAACAATTGCGATTATATACACTTTATATAATTTGTGTTATATGCACTACCTCATGTTCCAGTTCGTCTGATGCTTTTTTGGAAAAAGGAAGGCAAATGATGCAACAAGGGGATTTCAAAGGAGCAGTGGAGTTTTTGAACAAAGCAATTGAAAAGAATCCTGAAAATGTAGACGCATTAAATGCTAGAGGAGTTGCTAATCTGGAATTGAAAAACTATAGTGCAGCACAGCTGGATTTTGATCAGGCAATCAAAATAAATTCCAACACTTATAAACCTTACTATAATAGAGGACGGAATCAGGCTGCACAACAAAAATGGCAGCCAGCATTGGAAGACTTTAGCAAGGCAGTTCAACTGGCACCAGACACAGCCGATATTTATTTCAACCGGGGTGTTATTTATTTTCAGTTAAACCAATTTACGGAAGCGCTACAGGATTTTAGTAAAGCTATTTTATTAAATCCTCAAAATCATGATTACTACTATAATCGGGGTACTACTAAATTACGAATCCAGGATGTTCAGGGAGCACTAGATGATTTTCAACATAGCATTCAGATTAATCCCAGATTTGCAAAAGGGTATTATACTCTCGGACTAGAAGAATTGCTTAGTAAGAATAAAGAGGATGGCTGTGAACATTTACATCGTTCAGATGAACTAGGTTATCCAGAGGCTAAACAAGCTATTGAAATGTACTGCAAAAATTAACAGTGTAATACTGCTTTTATGAAACATATATCTATAATCCCTGTTTGTGTTGTGTTGATGCGATTTAGTTATATACTCCTACTGACATTCTTTTTTTTATCATGCTCTGCTGATCAGGATCAGTTTAAAGGATTTGATTCTATAGCATGGAAAAAAGACTACAAAGCGTGTTCAGGCCAACGATTGGCAATGAAAAAAGATTTTGAACGAATAAAATCCAAACTCAAGGGCTTAGATCAGATGGAAGTCATTAATGTACTTGGTAAACCTGACTTTCAGAGACTAGAAGATCGACACATGAAGTCTTATCTCTATTTTCTAGAACCAGGCAGTAGCTGTCCATCAGGAAAAGCAGATGCAAAAACAATTGTTATACGATTTAATTCTGTAGATCGGGTATTTGAAATTATCTATGAACAAGGTACTTCGCTTTAAGAAATATCATAGTACAGGCATATCATTTTAACTCTCCTTATCGTTTATGTCTTGAATATTACACTATGATTATTCTTGCAATTATTTGTATTTTTTAAAACCGCAAAAATATACAACTTGCAAAAGAAGCATTAACCTTATTCTTATTATGAAAACAGTTTTTTATAATCCCAGTACCCTTGAGGTAGAATTTGCAAATGTTATCGCAAACTTAAAGGAAGAAATACAGCAACAACTTTCCGATTATACGATCACTAAGGTAGATAATAACGTCAAGCTAGATAATCCCCGGCTGATTTTTACCCTTCAGGACCCGGATGGAGATCAGCACCAGGTAATGATTCAACTGATTCAGCGTATTGATGACTGAATACCAAAAGGTGGTGTATAGCCTAAAGCTTACCCCACCTTTTCTCCTCTATATTCAGCAATTTCTTCTTCCCATTGCCTTTTGTTTCCGCACTACTTACCTTTGCCCATATGCGGATAACTATTTATTTCTTTTTGGCCTTCAGTGTTTTACTTATACCATCAGTACAGGGCCAGATCAATGTATTTGGCGCAGACTGGGTAAAAGGGAAACTTCTTCTACAGGACAGTGAAGGTGATACTATACAATGTACACTCCGTTTTGAACTGGATAACAACCTTGTGCAGATTTATCTTGCAAACAATACAGTCAAAACCTACACTTCCCGCCAGATCAAATGGATACAAGCCTATGATCCTGCAAGCAAAAGAGATAGAAATTTTTATGTATTCCCATATGCATTAAATAACAGATATGTTTCGCCTACCATATTTGAGATGTTGACAGAAGGCACCGTATCATTGCTTGGCCGCGAAAAAATTGTTGTCGTTCAGAATACATGGGCTGGAGGCAGATATACACAGGCACAACTATCTTTCGATTTTTATTTTGGTTTTGCAGATGGCAAAATACGTGTCTATCGGGGCACAAGAAAAGATTTTGAATACCTGCTCAAAGATAAATCCGGCTATATCCGAACGTTTATAGAAGACTCAGATTTACGTTACAATGACAAAGATGATTTGATCCGAATTATCAACCAATACAATTATTCAAATTATAAGGACAAAGTCAGTAAGTATGAATAGTTACTATACTTATGTGTTTATATTTGGCCACTATTTTTCTATCTATCTTTTTTATATGACTAAACGAAAACCGCTTATATTAGTATCCAATGATGATGGTATTACCTCCCGTGGTATCAGAGCTTTGGTAGAAACCATGCATCAGATTGGAGAAGTTGTAGTGGTTGCTCCGAACAGCCCTCAATCAGGCATGGGGCATGCTATCACTATAGGTAATACTTTACGACTAGATAGTTCTATTGCTTTCGAAACGGAGGGAATAGAAGCTTATGAATGTTCTGGCACACCTGCAGATTGCGTCAAACTTGCTAAACACCATGTATTAAAAAATCGTCGTCCGGATCTGGTAGTAAGTGGTATCAATCATGGTAGTAATTCTTCTATCAGTGTATTATACTCAGGTACAATGTCTGCTGCCATAGAAGCAGCTATTGAAGGATTACCAGCTATTGGATTTTCTTTATGCGACTATTCTCTGACAGCAGACTTTTCTCATTGTCTTGAATATGTTAAACAGATTGCTTTGCAGGTATTGACGTCAGGATTACCTTCACATGTTGCACTAAATGTCAATATTCCTTCTCAGACAGAGGGTCCTATTAAAGGTGTTAAGATATGTAGGCAAGCTCAGGCTAAATATACAGAGAACTTTGAAAAACGCACCGACCCTCATGGTAGACCTTATTTCTGGATGAATGGAGAATTTGTTGATCTGGATAAAGGTGAGGATACAGATATGTGGGCACTCAATAATGGATATATCTCTATTGTACCTTGTGGCTTTGATATGACAGCCTATCATACACTTCCTCATCTTAACCAATGGGAGATCTCAACCAATTAGGCATGAATTTTTACAGTTTTTTTTATACTCTACCAAAATAGTATTTGGAAAGGGATCAAGTAAACTACTATAGAACGATGATTGGCTATTAAAACATTTTTATTAAAAGACTGGTATAAATTCTTGATTTAATATTTTTTAACATCTTTGTTTAAACTTTTTTCCAAAAATTTCGTATTTAGATCCAAACCGTATAAAACAACTCTGTAATAATTTTAGTAAAGGCACAATAGTGCTCATAACCTTTGGATTCCTTTGTTTTAAGACAAGCTATCAGATATAGGTTAACAGACTCTGTAACAAAAAAAATAATATTACGTAAAATTCTTTCGTTAACTAATTTCACTTAACAAATCTTATGACTGAACAAACGCCTGAAAAATCAAACAGCAGAAAAATTTTGCTGACGGCTCTTATCGCTATTTTAGTTGCTCTTAATGGTGTCTTATTCTATTTAAATTTAAAAGAGCGTGATAAAAACAAAGCGCTTACTCAAACCAATCAAACAGTAGAAGCAGAAAAAGATGCTACACTAGCCAAACTAGATTCTCTGGAGCAGGAATATGACAAACGTATTGCAGAAGTTCAAAAGCTGGGTGGTGATGTAGAATCGCTTCAAAAAGTAAAAGAACAACTGGAAAAAGATAAAGTATACCTGAAAAACTCTTCAGTTTCAGAGCGCAAAAAATACATAGCACAAATCAAGAAATATGAAGAGATGCTGGTAGCGAAAGATGAGGAGCTTGCAGTGCTCAAACAACAGAATGAAACATTGTATGGACAGAATTCAGAATTGAAAAGCAAGCAAGTACGTTTGACAGACTCTATTAGTACAATAGAGACCCAAAAACGAGATCTGGCAGAAAAAGTGCGTGTTGGAGGAGCATTAAAAGCTGAAAACTTAGTGATAAATGTACTGAACGAAAAAGGTAAAGAACGCGATGGCGGTGAATATAAGAGCAAAAAAATTGATCGCATCAAAATCTTATTTGATATAGCTGAAAACAAAATTTCAGAAGCAGGTACCCATACTGTATATATGCGTCTGGTAGAACCTGATGGAGCAGCTGTATTCGATATGGCAACTGGTGGCGGAACTTTTACCATTGATGGAAAAGAGGCTTTTTATACTGCCAAAAAAGATATCTTATATGACAAAACCCGTCAAAAAGTAGACTTTGTATTTGCGAAAGGTAGCCCTTATAAAGCTGGAAAACATACAGTAGAATTATATGCGGATGAATTCCAGATCGGTTCTGGCTCTTTTGTAGTAAAATAAGATAAAGTAATAGTATATAACTCTCAGCGAAAGACGATCAACAGACTGATCGTCTTTTTTTGTATTGTTTTGGTATCAATCAAATAAACACTACTTTCTGATGTAAAATAGATGGTATCTATTTGGATAGAAATAATAATATTTCTACCTTTGCGCCTCGAAAAATTTATCTCATAACAAAAAGTTCATTTTATCATGACGAAAAATTATGAGACCGTATTCATTTTAACTCCCGTTTTATCTGAAGTTCAGATGAAGGATGCGGTCGAAAAATTCAAAAAAGTGCTTCAGGAATCTATTGGAGCTGAGATTATCCACGAAGAAAACTGGGGACTACGCAAGCTAGCCTATCCGATTCAGCACAAAAGCAATGGCTTCTATTATTTGATTGAGTTCAAAGCAGATCCTCTGAAAGTAAGTACTCTTGAAATCGAGTACCGCCGCGATGAAAAAATCATACGCTTCCTGACAACGGTTCTTGATAAGTATGCAATCGACTACAACGAACGTCGCCGGAAAGGTCTGGTTGGAAGAAAGAAAGAGCAAAAAGAAGTTTCAACTACAGAAAAGGAGAACTAAATCATGACATTACAAAACGAGCCTTTGCATAAAACCGATACCCGCAAAAAGTATTGTCGCTTTAAGAAAAACGGTATCAAATATATCGACTATAAAGACGCAAACTTCCTGTTGAAGTTCATCAACGAACAAGGTAAAATTTTACCTCGTCGTATTACAGGAACAAGCTTGAAGTATCAGCGTAAAGTTACATTAGCGATCAAACGTGCCAGACACCTGGCTCTGTTACCGTATGTAGCGGATGGTCTGAAATAATATGTTATCGGTTAGTTGTTAGTAACAAGTCAATTGTTCTTTTCTACTAATGACTAACTATTTTCAACTAACGACTAAAGATTTATATTCATATGATTGAAATTATCTTAAAAGAAGACATAGCGGGATTAGGCTATAAAAACGACCTGGTACAGGTTCGTCCCGGATATGCTCGCAATTTCCTAATTCCAAAGGGATATGCAATTGTGGCTACCGAGTCAGCTAAAAAGATTCAGGCAGAAAATGTGAAACAAGTTGCTCACAAAGCGGAGAAACTTCGTAAAGATGCAGAAGAACTAGCAGCAAATATTGGTGATATCACACTTGAAATTGCAGCCAAAGTAGGTGAAAGTGGTAAAATCTTCGGAAAAGTAACTACTACACAAATTTCTGATGCTCTGCGTTCTAAAGGATTCGAAGTTGACAGAAAGAAAATCTCTTTGGATAGTGAAGTAAAATCAGTTGGTAACTATACAGCTACTCTTGATCTTCACAAAGAAGTAAAACATAAAATTAAATTTAATGTAATAGGAGACTAATATAAAATAGAGTCTTTTAATACAAACTGTTATATGAAAAGCGTTTCGATATCGAAACGCTTTTTGTTTTATAGGCAATTTATCCAATCAAAACTTGTCGATATGGAGTTTCGAACCAGTATTTCGCCTCTCTCCTCACCTTTTCGTCTCTCTCTACAATCTCATGTAGTAACTTTAGGCTCCTGCTTTGCAGACGTAATGGGAACTCGCTTATACCACAATAAACTAAAAGTACTTGTCAACCCCTATGGCACTGTTTTTAATCCCATCTCCCTAGCCCAGTTGCTAGGGATGTCATTAAACCAACAAATTATAAACCCTGACAGATTTGTGCAGGTACAGGATTATTGGTATCATTATGACTTCCACTCCCGTTTGAGTGCATCTACACAAGAAGAATTAACAACAAAGCTTGAAAATTCCATCCGGCAGACATCCTTATTTTTTAAACAAGTAGATTTTCTGATCCTTACCTTAGGTACTTCGATTATCTATCAACTTACCAGTGATCAACAAGTGGTAAATAATTGTCATAAGGTGTCAGGACAGCATGTATTTACCAAACGAATGTTATCTGAAGTAGAAATTCTGTCTGCACTGGAAAATGTGTTCTCACAGTTAATAGTAAGCAATCCAAATCTCAAGATAATTCTGACAGTTAGTCCGGTCCGTCATATCAAGGATACACTTATACTCAATAGCGCCAGCAAATCCCTATTACGGGTTGTGTGTCATCATCTGACAGAACGATTTTCGAATATCAGCTATTTTCCTGCCTATGAAATTATGATGGACGATTTACGAGACTATCGTTTCTACAAAGCAGATATGATCCATCCTTCTGAAGTAGCAGAAGAGTATATATGGCAGCTTTTTGTAAACACTTACATGGACAAATCTATGCTTCATTTTTTACAGGAGTGGGCAAAAATCACTCAGGCCTTATCACATCGTCCGATGCGTGAAGAATCAGAAGCTTATCGGCAGTTCTTACTCAATACACAAGAAAAAATACGCAAGTGGGAATCTGAAACAGATGTATCGGAAGAATTAAATGAGATAAGTAACCGAATTAAAAAACTTACTGTTTAAAAACAGGCAAGTTTTTGCTATCTTTTGCCGTTATTTCTGGTTTTATTTCTATTTCTTGATTCAGGCTTACATGAAAAGTCTATGTTTTCAAATTAGTTATCTGACTAGAGAATTCATATACAACTACCAATCAGCAAATTAACAAATCAAAAAACTATCATTTTACAAGTAATTTCTTACATACGTTTACTATTTTATAAAAAAAGGTATTTATGCGTATAGTACCTATGTACGCTACTCATACATTTTTCGTTATCTATATGTACAATTCTTCTGTTTCAATGAAATATCTACTACTTTTTTCTTGCTGGTGCATAGGGATGGTAAGCCCTATCTGTCTGAACGCTCAAACCAAAAAAAGTGGCTATTTTCAGAACAAGCAATTTGGCTCAAACATAGATCGCTCCCTTAAATTCACAATAGGTGGTGGTATTACCTCCTATTCAGGAGATTTAAACGATGTGGGTGAACGTATTAATACTATTTTCAGTGGAGGGATATTGTATAAATTTGCGCCTCACCTTAGCCTTAAAACAGAATTTAGTTTTTATCAGCTTTCAGGTACAGACGTCGGAGGAAAAAACTGGCAAAGAAATCTTTCTTTTCAATCCCGAAATTTTGAAGGATATGCCGGACTTATGTATGAATTATTTGATGTAGAAAATCCTATGCGCGGTCAGGGCTTGATTGTCAATCCATATGTATGGGCAGGATTGGGTTTTACTACTGTGAATCCTTATACTACATTAAACAACACAACCTATTACCTGAGACGCTTTAAAACAGAAGATGTATCATATAGTGGAGCCACAGCTGTAATTCCTTTCGGTATGGGTGTGCGATTTGAAATAAGCCGTCGGATTGGATTTAGTTTGGAAGGAGCCTATCGGTTTACCTTCTCAGATTATCTGGATGATGTAAGTACTACATATGTAGGAAGTGCCAATATAACTGACAATATTCGAGCCCAGTTGGCAGATCGAGGTCCTGAAGTTAATCAACCTTTTCGGGAAGCAGGAGCTCAACGCGGAAATGCAAACCGCAAGGATGGATATGCCACATTAATGTTGAAATTTGAATACCTGATTTGGCCATTTAACAAATATGGTAAGCCAGAATGTCCAACTTCAATCAAATTTACTCGCAAACCCTTTATTAAGCGATAAAACTAGTTGACTTACAAGGGAACAACATTTATACCTTTGGTAAGCTTACAATAAACGTTGTTCCCTTAGTAAGTTCACTTCGTAAGCTTATTTCTCCATTCAATGCGTTTACTTGGGTTTTAACTAGATATAACCCTAAACCTTTGCCCTCAATTTCAATATGGAAGCGCTTATGCATTCCAAATATACTATCCTGATAGGAGGCTAGATCGATTCCCAAGCCATTATCTTCAAACGAAATAAACACAGAATTTCCGTCTGTATATGACTTTATTTTCAAACATAGTTTCCTTTCTGTCGATCTGAATTTAAAAGCATTTGAGATCAGATTATAAAAGATACTATGAATATAACTTCTTACAGAAAAGATAGTAGGTACTTCATCAAAACATGTCTCCATATAGTAATCCACATCTTTTCGTACGGGGATAATAAGTCCGCAAACGTCCTGACATAGATCTTCTAATACTATGACTTCCTTGATACGGCTTACAGGCTTATGATATTCTAGGATTGTATTCAAATCCCTGATAACTGTATCCAGCTTTACCAATGTAGACTTGATGTGATGCACAATTTCTTTATTTACTACTTCACTTACTTCTTCATCCTGCAAAAGGTTCATCAGTCCCAACAATGTTGCTACTGGTCCACGAATATTGTGGGATGTGATATATCCAAACTGTTGTAACTGCTCGTTTTGACGAATTAGCTCCCGATTTAAACGACGTTCCTGTTCCTGAGCGTCTACCCTTATCGTTATATCTCTGATAATTACAGTATAATATCGATTCTGAGCTACCGTTACCTGTGAGATGGATGCTTCAATAGGAAATTCTTTTCCACTGGCATGAAGACCATACAATACATCCGATTCAGATCCCATTAAACGTGTTGTCTTTTTAGACTCCCCAAATTGCCAGATAAAATCAGCATGTCTGCTACGATAACGTACAGGAATTAATATATCAATTGCCTGATCCAATAAGGTATTTGCAGTATAACCAAACATTTTTTCCCCAGCCTCATTGATCATTACAATCTTCTGATGATTATCAATAGTGATAATAGCATCCATAGCAGAATGGATGATACCTTCCAGTCTGGACTGAAATTCTTTTGCTTCTGCTTCTGCTTTGATACGAGTTGTAATATCCAGAAGGCTCACAGCAATTCTTGTAATTCTGTCCTGTTCATCATATACAGGAGAATAGCGTATTTGAAACCAGCGTTCTTTTTGATTGGCTAACTTCATTAATCGTTCCTCAGTAACCATCTCCCCCTGCAAACAAAGCAAGATGTTTCGCTTAAACGGAATATGTAGTTCTTCAGGTATATACTTGAGCATGGAGTCACCGATTTGAGGCTCTTTATCCAGCAGATGAAATGTGCTCGTCCGGGCCATTGTATTCAGACGTTGAATGCAGTATGAGGAATCTAACAGATAGATTGCCTGAATACTACTATTGAAGTAGGCTTCCAGTTGTGCCTTTGCATCAATTATTTCTTTATCAGCCTGCCGCTTTTGCCTTCTGTTTTCAGCCTCCCGAATAGCCCGCTCTATGGCAGGAGCCAATCGCGTCAGGTTGTCTTTCATCAGATAATCATCCGCACCGGCATGCATTGCCTCTACAGCGGTCTCTTCACCTATGTTGCCTGAAACGATAATAATCGGAATATCTTTCTCTGATTGTTTTACGGTCTCTATCACATTGATTCCGGTAAAATCAGGTAAATTATAATCGGATATGATAATATCCCACTCTTCCTGTTCCAACAAAGAGGAAAGAGCAGGCATAGTATCAACTGTCACATATGAAAATGGAAGAAGAGCTTTATTCAAATGTCGGATCAGGATTCTCTCATCCAGCTCCGAATCTTCTATTAATAAGAGACGCAACATAACCCTATTTTTTTCAGACCCAAAACCTTTTAATTACTTCAGCTCTATAGTTAAAATATTTCCCACAATGTAAAAAAGAAGGTAGCTCCTTTATCGGGAGCTGCTTCAGTCCAGATATGTCCTCCATGTTTTGCGATAATACGTTGTACAGTAGCCAATCCAACTCCTGTCCCTTCAAAATCTCGTTTGGAGTGCAAACGCTGAAAAGGCTGGAATAATTTATCAGCGTACTTCATATCAAAGCCGACCCCATTATCTTTGATATAATATACAGGGGTTTCATTCTCTGTTATTTTACCCAACTCAATAACTGTTTCTTCTCTTTTTCCTGTATATTTCCAGGCATTGTTCAGTAAATTCTGTAATGCAATACCCAGAAGCTTCTCATCTCCCATCACTATCAGATCATCAGAAATGCGGGTAACAACTTTGCGTCCAGGACTCTCCTTCTGTAAGTCTTTCAAGATAGAATAAGCTATTGTACTTAGATTAACAGCCTCTTTATTGACTTCTGATTTAGTTACTTTGGCTAATTTCATCAGATCTTCAATCAACTGCCCCATTTTCTGGGTAGCGCTACGAATAGTATTCAAATATTCAATGCCTTCAATGTCCAGCTTCTCAGCATAATCTTCCTGTAAGGCTCTGCTAAAACCATCAATACTCCGTAATGGAATGCGAAGATCGTGAGAAACAGAATAGGAAAATGCTTCCAATTCCTTATTGGCAGCAATCAGTTGCACGGTCCGTTCCTTAACTTTTTGTTCAAGTTCTTCGTTTAGCTGCTCTATTTTTAGCTCATATTGTTTCTTTTGGGTAATATCCATGATGATACCTGTTGCCCGTATAGGTTTTCCACTCTCATCACGAACTATCACCTTTCCCATATCATATACCCATTTCCAGGTGCCTGATTTGGTTAAAAGTCGAAGTTCAGCCTGATAATAAGAAGTTTGGTTCTTCAAATGACCTTCCATTATTCCCGTTGTAGCCTCCAGGTCATCCGGATGTATAAGATCTATCCAGTTTTCAATTCGCTGTACAAGTTCTCCCCGTTTATAGCCTAATATCTCCAGCCATTGATCATTATAATCGATATCTCCTGTTTGTATATTCCAATCCCATAATCCAAGTTCCCCACTTCGTAAGGCTAACTCCAGCTGTTGTTTGTCCTCTTCCAGCTTTTTGGTAAGATGCATCCTTTCTGTGATATCTCTGGCAAGAACAGAAACGCCTGACCGGGTAGGGTAAAAATACATTCGATGATAATACATTTGTCCCTGATATATCAGTTTATTGGTGAAATTCTGGGGAGTTCTTGTCTTTATTACCTCAAGTATTTTTTCTTCAATAGGTGATCCTTTTAATCCTGGTAGTATGTCATATACACTTTTACCTATCAACTGTTCAGATGATCTTCCCGTAAATCTTTCACTGGCTCGGTTATAGTAAGTATATCGCAGATCTTTGTCCAAAGAGAAAAATATATCGGTAATACTATCTGCCAGATCCCGATAATTTTGCTCAGCCTGATACAACTTGGATACATCTCTGGAAATAACCAACACTCCTCCTCTTATGGAAGGGTAGACATAAATATGAAATCGCCTTTCCTCATTTCTGTAATACTCAACATCGTCCAACTCTGTTGAGACTCCTGTTGCCATTACCTGCCTGTATACCTTCAGACGTTCCCGAGCTATTTCCATATAGTCTGAACTTAGTTGTCTTTGTACTAATACATCCTCCAGTTTTCGTCCCTTCACCTCAGCCAATCTGAAACCTGTATACTCTTCAGCGGTAGCATTCATATACTGATAACGAAGTTCTTTATCCAGTAATAAAATAGAATCCGTTATACTCTCACCCAACTCATGATAATTTTTCTCTGCTTCGATTCTGGCAGTTATATTCCGAGTAATTGCCAAAACGCCTTTTTGTTGAGTTGGATAGACCGCAATCTCCAGATAAGTAAGTCTTTCATCTCGAAGTATAGTTGTAGAAACCACCTCCTGAATCCCGGTCTTCATTACTCTTTGATAAGTATCAAACCGATCTCTGTACTGATTGTAGTAATCTTCCCCAAGTGCTTCAAAAGGTGTTTTACCTAAAATATCCTTCAGATGCTTTCCTGTACTTTTTTCTGTCGCTTTATTCCAATAGATATATCTAAAGTCCTGATCCAGCATAACAATAGGTTCTGTAATGCTCTCAGCCAGGTCTTTAAAACGGAACTCTGCCATTACCTCCTCTGTAACATTCTGTATAATAGCAAAAGCACCATTTGTAGTGGTAGGATAAAGATTTATTACCAGATACACCCATTGACTTTTGTATTGAAAAGTAGTAGTTGAGTTAGAAGAAGCGCCTGTATCAATGACCTTTTGTACATGGAACTCTATAGCCTGGCTCATTTCCTCGTCAAAGAGCTCATGCGACTTTTTACCAAGTATATACTTCCGATCCAGACCTGCATTCAGCTCAGCAGCTTTGTTGACATAGACATAGCGCAATTCCTGATCAAACACAACAAAGATCTCGCGCATGTTCTCTGTAAGATCCATATATTTCTGCTCACTTATCTCTAATTTTTCGGCAGCCAGACGCTGGATCTCCAATGTAGCGGCTTTCATCTGCTCTGTCAATATCAGCAGTTCTTCGTTTGTAGATGTTAATTCTTCATTAGCGGCAATTAATTCTTCATTGAGTGTCTCCATCTCACCATGTTTTGCTTCCAGTGCATATATGGCATCCTGCAAAGTATTTTCTGTGTCTTTCAGGTAAGTAATATCCTGTGTAGTTCCGATAAACTGATCCGGTATACCGTCTACATTGCGACGGAAAACGGTCTGTCGAAGCAATAGATAATGATATGTACCCTTATGATGTTTGATACGTACTTCTGTTTTGCAAATCTCATTATCCAGAGCATGCTGACATGCCTCAAAAAAGTTTAGGTACACATGAAAATCATCTGGATGAATGACAAAATTAGATCGTGTAAGATCTGGATATAATTCAACCATAAATTCCGCCATATCTTCTCTGCTCATGTAAATAGTCTGTCGTGACGCAAGATCAAGTATGTATATGGTACTGGGAGTGGTGGAAATAATCTGTTCTACAAATGTTTTTTGTTCCAGCAGATGTATATGTGATGTATGAAGCTTTTCATTTGTGGTTAACATCTCTTCATTAAGTACACTCAATTCTTTTTGATGTTGTTTTAATGCAGCAACTGTTTCCATTAATTCTACTTCCGTCTTTTTCAACTGTGTGATATCTTCAACAATCACTAATACCTGTTCTGGAATACTATCCTGTCCCCGTTGAAAAACTACTCCATTCATTCTCATAAAAGCATACTGATTATCTTCCTGGATGATTTTATAATGAAGAATACGGACTTCGTGATCTTTTGCGTTTGCAAAATCGTAGAAATACTTAGTATATTGAATATAGTCATCAGGATGTAATACATCAGCTGTTACTGGTACATCAACAGGTCTGTTTGAATAAATTGTAACAAGTGTATTTATATCTATTACTGCTACTTTATGCGGAATGGTTATATTGATAAGTTCTACAAACCGATTCTGTGCAGCAAGCTTTTCGTTGGTGATTGTCAAACTTTGATTTACTATGTGTAATTGCTCCTGTAACTGGATTTCAGAAGTTACGTCATCAAACAACCAAAGTTTACCATTCAGCAAATCTCCATTCATTGGGATACAGGAAACTTTCAGGACTAAAGAGACTGGGATATCGTATTTCCAAAACCAGTCCTTTATAACAGATCGTGAGAAAACTTTTACAGCCTGTCCTGAAATCTCATCCTGGTTAACAGCTTTCATCCGAAGTTCATACATACGGTTAGAAACCTGTTCTGCCGGATGCTCACCTGGGGCGATATTTAACCATTTGGATGCTGCCTCATTCACATAGGTTGTAGGTGAACTATCATTTATAAATAGACATCCTTGTGACATATGCCTGGTCAATTCATAAAACTGTGTTAATTCTCCTTCAAAGCTACGTTGTTGATAGAACGCTTCCAGTATTTCACACAAATGAACCTGACAACAAGTCAAGAATAACCGAAAAAAATTATCTACCTGAACCACACTCTTCCATGTAAGCATAACCACTCCCTCAAAATAGGCTCTAAAAACAGGAATTAACGCAACAAATTGTATATCTGTACCTGTTACACTTTCCAGACTTTTCAAGAGATGAGGATCGTCTATTAATAAAGGTTCTGATTTGTTACCAACCAACAATGATTTATAAACCTGAGATCTAAAACTGTAAGTATTCTCTATTGGTGGCTGAGCTAAGATAATCTGGGCAGTCAGACTATCTGCTGCCTTTACAAGTAGTAACGAATCTGCGGTTGCCAATTCTTTGATTAGAGATAAGACAAGATTTATCCGCTCCAAACCATTTACATTCTTATTAATATTCTGTAAACCAGAAAGAAATGCATACATCTTTTCAAGCCACTTCGATAATTCTTCATATTCTGGCAATTTAGATCGATCCATTATTTTCATGTATTTTATAAAAAAGTACCTATTGCCTGTATCACTTCCCCTGGTGCTGACATATGTGGAAAATGTCCCTTTGCATTTATATATAACAAATTACTTTCCCGAATACTAGCATTCAAATAGGCTCCTACCTGATGAGGGACAGCAATATCTTCATGTGCATGAATAAGCAGTACAGGCTTTTGTACAGCAGGTAAATCTTTTCGGTGATCTGACTGAAAAATAGTTCTGGAAACACTTAATGCAATATCAGGACGGATTTCTCCTAATGTTCTGGCAAATTCATTCCCTAATCCAGGTCGATGAGGCATGTTCATTGCCAATGGTGCAAATCCACTTACCCATGTGAAGTAGTTTTGCTGCATGTTATCATACAGTTGATCCAGATCTGCCTGTTCAAAACCACCTATATAGCCAGAGTCACTATCATTCAGATATCTGGGAGAAGAACTCAGACATATGAGTTTTGAAAAGAAATGAGGAGATTGGATAGATGCTAATAATCCCAGCATTCCACTCACAGAATGGCCTATCAGGATCACATCTTTCAACAAAAGATCTGAGCAAACTTGTAATAGGTCTCCTACATAGCTATACAAAGAATTATACAGAAGAGGACTGTATAAAGCGGGATCTACCTTGCCTGATCCTGCATTATCAAATAAAATAAGGCGGTATTTATCAGCAAAAGCATCTTTCACAAAACGCCAGGCCGACTGATCTGTACCAAAACCATGAGCAAAAACTATAGTGGGTTTACTCGATTCTCCTATAATGGAAACATTGTGCTGAACCAAAAAATCAGATGCAGTAACAGACATATCCCTCTAAAATAAAATATGAGATAAGATAGATCTAATATCATATAGCAAATTATCTGTATAATATAATCATACAATTTGCCCGATGTTATTATGATTTAATAATGGATTTACTCCTGCTCTTTTCCGGTATTTAAAGATTCTAAGTTTAAAAAGCTAAATGGAAACAGCTTCTTTATAAGAACAATGCTTTGAGGTTTGATTGAGGTTTCTAAGATATAAAAAAAAATACAAGAATCAAGTAACAATACCAAATCCAGTAACACTGGTAGAATAATATCTCCATAAATAAAAATCTCAAATCAATAGTTTATAGTCTGCTATACAAAATTTAAAAATATACTTTCTATGCTGGTAAATGACAAAAAATAGTATACCAATAAATGTTTGATTAACAGATTACTTTACAGAACGTTATAAAATTATCTTTTTCATCCTTAATCCCATCTATGTCGATCGAAAATCTTCTAAAAATCAACATATAGAAGTAATTCTTATGTTTGTCAAGTTATAAGTGCTTAACAATAATGATAGCTGTTTGTTTAATTTCACATAGTATATTATCTAAAATGTGGAAATATAGACTCAGCTGAACCAGTTCTGTAGATGAAAAAGTTTATACGTTAAAAAAGAATAAATTTTTCTACTAGTTGATTTTATAAAAAACGTGTATCCACATTTGTTAGATTATAGATACACGTTGGATACAGATATCAATTTACTTCTGGATCTTCACTGTTTCTGTCTTACTCAATGGTGAAACTATTTTTTTAACAGTAGCATTGTCTGTTTTGTGAAGCAGGATAGCTGGAGCACTTTTCACTGTAGGAATGGAAACATCCACAAGCTTTAAAGCTTTTACATCATCAAAGATCATAGGAATCCGGAAGTCTTCATCTTTATAACTTATTTTTACATTCTTCATAGTGACACCCTTTGCATGTCGCACATAAAAGCCCCAGGCAGGCAGCTCTCCAAACATAGAAAACTCCGGATAATCTGAAATTTTCTCAGGAATCTGTGTCAATGCATCTGGACTCACATAGGCAACCTCTTTACTGGCACCTCCTTCATATTTTACCTCTATATTTTCCAGTACAACATCTTCTATCGGATAATCTGGTAAACCTACAATGGAAGATGGGTATACATTATGGGGTTCTCTCACAACAGGTCCTTCTTCGCGATATCCTTTATCAGGTTTTCCTTTGGGTACTTCCACTGTTACATTGCCAATGTAAATATGACGTAAGTGACTTTGAACAGTATCTTTATTGCGATGTCCAATACGAATAAAAATAGCATTTCCGGTATTGGTTGCTTTGATGTTTCGAATATCTATGTTTTCCATAAAGCCACCATCCACTACTTCCAATGCAATGGCAGAACGATATGTATCATAAATTACCAGATCCCGCACGGTAATGTCTTTGAAACCACTCCAGGAAGCTGTTCCAAATTTTAAAGCACTGGCACTGGAACGAACTTTACAATTGGCGATATAAATATCCTCACAGATGTTTTTACGATTCCGATCTTCTGACTTGAGGCAAATACCATCATCTGCAGCATTGATAAAGCTATTTGTGATTTTCACATGTCGACAATCTACCACATCAATGCCATCATTGTTCAGAAACGTAGTACTTTCTACCCTGATACTATCAATAATCAGGTTTGTACAATTTACATACTTTTGTATCCAGTCGGTACCATCCCGAAAGGTAATGCCTTTTATCTGTACACCATCACAATTCCGCCATTCCAATAGCTTCGGGCGATTATCTTCAGCTGGACGTATCTGATGCCAGGGATTTTCGGTTTGCCATTCATTATCCTCTAGTGTACCAGCTTTTAACATACGATAAATATCCTCAATCAGTTTGTCGGACTGCCCATCAATAGTTCCTTTGCCTGTAATGGATATATTTTTCTGACCATCAGCAACCAGCAAGGCGGAAGCTTTTTTAGGACCATACTCACTACGACGGGATGTTCCTAACAAAACAGCATTTTCAGCCAAATATAATCCCACATTGGATTTCATATGTAATACTCCCGTTACAAATCGACCGGCAGGAATTAGAACTCTCCCTCCACCTGCTGCACTTGCCTCATCAATTGCTTTCTGAATAGCTTGTGTATTATGAGTTTCGCCATCTGGCTTTGCACCATAGGTAGTAATAGTAAAGACTTTCTGTTGACCAATAACAGAAAAGGTACTTATCAGACAACCAATAAAAAGAATAGCATTTTTCATGAACTTGAAGAGTTAAATACGGAAGCTAAATTTCTTCAGATAGCTTGATTTCTATTTTGTTAATTCTGTAGTATACACAATGTTCCCTTCATGGTTAATGACCTGCACATATAGCTTTTTATCCGTAACAGAGAAGGCCATAAAGCCATACTCAGACAGCGCCAACTTGCTGATAGGCAGAGTCCCGATTTCTGTCTTTTCGGATGCAGATCCTGATACAAAATAATGAGTCTTGCCTTCTGGCAATAAATGTTGCAGATCATGATCATGCCCACAGAGATAGGCGTCTACTTTGTATTTGTCCAATACGGATTTTAGAGAAGCTCTTACAGCTCGTGTGTCATAGCTTTCTCTACGTTTTTGGGTGGCAGTAAATAAGGGATGATGCCCTACCACAATCTTCCACTTGATAGTAGGAGAGTTATTAGCTAACACACCTTCCAACCAACGTTTCTGTGCTGTACTATCCTGTCCAATGGTGGCATTGCTATATTCTCCTTTATAAAACTGTGGTATCAATGGATTGGTATCAATAAAGGCAATCAATACCTGTTTAGTAGTGTCACCATGGATTGAAAAGATCTTGGAATAATAGCGGGCGGGCATCTTCCAGCGACGGCTGATTTTTGAATAGGCAACCTGCGCATCTGGATTAGACTTATAATCATGATTTCCTAACACCGGATACCAGTCCCATTGTAGCGAAAAATCAGTATAGATATCCTCAAAGGAATATTTCCAGAGGGGATCATGCTCACTAATGACTCCACTGGGATAAAAATTATCTCCGGTTGCTATAATGAAATCTGTTGAGAGTGTTTTGGCGGCTTTGCCCATTTGTGTGGCAACAGGTTTTTGATGATCCTCTCCATTACGGCCCCAGTCGCCCATAACCAGAAAGTTAAGTGCATCTGGATGTTTGGTTAATTCTTTTTTCTGTGCCTGTACAAGTTGAAAGCTCAGGAGGGAGATGAATAAGGCACTAATTACTTTTTTCATAAATTGGATGGCTTGTTATATATAAATCAGAAAAAACATAATAATAAGCCCAGAAGATGGACTACTACAAAAACAGAGAACTATTGAATCTTTAGAGATTCGGCCTCTGAAAAGGAAGATTTCACTTCTGTTAGTACTGGTTTGGCCACTTTATTCAAAATCCAAACCGGTTTTGTTGTAGCATTGCCAGACTCTACTCCTGAAAGTTTTAATCCTTTAATATCATCAAAGACACAAGCAGGCCGAAAATCTTCTTTTACCAATGATAGTTTTACATTTGAAAATTCAATCCCTTCAGCATGTCGCACATAAAAGCCCCAGGCAGGCAGTTCTCCAAACATAGAGAACTCCGGATAATTAGGTATTTGCTCCGGAACCAGATGAAGTGAATCTGTTGAAACAAACGCTTTGGTTTTAGAGGCTCCTCCTCCATACACAATCTCAATATTTTCCAGTTGTACATTTTGAACAGGATGTCCGGGTAATCCGGTAATGGAAGAGGGGATTAGATTATGTGGAGGCACCTTCGGAAGAGGTCCTTCTACAGGGTAGCCTGCATCAGGTTTACTGGCAGGAATTTCAGCCCTTACATCCTGAATAAGTACATCCCGTAAGATACCATATTGATTTCCTGTATTACGATGCCCCAAACGAATAAAAATTGCATTGCCTGTGTGAGTAGCCCGAACATGTTTAATCCTGACCTTTTCAATGATTGCGCCATCTACTGTCTCCAAGGCAATAGCCGAACGATATGTATCATATACTGTCAGATTCTCAACTACAATATTCCGAAAAGCGCCCATTGAACCGGTTCCAATCTTAAAAGCATTAGCACTAGACCGAATCGTACAGTTCTTGATTGTTATATTTTCACATACTCCTTCTTTGTCTTCTGATTTCAAACAAATACCATCATCGGCTGAATTAATAAAGCAATCTTTAATGGTAACATTCTTTGTATCGACAATATCAATACCATCATTGTTCCAGTAAGCAACACTTTCCACCCGAATATGATCAATAGTTACATCTTCACAATTCTGGTAGTTCTGTACCCATCCAGAGGCGTCTTTAAAAGTAATACCTGAAACACGGATATTTTTTGATTTCTCTAACCCAAGTATCATCGGACGATTAGCTTCTGTAGGACGCTTGATTCTCCACTCCGGATCCTGAATTAGATTCTTATTCAGTAATTCGTATAGATTTACCACCAATTCTCTTCCCTGCCCATCTATGGTTCCTTGGCCAGTGATTGACACATTGGTAAGATTAAAGCCTGTTAGTAAGGCCAGTTTTCCTTCTCCTTTGGTATAATCCAACCGATTGGTACTTCCTAACAAAACTGCCCCTTCTTCCAGATGGAGTTCTACATTAGAACGCAGATACAGTCCTCCTGTCAGGAAATACCCAGCAGGAATGATCACCTTCCCTCCTTTTTTAGAGATATCATCAATAGCTTTCTGGATTGCAGAAGTATTATTGCTCCTACCATCCGGTTTAGCTCCATAGGAAGTAATAGTAATTACTGTTTGCTGACAAATACCTATGATACTATGTATAATGCAAATACAAAGCAGAATTGCTTTTTTCATGGCTGCTCAATTAAAATTCAACTACAATCTAACTCTATTTTAAATTGCATAAGCAGCCTGTACCTTCTTCCAATACTTCTTATATAGTTGTCGGGCTACATCCACTGACACACCCACAGGTTTATCCGCAAAGGCTTTTTGTTCAGTAACCCACTCCCATTCCCATTTTTTAATTTCCTTTTCAAAAGCAGCTAAGTCTATTTCCTTTCCGGAAACTAACGCTTCATTCACTCGCTGGAAAAACTGTTGCCATCTGGGTTTATAAAAATCACTTAGCAACCCATTCCACTGACGATTGGAATATTCATGTAATGGACTGTTTTCATCTCCCCATAGAGTTACCAGATCACGGGCATTCTGTTCATACAAAGCTTTTTCTTCTGCTGTGGTGCCACAACTACGCGCTTCAGCAATCCATTTTCCCAACAGAAAATCTTTTCGTGTTCCCAGCAACTTATTCATATCATCAATCAACTCAATAAACTCTTTGCTATATTTCTGAAAATCCGCCTGATTCTTTTGTTTGTAAGCCTGTACCCATTTTTTCTGTAGAGGCAGGGCATAATTAGCCAGCACCTGTCGCGTGACATCCACCAGATCATACTGGAATCCATCACTGGACTTGCATGTGTTGATCGCCTGAACCAGATGTTGCCAGGCTGGTAAAAGTTCAACAGGAGGATAATTCAGTTTAGTGCGTGTCCATACTGTGGTTGAATCAAAGGTAGGTCGTCCTGTTACAATTGATTCAGCTCCATCCCGAATGGCTTTGCCATTGTAGACAGTTGTTTTCAAAATCTGCCAGGCTGCTAAAGTATGTTCATTGGTATTACCATAACGATTTCGGATATAATCAGGCAACCATTTATCCAGATTAATAGGTTGATCTCTCCAGGTGTTGGCCATCATCAGTTCATATAAAACAGGATTCTGCTCAATAGCTTCCATAGTGAGTCCAATTCCTTTCAAATTGCCACTTTTCGGATCATGCAATGCCTCGGCGGGACCTTTTGCAGCCCCTTCTATCCGTCCAAACAGATTGACATTACCCCCAAAATTATTTAGCATATTCCAGATCCAGGGTTTGCCATAAAATGCCTCAGTACTTTTCCATACAGGTTCTATTTCTGTGGCCAGATCCAGCACAATCATATGGTCATTGGGGACGGCATCCAGTAAAGCTTTGATTTGTGGAGCTTTCCAGAATTTGCGATCACTGTAGAATAACCATCCCTGCATAACCCATACAGCTTGTGGATCTGCTTGTCGCATTCCTTCATATACACGCGCACTCAGCTTAGACAAAAATTCAGGCTCATCAGAGGGTGGCTCGTTTTCGTTGAAGGTATCTGCGGAATACAAGTGATCTGTACCAAATAAAGTAGTTTGTTTCTGTAGAAACTTCTTACCAATCTCAGCAAACATAGGATCTTCCGAGTCCAATATATAGGTATCTGCAAACCCATTGGTCCAGTTGGTAGCTTTCAGTTTAGCATGAGGAAAGCGATGACGAAAGGCAGCAGGAACGTGCCCTGTAAATGCAGGCAGTACAGGTTTCATTCCTAATTCACGTTCACGAGCAACAATCTTTTGCTGCAATTCTTTGTGGCTTTGCATCCAGCTTACAGGAAGTGGACCACCCCATGCATCCAGGTTTCCCATCCAGAACCAGGAGAAATATGACGGGCCACTAAAGAATGCTTGTAAATCCTGATCCGTAAATCCCATTTCCTTATATACTTCATACCATGTATATTCTTCTCCGGTAATTGCCAGAGGCATATTGATCCCATGCAATGCCATCCAGTCTATCTCTTTTTGCCAGCGTTCCCAATCCCACCAGCTCATGCTGTAGTTGAAGGTACAGTAGTTCAGATAATAACGGTAATGATAGGGTGTATTCTTGTGAACCTTTTCAGGTACAACAGGCAGAGAAGCAGGTAGTTTTAAATTTGTTCCATTCCATGTAATCTGGCAATGGGCATATTCTGTCAGATAGTAATATAAAGCAGATCCTATTGCCACTCCGGTACTTCCTCTAAGAATAATTTTACCATTCTTACTTTCTATTTCAAATGCATCTTTTCCTTTTTCAGGAGCTAATGCTTCCACCTGAAAGTACTGAGATTCATTGGGTAATATTCTTTTTACAAAAGCTTCAGAGGCTTGTACATTGAGCTGAGCCATCACATAGGATGTAAAAAACAGATGGATAGCTCCTACTAGTAGAATTCGCTTAAAATACATGTATACGCAAAAATTTATGTAGAATATTCGTTGTTCAATCTGATACTTAGTGGTTCTTTTTATACTTTTAAGAACCACTTTTGCTGATATAAAAAGTATAGGAACCCTAGTTGTACAGCGACAATTCCAGCGGCCAGCCATACTGGCTGCCAGGCTGCCTCTGCAAACTTAATCAACCCTCCAAAAAGAAAAACAGTAGTATGTTCAAAATCAATAACTCCATGTGAGGCCATATATATAGTAATCGAATTCATTCCTATCCATACCAGAGGCATAGACCATTTCTGAAATCCGGCAACATCAATAATCAGATAAAAAGTAGAAAGAAACAGCAGGCTCCAGCCACAGGTAAGCAACACAAATGAACTGGTCCACATATTTTTATTAATGGGAAAATCCAAATGCCAGATCCAGGCAATACCAATAAGTAAAAGCCCTACTGGAATCATAAGAAATCCTTTTTTGAGGGGTGTCCATCCAATAGACGACCACCGTAGAAATTGGCCTGTAAAAATTCCCATCAGGGCATTAGCAATAGCAGGAATGGTAGATAGAAATCCTTCAGGGTCGTAAACTTTCCGATGCAGTTTACCTGGCAACAATATACGATCTATATATGCCTCCATATTTCCTTCGGGAGTAAGAACACCTGCACCAAATCCTGGAACAGGAATAAACTTCATAACAACCCAATAACCAATCAATAATCCTGCAAACCACAGCAGTTGCCCTCTGAGATTACAGTAAAGAAAAATAAGTCCGGCAAAAAAACACGATAAGGCGATACGTCCAAGTACACTGGCAAACCGGGTGTTGTCATATCCTTGCCACTTCAGCAATCCGTTGACAACCATTCCCAAAATGATCAGGATGAGTGTACGCTTTAGAAGATGCCACAAAATCTTTTGTCGAATAGCTGATTTGTTCTCAGCAGAACTTCCTTCCAGCTGTTTTCCCATGGAATAAGGCATAGAAACCCCAGCTATAAAAATAAAAAGAGGAAATATCAGATCATAAAACGTAAATCCATTCCAATCTGAATGATGTAGTTGGTCGGACATCCAGTCAATCAGTGAATTGTCAGATGCACTGGCCCAGGAATGAATTAACCCTTCTCCACTAATAATCCAGAACATATCAAATCCTCTGAGAGCATCCAGAGACTGTAATCGTTTTAGGTGTGGTTTCTGATTTGTATGCATATTGGCAAGAAGATCGCCTATCTATAAAAAACTCTCTGACAAATAAGACATTCTGCCAGAGAGTTGTACCAGGTTGCTTTAATTAACTTTTAAAATTTTAATGTAGATGGCAAGTACTTAGCTACCAAATCTTCATAGTAAGGTCTGAGTGCTTTGGCATCAGGAGGTACAGGAACTTTTGAGTACAGATCGTAGGGATTGAATTTATTTACCCATTCAAACATTTTATGGTCATGCTCTGTCATCAGATGGGAATAGGCATTTTCGCGATGTTGTGAGTAGAATGAGTGATAACGAATCATATACAAGGCAGGTTCTGGCAAATAGTCTTTCATCATCTGATACAGGTATTCATCGTGCCCCCATGACATACGCACATTATCTAATCCACAGTTAGGTTCGTAAATGCCATATTTTGTATTATAGCGTTCATCTGTAGAATCAGGATTTGCAGCAAAAAACTCAGGATAAACGATCTTGTCTGAATGCTGGCATCCAACAGGGAAAGTATCTCCTACTACCGCCCACTGAGGTTCTCCAAACAGACACAACACTTTACCCATATCATGCATAAATCCAGTCAATACAAACCAGTCCGGATGGCCATCAGCCCGAATGGCTTCTGAAGTTTGGAGCAAGTGCTGTAACTGATCCAGGCTGGTATCCGGGTCAGAGTCATCTACCAGTGTATTCAGAAAATCTACCGCTTCCCATAATGACATTTCCCGCTTATCAAATTTCAGAAAATCAGCTCTCTTCTCCTTTACAAAATCATAGGTTTGATAGGTATGGTTAAGTCGGTAAAACTCACGCACAGTATCTACCCGTTCAGAATCAACATAATTTCGATACTCTTCTTTAGTCTTTACAGACTCATCCGGATCAGGATAACGCTTTAACAAATCGTCTTCCCATTCTTCCATACTGGATAATGGAGATACTTCCTTTTCTGTGAATTTCTGGTTCATAGGGTTATAATAATTGAGAGTTAAGGGATTAGTACAAACTTTTAAGAATACTTACAAGTTAACTACTCAGAAACCAAATAATCAACCCGGTATCAGATTTATAAGCTCTTCCTGGCAAACATTTTACTGATTTATCAGGAAGAGCTTATAATATATTAATAACCTGGATTTTGAACTAATTTTGGATTTAAAACAATTGCAGAAACTGGAATAGGGAAAATCCGCCGATAAGTATCCGCATTAGTCTTGAATCCCCAAGAATCTTCGTATTTCCCAAAGCGAATCATATCATTGCGATGCCAAGCTTCATAGGCAAATTCACGACTTCTTTCTTCATACAAATCATCCAACGTTACAGCAGTCCAAGGGCTGGAAGTAGTTCTGTTTGCACGTACCTGATTTACTAATGAAAGAGCAGTATGTCCCGATGTTGGCGCACCTCCACGAAGTATAGCTTCTGCTTTCATTAAAAGAATATCAGAGTAACGAAACACAGGCATATCATTATTTTGATTCCGGTTAGCAGATGAAGCATCTGGATAGAATTTAATATTTCGATAACCCATATTCCAGGCAATCTCATCATTTCCCAAATCAAAGTTTACAACACTGCGTCTTAATACAATTTCAGGACTCAATTCTACCTGATACGTATAACTGGCATCTCCATCAGTACCTGCATATGTTTCATCATATCCTTTTTTGGTTGTCGTAACTGTTAGTGGAGTACCATCAGTATTATATTGCTTTCCTGTTAGCCATTGACCATTACGTACATCATTTTCATCATTGAAGTGAGCGTAAAATTCAGGCAAAGTACTCTCTGGTGCACTTGGAGTAAACGGTAATTTGAATTTTGCTCTCATTGAACGTGGTACATCATAACGGGCACGATACATATAGCCATTTGTATTTGCAAGAGGTGCAGCTGTAGGATCATATGGTATAGCAAAAATGAATTCTTTCATCTGAGGACCATTCGTTGGATAAAACATTTGCAGATACGAACTCATAGACTCTATGCCATACTTACCAGAGCTGATGATTTTATCACAAGCTGCAATACATTCGTCATTACGTTTTGTTCCGGTATAAACTTCTGCATTCAGGTACATCTTTGCCAACAGCGCATACGCCATCCATTTATTACATCTTCCGTACATCAATGTACCAGTTTCTTCACTCAGAAAAGGTAATGCAGCATTTACTTCTGATTCAATAAAGTTGAATACTTCTGTTCGGGAAGAATTAGCACGAGGTTCAAAGTCCCCATACGCAGTATCAATAGGAACATTTCCATATAAGTCTACCATCATAAAATAGGCAAGTGCTCTTACCATTTTGAGTTCCGCAAGTTTCGATGACTTGGAAGAAGACGTAGCTGGAATATTTTCCCCTAGAATGGCTAGTGCCTGATTAGTAGTCCCAATCACTCTGGATAACCAACTCCAGCTACTGGATGGCCAGCCTGTATCAGTTGTCCAGGTATGATAGTGCATTCTAAGATATCCCTGGTTATCATACCAGTTACCGCCTCTGGCAGGTAATATTGCCTCGTCGGTACTTAACGTCTGAGTGAACCAGTAATCTAGTGCATAATTACCTCTTAAAGCTGCATATGCAGGCCCTGAAGCTTGAATAAATTGAATTGAATCCTGAGGGAATACATCTGGGGTTAACTCTGATGTAACAGGCACATCCAGCATATGACATGCTGTCATGAAGTAGAATAACAGAATTAAAAAAGATATATAGAGAGAACTTTTTTTCATAATGGTTTCTTTAAATAAAATCCAGAATAGATTAGAATGTCACATTAGCTCCTAACAAAAATGTCCGGGTTTTTGGATAGAAGTTATTTGAATCTACACCCGGCGCAATACCACCTTGATTAATCTCCGGATCAATACCTTTGTAATTTGTGATGACAAAAGCATTGTTAACTGAAGTATAAATACGTAAGGACTTTACATATTGCCCCAGTTTTTTGAAATTGTAGCCCAGAGTTGCATTATCTAATCGCAAATAGCTTCCATCTTCAATAAAGCGGGTTGAATATCTGTACGCATTCACATCATTTGCTGACTCATTTGCCGCTTCTTTCAGAATATTGGTAAATTCAGCAGTGTTTGGTCTGAATAAATCAGCTCGGGTCACGTTAAAAATCTTATTACCAAATGCACCTCTGAAGAAAACATTCAGATCAAAGTTCTTATAACTAAAAGAGTTAGTCCATCCCAATAATAGTTTAGGTTGTGGACTACCTGCATAATGATAATCCTTACCAATAACAGGAGTAGTTGTCAGATTACCGCTTGCATCCACATACTGAGAAACACCCTGATCATTTTTTCCAGCATACTGGAGTGTAAAGAACTGTCCCAATGGCTTCCCTGATTTCAAAATCTGTAATGTACTTCCTGTTTGTCCAGCTCCGTCGGGCTGTGACAGACGAACAGAGTCACCACCTGAGAAAAGAGGATTTGTAAGACTGGTAATTTTGTTGGTATTGTGGGCAAGATTCACACTTGTATTCCAGGTAAAGCCACTACCTGTTTTAACAGGAGTTGCATTCAAACTTACTTCAATACCTTTATTATTCATACTGCCTCCATTAGCAACAATACTACCAACTGGAACTTTAATAGGATCTACGGCATAAGAATAAATCATACCAGTAGTATTTTTATCATACCACTCAACGGTACCGCTCAGTTTTCCCTGTAGCAATGTAAAATCTAACCCAACGTTTGTTGTTGCAGTTTTCTCCCATTTCAGGTCAGGGTTAGCCGCCTGTGTTGGGCCATATGCTGCCACCTGTGAGCCATTGTAATAAAAAGTACCCAGACTACCTGAAATAAATTGAGCGGTGTATGGATTAAATCCGGAAGAGTTACCTGTTACTCCATAGCTGGCACGAAGTTTCAGATCATTAACAAAAGTTTGGCCCTTCATAAAATCTTCTTCAGATATTCTCCATGCACCACCAACTGCCGGAAAATATCCCCAGCGGTTATTTTCACCAAATACCGAAGATCCATCTCTGCGTATAGATCCTTGAAACAGGTATTTATCTTTATAGCTATAGTTTAAACGGGCAAAATCAGATATCCAACGATAATGCTGATAGATTCCATCTGATCCAAAGTTGATACGATAAGAAGCTATAGCATAGGGGTTGCTAAGAGCAAAGTTACTATACCCAATGTTATCTACAGGAAAGTTTGTTGCAGTTGCCTGAAATCCATCACCCAACTGGTTATCCTGCCAGGAATAACCTAACACGAAGTTTACAGAATGAACACCAAATTCCTTATCCCATGTTATATAACTTTCTAACACTTTGCGTATATCCTGATACGTATTGCGCAATGCTAACCCATTTGTACCAAAATTAAGCAGAGTTTTGGTTGAGGGAGGATCAGGGTTATTATATAAGTTAATGCCATTATATTTTGAGTAATAACTATCGTAAAACTCTCCATGCAAAGAAGTTGTATTCTGATAGGAAACGTTTAAGTTATAGGAAAGACCAAATGGAAGTTTTACCAGAGCGGTGAATGCACCTACCAGATTGTTATACTTTGTATCATCTTTTGCGTGATTAATCATCGCTACAGGATTGACATAGCTGGTATAAGTGAAATTCTCAAAATAACTTCCATCTGCATTCTTTATAGGAGATACAGGTAGGTACGTAACCGCCTGCTGTAATACACTGTTTCGTAAAGGAGTGTTATTAGATATTGTATTTGAATTAGTAACATTCAGACCAAATTTTACTCGATCATTCAATGCAGACTGCTCTACAGCTAATCTTGCAATAACACGTTCCAACTTACTACCTAACAGGATACCTTCTCTATGTACATAGTTTAAACTTGCATTGTATGTACTATGCTCACTACCTCCACTAAATGAAAGGTTATGATTAGTTGAAAATGCTGACTTCCGCTGAATAGCTTCCTGCCAGTTGGTATTGGCACCTTTATCATCATTAGCAGAAAGAGAGCGACCATTGGCCTCCAGAAATGATCTTAGCTCATTTCCAGTCATCATATCCAGTTTTCTGGACACTTTTTCAATACCGGCATAGCCATTATATGAAATCTGCATTTGACCTTTTTTTCCTCTTTTGGTAGTCACCATGATAACCCCATTAGCAGCCCGGTTTCCGTAAATAGCGGTAGCAGCACCATCTTTCAATACGTCAATAGATGCGATATCATCAGGAGCAATAATAGAGATATCAGCACCCACAACACCATCAATCACATACAAAGGGGATTGAGAACTATTCAGTGTGGAGGCACCACGCAAAACAACGGCAGCGGTTCTGTTTGGGTCACCACTGGCTGTGATATTTAAACCGGGGACCTTCCCTTGTAGTAATTGGCCTACATCTGTAATAGCTCCTCTGTTAAGTTCTTCAGGCTTAACATTGCTGATGGCACTGGTCAGGTTCTTACGTGATTGAGTTCCGTATCCTACTACTACAACTTCACCTAATGTCTGGATATCTGGTACCAGAGCTACATCAATAGTAGTTCTGTTACTAACAGCTATTTTCTCCTGTACATACCCTACAAAGGTGAAAATCAATTGAGCGTTGGCTCCAGCCTTCAACTTGTACTCGCCATTCACATCTGTAACAGTTCCGGTAGTAGTCCCTTCTACAAGAATGGATACTCCAGGCAAAGTCTCACCATTACTGGCTGATGTAACCTTCCCTGATACAGTTACTTCAGACTGTCCAAACAATTGCGAATGCATTGTAAGAGACAGAAACAGAAGCAGAAAGAGAATGGATTTGAAATGTAGATGTTTTTTCATTGGCAGTTAAAATGGGTTTAATTCAAATCAACCACCGAATATCAATATAGTACTTTTTAAATAAAAGTTTTAGAATAACTAATTTCTATGCAAACGTTTGAAATCGTTTTTGTCCAACTCCGAAAAGAAATTATCATGATCTCCGGGACGAATCCCGCACAATTAATTCCGAATCCAGGACACAGTTTTGAGGAGAGACAGAGGAAGAACCTGATGTCAGGGACTCGATAAACAGACGGGCCGCTTCTGTTCCAATTTGCTTGCTCTGACGTTTCACAGAAGTGAGTGGTGGCTGAAAATATTCTGCTATAGGACTATTATCAAATCCAACTAAAGCAATATCTGTTGGCACATTCAACTTATATTCCTTAATGACTTTTAATGCACCAAAACAAACCTGATCATTTACACCAAATATGCCATCTGGCCTATCTTTCAGATTCAAAAGGTATTGTGTAGGCTTTAAGCCACTCTCTATATTGAAATTAGTCTCTGTTATCAATGCCTTATCTACAGGCAAGTGATGATCATTCAGACAATCAATATATCCTTTATAACGCTGTTCTGCTACTGTAAGCCCCTTCGGCCCTCGTAAGTGTGCAATTCGCTTGCAACCTACTTCAATCAAATGTTGAGTAGCTCTGTAAGCCCCCTGATAATCATTTATTGTAACTCCAAAAGCTGAAAAATGATCATATTCACGATCTATAAATACCAGTGGAATGTTCCGTTTTAGTACCTGTTCCAAATGGGAATGATCTTTGGAATCGTAGGTTTCCTGAGACACAGACATAAAAATGGCATCTACCCGATTGGACAGAAGTCGATCTACATACTCCTTTTCCAGTATCTGACTCTCATTGGTGATACATATATTTACCAGATATCCCAATGGCTGCAACACAGACTGCAGTCCATTTACCATAGCAGCTTCATGAAAATGGCTGATATTGGGCAGAATTACTCCTATTATTTTGGTTGATTTATTCAGAAGGCTCAACGAAACGGAATTTTTTTGATATCCCATTCGTCGGGCATATTCCTGTATAGTATTTCTTGTTTCAATATTGATTAAAGGATGATTGTTTAATGCTCTCGATACAGTAGAAGGAGAACACTTAAACTTTTGAGCAATATCTTTAATCGTAATTATTTTTGGCGTTGAATGCAATGACATACTTTTAATGAAATAATACTTGTTAGACTTAATCCCTCTCAAGAATATTTGTATCGTGGTAACAGCTCAAACAAATTGCCAGATCCTATACAGGCACTAATTCTCTGTTACCAAAAAATACCCAATAGAACAATCAACTTCTTTTGCCATGAATTTATTACAATAAATACAATTTATCCAAAATAATATATTCAGACAAAAATTGTATTTTATCTAGATAACACATATTGGTAATATATTAGGCTACTATTGATAAGGATAACCTTGATAATCAGAAGGTAAATGAGTATTAGTAACAAAAGTATGTGTAACTGGTTAAAAATAATGAGTTATAGGGGAAGCATATATTCTACCTAGAATATAAGATAGCACGCATTTTACATACAATAACAGAAGAATCTTACACCCATAACCATATATAGGGTATGGTCAAAATGATTCTGTAATTAAGAATATCTGAGTTTTTATGTAAAGTTTTATAATTGCTATTTTTTTGATAAGCTTCTTCTAAAGAAATCTAAGTCTGCTAAGTACGTTTTACTTAAACTATAGATTAGTTTATCCTATCTTTCAGATCTGTGAATTACCAGGCACTTAGCCTGTATGCGAATTGCCCGCAATCACGTTTGTAGTAGTAGAGAGCCCGTAATTTAATAAGAGAATCCAACCAATCTACTCATACAAGTAAACTTGTCACAAACAAGATTGTTTAGAAATTAGGTATACTTTAATACTAACAAATATTTTCTACAAAACCTAATTACATAAACAAAACATTATCAGTCTGTTACGGAATCTATCATCATTCACTCAAAGATTATAATCGTTTATACTTGGTATAAACTAAAACAACCATAGTCCGTCCGAAAACCCAGCAAATCGTTTACAAACTTTGGTCTTGCAGTTTTTACACTATGTTCTATCTGAAAGTTGTATAGAAAGGTCTTGTTCAGAAAGTCAAAAACAAAGGCTTTCTTGTTTTGAACTATAACCAATTTGGATTGGTCTCCATTGAAACAAAACCAACTAGCTTGCTGAGAATGTGACGGAATTTGTAATTCAGACATTGCTAATTCATTACCGTTGACAAGGTCAAAATAACGGATACTCCATGGCCACCCATATGATCTAACAACCAGGATGGTATCGTTTTCGGCAAATTCCATTTGAGAGATTACGCCAAATTCACCTGTGATGTGCTTCACTACTTTATCATCCGATACCTGTATCACTTTAATTTCATTTTCCTGATTGTGAAATGCAATCCATTGTCCATTCTTTGACAAAACAACTTCAAATGGTAGATGTCCTCTAACAATTTCAACATCAAAAGTATGTTTAAGAAGAACTGTATCCTTATCAAAAACATATAATTGGGGATGAGAACCAAAAGCGTATCTTTCAGATGAAACAGAAATAAAGCTTACTGGTTTACTAAATCCTTTTGTCAAACTATTGAACTTTTTGGTGGCTAGTGAATACTCAAAAATAAAATGATCTGTATCCAGTAATAGTGCATCCTTTACAGCATTATACTGTATATCCCATGCAAGTATCTTGGGCAATTCGATGGTTTCTATGAGATTCCCTTCTATATCTATCAGTGACAAAAAATCTTTCTGATCAGCTGCGGTCTTAAACCAGCCATGTTTATATACATAAATTCCATTGGGAGTAGTATCAAAAGCTAAACAACCTGTATATCCGGAGCCTACATAATAATGTAAAACGGGTTCTCCTATGGAAGCATTTTTATTTCTTAATACAAATCCCTTCTTCAGTAGTTCCCATTCCTTTTTAGAAAAGAAAGTTAATGCCTCTGCTGAAGTGGCGAACTCTTTTTCTGTAGCCTTTGACTTGCTGTCCTTTATATTTTCAATTAGTACCTTATTGGAATAGAGAATAAGAATACATTCTTTTCCAGATTGGGTATCAACTAGTGTATGCTTTTTTTCAATGTTCATTGTCCTGTACAGATAGAGAATAACAATGTGAGATCGTGGAAAGCTAAAAAATAATTATGAACACACCACAAAGTCCTTGAGATAAGAGAAGTACAAAGACCAGTATACTACTCTATCTGTTTTTATAAAACTCAGCTCACATAAAACTTCTTTTTGAAGAGAAATATTTTCTTAATTTTGATAAATACACATAATATCCCAACCACTCTCAGATAAACCAAACGTGTATGTCACTTATCAATGGCTCAGATTTTTGGAACATCATTATTCTACTGGGCGCTGTTCAGGGATTTATTTTAAGTTTCCTTGTATGGAAGGGCAAAGGAAGCAGTAAGTTATCCAATCGCTTACTGGCTACACTTATTTTTCTGCTGGCGTTGGCCTGCTCTAACTTATACATTAGTGAATCCGGCATGGAAGAAGAGTATGCCACCCTTCAGGTTATACAACAGTTGCTACCACTCATTCTTATTATGCCAGTAGGTCCCTTGATCTATTTCTATGTACAATCTGTCACAGAGGTAAATTTTCAATTGGATACAAAACGCTGGCTGCACTTTCTTCCTACCGGTATTGACTTATTTCCCAAACTACTGGTATGGATAGCATTGGCAGGGCTTCTAATGCAACAACTGCAAGAAGAAACAGTCAAAGGCTGGGGTGATTTTATTGATGCATATAACACATATATGGATATTCCTCGCTGGCTCTCGCTGACAGTATATGTATTAGTTGCCAGACACTATCTTATTCGTAAGCTACCATCACAAGCAGAGTCTGACAATAGTCAGCGAAAATGGTTGGGCCAGTTTTTGAATGCTTTTTTGCTATTTCAAGGTATTTGGTTACTATTTCTTATTCCCTATATCAATCCTTCTACCCGAAATACCTTGCTGGATGATATGAGTTATTATCCTATCTATATTCCATTGGCGATTCTGGTGTACTGGCTTGGTTTTAAAAGTTATATACATATCAGACTACAAACAGAAGCACCCCCATCACAGCCAGAGACAATTGCACAACAGCCTATGTTGGTTACTACGCCATCCTTTACATCAGAAGAAATTACTGATTATATCGATTCACTGAGGAAGGTTATGGAAAAAGAGAAACTCTATCTGGAACCGACTCTTCATCTGCAAATGCTGGCTACTCATACAGCTATTCCGCAGAAAACAATTTCCTATATCCTTAACAACTATCTCCACAAAAGTTTCAATGAGTTTATCAATGAGTACCGGATTGAAGAAGTAAAAAAACGCCTGTTGGAAAAAGACAATACACATCTCACCATCGTGGGTATTGCACTAGATTGTGGTTTTAACTCTCAGGCAACTTTTCAACGTGCCTTTAAAAATAGCACAGGTGTATCTCCCAGAGAATATTTATCGATACAATCGCAGGAATCTGCCTGAAAGTAGTTATCAAATCCGGATTTGAGTAGATTTCGAGTCGCCATTTTGGTTGTATTGCTGCACACACAACCCATGTATACTATGCAACCCAATTATCGGCTTACACTCTTTTTATGGATCATCCTGCTATTCACTGCAATCAGCCCTGCAATGTCTCAGGAATCTTTTCTGACTATTACAGGCAGAGTAACTTCCCAACAAACCAACCAGCCTCTCCCCTATGCTAACATAGGTATTATCGGCAAGAGCCTCGGTACAGTCACCAATGCAGAAGGAAATTTTATTTTTAAGATACCAGCGTCCTATAGTCGTGATAGTCTGAAAATATCACAGATTGGCTATGAGTCTGTAACCAGAGCTGTTAAAGATGTACAAGGAAAAAAGAACCATATTACATTACAGGAAGCTCCCATCCAATTGGCTGAAGTTCATGTACATGCCAAAAGCAAAACAGGTCTGGAAATCATAAAGGAAGCTATTGCGGCTATTCCAACCAATTATGATACCTCAGCTATTCAACTTCTGGCTTTTTATAGAGAAACGATCCAGTTAGATACTAGCCAGATTACTCATACAGAATCTGTATTGGAAGTAAAACAACATCCCGGTAAAGAAAAAGAGGAGGGTTTAAAGATAAAAATCTTGAAAGAGCGAAAAAGTAGACCAGATACTACGCTTTATACCAAAGACCCCCGTTTTTATTATTGGATACAGCTAAATAATGGTGCTCGAAACACATTAACTTCCAGTAATGTGTTTCAGGTTGATATAAAGCGTCACAAACGATTCTTTCTAAATAGCCGGAATTTTAAACACTATACATTTACGCTCCAAGGTATTGTTTCTGATAGAGAACGGAGGATGTATGTAATTGAAGTTACTCCGAAAAAGAAAAGTAGTAAAGCTTATATACAAGGGAAACTATATATAGATATACAATCGCTAGCCTTTACCCAATGGGATCTCGAATTGTCTCCTCAAGGGATTGAGCTGGAAAACAATCGGAACTTTTTCTGGAAGAGTATTGGGCGCATGGTTATGAAAGCGAATTTAAAAATATCAAGCTTTAAAGAAGTTCTCCATTTTGATCAGTATCAAGGCAAGTGGTATATAAAAGATATACGACGCCATTTTCTGGCAGATGTCAATAGCAAAAGCCGTCATCTGGAAAACAGTGTCTGGAAAACAGATTTGCTTCTGACAGTGACAGATATTGCCAGATCTGCCACACCTGAAACAAAGATTTATACTTCTGCCGATTCTGTTAGCCCAAAACTAAACAAAGGTGATTTCTGGGGACAATTCAATATCATTCAACCTGCTTCTAAAGATACGCTTGGAACAGTTGGACAAAAAACAGATTCCATCCCTGTCAAAAAAATGAGCCAGGCTATTCCAGTAAAGCCATCAAACCGCGAAAATGGCTTTACACGTGCAGATACTTTGCGAGGCAAACTCACTCCTTTACGTACCTGTTACGATGTCACCTTTTACAAGCTGGATATAGATGTAGACATAGAACACAAATTTATCTCAGGGAGTACTGTCATTCGGTTCAGTGTACAACAGCCGTTTACAAAGATGCAGGTAGACTTATATGATAACATGCAGATTCATCAGATTGTATACAAAGGAAAAACGTTACCGTATATACGAGAATACAATGCAGTGTTCATTCAGTTTCCGGAAATGCTGCCTATACATACGAATCAGGAGATTACGATTCAGTATTCAGGCAATCCGAAAGAGCCCAATCGGGATATTTCTATGGATGGGGGATTCTTATGGTCTAAAGATGCCAATGGAGATCCCTGGGTGCAGGTAGTGTGCCAGGGATCAGGAGCAAGTCTATGGTGGCCAAACAAAGATCACTTATCAGATGAACCAGATAGTGTTAGCATTGCCGTCACAGTACCACAAGGCCTGCTGAATATTTCCAATGGACGCCTCCGAAAGACCACTCAACTCTCCAATCACAAAACCCGCTACGAATGGTTTGTCAGCTATCCTATTAACAATTACAATGTAACACTGAATATTGGAAAGTATGCCCATCTGCAGGGCCATTATATTACGTCTGATACATTGACACTGGACTTCTATGTAATGCCTTATAATCTGGAAAAAGGAAAGATAATTTTTGATCGTATCAAACCTATGTTAGCGACTCTTGAAAAGCAATACGGCAAATATCCTTTCCCACGTGATGGATTCAAACTAATGGAATCGTTACATGCTATGGAACATCAGAGTGCGGTTTCATTTGGAAAAATGCCAGAAGGAGATAGTGAGGAGATGTCAACTGCTCCCTTAAGTATAGTATGGCATGAAGTTTCTCATGAATGGTGGGGTAATCAGGTTAGTTGCAGCGACCTTGCCGACATGTGGATTCATGAAGCCTTTGCTACATATTCAGAAAGTTTACCTTTTGCAGAAAAGTTTGGCAAAAAAGGGGAACAGGAATACATGGAAAGTTTAACAGGACAAGTTATTGAACAGCAACCTATCATTGGGGTATATGATGTAAACCATATTCATTACAATATCGGTGATATGTACGAAAAAGGAGCACTGATGTTATATACATTCAAAAATGTGCTCAACAATGACGCCTGCTGGGCAGAAATCCTGCAGGGTATTCAGAAGGATTTCCGAAACAAGACTGTTTGCACCAATGACATTGTACAATACATCAATACCAAAACCAATACAGATTACACGTATTTTTTCAACCAGTACCTTCGATATGCTTCCATTCCAGCTTTATCCGTAAAATACAAAATGAAAGGAAGTTCACTGGTGCTTTCTTATAAATGGATTGCAGATGTAACAGACTTCCGTATGCCAATTCGTGTAACCACTGCCAGAGAAAAGTTTGGACTCATTTATCCTACTACTCAGTGGAAAACCCTGACTTTACCCGATATGGAACCGACAGACTTTGATGTGGATGATACTCGGTTTTATGTGAATGTGGAAGAAGAGGAGATATACTAACTGTTATAACTTCACTATGACTCATCTCAGATATTGGATTTAAATAAAACCCAAGTCTATATTTTTGAAAATATGGGCTTGGGTTAACTTTTCAGAAATATTTCTTTCTGAGTTGGTTTATTGCCCTTTTGTTGTTCTTCCACAAGACTCTTCATTTTTTGCTTGCTAGTATCCATCTTTGTTTATTGCCCAGCATATTTCTCTTCCTATCACCTGTTACTTTTTTGCTTGCCCAAAAATAGGGGCACCAAACGAGAATTTGGTGAGCCAGATTTGTGTGGTAGCAAAAAAAGGCACTTTTTCCCAATCCTTCTGCCCGCAGGCCAAAGGCTAGCCTCACGGGAAAAAGATTCCCTACGCACCTACACTACCACTCGTAAGTAAAGTCATCACAACTCTCTTTGTGAAACCATTCTTACTTTCTCAATAATATCCTTTTCCCAAAGTTCAGGATGCCGCATGTTGATTGAGATACACCATTGTTTTATGCTTGCTGATTATCCTTTAGTATATCTTCTATACAAATTCTGATAGCTGGTGTCATTTTAGGATGCTGGAGCAAATTATGCAAGAGATCCACAACAGAGACATTTTCAATGTATTTTTGCCCTGCATGAAGTATTCTATTCAGAAGAGCGATTCCCAAAATAGAAGGTTGACGTTGAAGCGACTCCAATAGCATAGTTGTATAACCTGGCAAACGTCCTACACCATATACAATTGATCTGAACCCTCGTCTTCTATCTTCTTCTGGAAACCGCTCTATCAAAGAAAAAATCACAGGTAATCCCTTTTCAGGTGTATCTGTTTTCCATAACTGGCTAAGTAACTCATCCAGGATTATCCAATTATTACCTGCAAACTCAGAAGATTTTATCTGTTCAAGTATAATCTGAACACACATTTCTTTAGAGAGAGTAGACTTGGCTTTTTTATCAATTGCATTCAGAACCTGAATTATTTCAAATCCAGCCACAGAACTATAATCTGGCCAGGGTGCAATCAGAAATTGATTATACAGTTGTCGCTCTGCATCTCGCAAAATTGCAGCACCTTCATACTGCCGAAGTTTAACAAAAAGCGTTTTGGCATCTTTAATTCGTATATCTAGTAACTGCTTTAACAATGGAACATGAGGAGGTGCCATTGACAAGTCAATAGAATTAGCAATCTGATTGTATGAAACATGAACAGAACCTTTATATAATGATTGCTCAAATCGATTAAACTCCTGAATCCAAAAATATTCTGCAAAACCAGGTAAGAAAGAAAATGTATCCTTTGTTTCATTCCATATAAAAAATGGACAATGAAAGATAGATTGAGGCAATTCCTTGTTAATACTTTTAAACCATTCTTGTAAATCGGTAATACTTGTTTGATATGTGTTCATCTTCAAAGCAATGTATCCCAAATAAGAAAATTGCATCAATGGATCTGTTACATCTACCAAAGCCTTGATAAAAGCTGGCTTATTAATTATTAATTCATCCTCATCTAAAAAATCATCTTTTCCTGATGCAGGAACAGTCTGATAACATAGGCCTTTCAACAAAAAGTCTTTCTCTATTCCTTCTCGTTGTTTCATTGTGTGAAGCATACCTTGATAGACAAGCTCCTGATCTTGCGTAACCTCATCATATTGGCTCAACACTCTCATAAAAAATGAAGAACGATCAGGTTGTATGGGCTTGCCAAGGATATCTAATCCTACACTATGTATAACAACCTCAACACTAAAACCCAAATCAACAAGCAGGCTTTTTATCTTATCCGAAATTGTATATTCAGTTGATAACGTTTTTTTCTTATGCCAGAATAATAAACTCATGTAATCTGAACCGGGAGAAACAAATACATACACTTTTGTAAAGTACATATAGGTTCTACAAATTGCAATTAGACCAACATATTACTGTTTACTACTATCCAAATGGATTATCAGGAAGCGAAACAACTTGTATTGGAGTACATAAATCAAGACGTAGTACAGCATGGTTATCGCCTGGCCGTTTATGAACCAGCCATCGAATTTGAGTATGGATGGGTATTTTCTTTTGATACAGAACATGCTTTAGGACTACGGCCATTTGAGAAAAAAGTACAGCAGATGTTAGACGATGGTCTGTCTCTTCCCCAAATTGAAACATCATTCACCGATGAAGATAGAGAGCATGAGGGTAAAGAAGTAGGACTTGTAGGAACAGCCCCTATATTCATTGACAAACAAACACGACAGATAAGACTATTAAAGAATTTGCATTATATCCCCATGAAAGTCCAGCTAGAAGCGATTCGGGAAGAAAAAATTGGAAGAAAAGGTGTATGGTGTATTTATCTTACCGAATCGCTTACAGGTCAGTCACAAAAGATGGCAAAACTGAGGATGTTATTAGAACTCAGTCCGGTAGAACTGATGAAGCACATCAAGCAAATAGAGACTCCTCTTTTTCAAGGCAATATTCATGATGCATGGTCACTTAATGAAGCACTAAAAGAAAACGAGATACCCACCCAATTAGTCAAATTGGAGGAATAACATTAACCGAGATTCTACACTAATAACTTCCTGCGAAACAGAATTGTCACCAATGCAACAACTGTGGTGGCCATTGCCATAAACTGTACAATGTATGCTGTGATAATCTTTACTGCCAGGGTATGTTCTAATCTGCCCAGATTAATTTTCTCCGCAAGAGAGCCTCCGTGCATTTGAATCGTTTCCATAATTTTATAGGTTTGTTTGATTTGAGTTATAAGAAAACGATACAAGTCATTACTTAGTATATGGAAAAGCTTGGGATACCTACATTGTAGACGATTTTATGTTAAACACCAATCTTTATCCTAAAAATTGTATTGATCTGAAAAACTGTGAAACCATTGACGACTTGCCCACAATCAAAGGATATTTTGTTGTATTATTATGGTGTCAATGGTATGGTCTTGATCACACTATATGTGGAATGATTGTAAATTATGCTAAACACTACAGTCCAGCTAAAAGACTTTATTTTTAGCATAACTCTATTCTGCACATCTCAAAAAACAATCCTTCCTATTATTACAATAACTGACTATAGTGTATATATACAAAAGTATTCACTACACTATAGAAACTTAAATGATAAAGAAGATAGTTGGATATCTATTTATTCTAGTAGGTACATTAGGTATCATCTTATTTATTCCACTCATGTATGAAGGTACAAGACCTTGTTCCGGAGATGGATGTATAGTCCAGGCAGCAATATTTGTAGGGTTATTCCTGCTTTTGCTAGGTGGTATTCTTCTCACCATTGGTATTGTAATGGTAAAGCCTAAGCCTAAAACCTCCAATTAAATAACTATAATCACCCATTTAAGGCACGTCTGAAACAAACTCATACTTATTTTCAACCCTTTTCCTTTTTTGGCTAAGAATTTCCTGTATCCGGCGAAGTAGCTCTCATCGCAATGCCGGACCTTTGTGTCAGTATTTACAAACCATTCAAAATAATTATGGAACTGACACATTATCGTACATTTGGAAAATCCGGATTGCGGGTAAGCCCTCTCACACTTGGCACTATGACATTTGGTGAAGAATGGGGCTGGGGAGCTTCAACAGAAGAATCAAAGTCTATTCTTAAACTCTATCTCGACAAAGGTGGAAATACGATTGATACAGCCAATTTATATACCAAGGGACATTCAGAAAAGATCATTGGTGACTATCTAAAAGAAACCGGTATCAGAAGAGATAGTCTGGTATTATCTACCAAATTTTATGGAAACCTTTATCCGGGTGATCCCAATGCTGGTGGAACCAGCCGTAAAAATATCATCCAGTCACTGGAGCAGTCTCTGAGACGCCTTCAGACTGACTATATTGACCTGTACTGGATGCATGCATTTGATGAATTTACACCTATTGAAGAAACATTATCAGCTCTACAGGATATGGTAACGTCCGGCAAAGTTCGTTACATAGCTGTTTCGGATACTCCTGCATGGAAGGTAGCACAAGCGCAAATGATTAGCCAGTTTCGGAGTTGGGCATCGTTTATTGGTTTACAAATAGAATATTCACTACTGGAGCGCACGTCCGAAGGCGAACTCATCCCAATGGCACAGGAACTTGGTTTGGGAGTAATGCCCTGGTCTCCACTGAAACAAGGTATCCTGACAGGGAAATATACTCGTGAAAATCAGAATGATCAATCAACCGGAAGATATACTAAACCAGATCTTCCAGAAAGCACACATACAATCATTGATCGGCTACGAGAGATTGCAAATCAACAGAACACCACTATCGCAGCAGTAGCTCTTGCCTGGGTAATGGCACAACCAGGTATATCTTCTACCCTTATTGGAGCAAGAACTACAAATCAATTACAACAAAATCTTGAAGCACTTTCTGTATCACTAACACCTGATGACCTTACATATTTGAATGAAGTATCTGAGCCAGTACTGAACTTCCCTATACCCTTTATGCGGGCAGCTTATCACAATGGAATGGGTGGTACTACCATTAACGGCAAAACCTCAGTGCTATCTCCTATACTACCCCAAAATAGTCAGGAAGTGTATTGATACTATATACTATCAATTTCTAAAGGCAGTTATTAAGAATCTTTATTCTGGAATGAATGTTCTATTCAGAGCATTCATTCCTTTATCACTCATGAAAGCTGAAGATATACCCTATATATACAATTCCATTTCCGAGTTTCAACGAGATATGGGCCTTCCCAAACCGCTGCATCCATTGATAAGTGTAGTGAGACTGGAAGATATTCGATTTAGTGCAAAAAGGATTGAAACGAAAATCGCACTAAACTTTTACAAGATATCCTTTATTGAAGGTGGAAACCGAAAGATACGGTACGGACAAACATATTTTGACTTTGATGAGGGAGGACTTTTCTTTATTTCTCCAGGACAGGTAATCTCTGTTGGCAGTCCAACAGAAAATCTATGTGGCTTAACCATCTATCTGCATCCTGATCTGATACGCAACCACAATCTGGGCAAAAAGATAAAAGACTATGGATTTTTTTCCTACTCCATGGTAGAGGCACTGCATCTATCTGAAAAAGAGAAGAATATCATACTAGGCTTATTCCATCAGATCCAGATGGAGTTAGATTCAGCTATTGATACCTTTAGTCAGGAACTGCTGGCTTCTTATGTAGAACTATTGCTTGACTACAGCAACCGATTCTATACCCGGCAGTTTATTACCCGCAAAACAGCCCATAACGACCTTCTTGACAAGCTGGATACGTTACTCTCAGACTATTTCCGAAGTGGCAAAGCTCTGCATAACGGTTTGCCAACTGTTCAGTTTGTATCTGAACAACTCAACTTTTCATCGGATTATTTAAGCGATATGTTACGCACCTATACAGGTCAAAGCACACAGCAACATATTCATAACAAACTGATCGAGGTTGCCAAGGAACTGATCAGCACCAGCAATCTGACTATTTCAGAAGTTGCTTACCAACTAGGTTTCGAGCACCCACAATCTTTTACCAAGTTATTCAAGCAGAAAACAGATTTATCTCCTATGGTATTCAGGCATTCTTTTAATTAGTTGAAAACGATCATTTTACTATATTGCCTTCAACTAAACTCATTTACCCTTATCTCATGAAAGAGGTTACCATCGGTTATCGTATTTATACTAATTATGAAGGTGGTGATGATACTCTGTATGTTGTCAATGTAACTGTTCTGGAATATAGCATAAAAGGATCAGGAAAAACTTTTTATTCCACAGAAAGCCTTGAGGCAGCATTAAAGGAAGCAGAAGCCTGGCGTTCTTTATACCTGGATGGCCTTATTGATGAAGACGACTTTTTTTAGAATACATCTGATTTTAACCCCATCCAAGACTTGCATCTCTTGTCAGGTATTGTTTATCCAGAGAAAGATAGTCACTAAACACATCCTGAATGACTGCAAAAATTTCATTTAGATTAACAGTGCATGGTGATCGCCTTACAAACAGATAATGCTCTCGGGTAAGTTTTTTAGTCAGCTCTCCTACAGTTTCTATAGCTAGCTCCTTTGCCGCTCTTTTAGCTAGCTTCACTATCAGGTAAAAAATCAAAAATCCCATGACAGCCACCTTTAAGTATAAAAACAAGCATACAAATGAAGCCAGAAACCCTAAGGTGATCACAAAGGATAACCAGCCTTGCATGCTCAGAACACCTACCTTAACACCCAGATTTTTCTCAAAACGTCTAACAAGTCTGGCTCTATCAGATCTGGAAAACAGGTCTTCCAGCTTTGTATCAGGACTAATAACAGTAACACAATCAGGAATAGTTTGCCTGAGAGCATTGCGGACTTTGTAGAAGGCCTGTTGTGTAGTACAATCATTTCTGTGCTCAGATGAGATGCTTTTTTCAATGACATCACACAAATCTCCAAACGTATCAACATGCATAAAATCATTTTCTCCAAACCTGATCCCAAACGATTTTTCCAGACGACAAAGTATATCCATTATATCATCCGGATCAGTATTTTCAAGACGTATTATATCCATAGTAGTTCTTATTAGCATTAAGATGAAACAATAGAGAAAGTATGCAGGTAGTTTACTAATCTCCTGCATACTCCGGATATCTATTTAGCTACAGGTTCAATCCCTACATGAGTTGGTTTGGTTTGAAGGATACTGCCATCTTCTCTGAACTCAAGTTTATCAATACACACCTCACGATTATAGCCGGCAGACCGTCCCATACCAATTCCTTTCGGATAGTTAAAGCGATGGTAGACTATATACCATTCATCTTTTCCCGGAATCTGAATCACGGAATGATGCCCGGTCGCATAAATACCCGCTGTAGTATCTTTTATTATAACCAGGTTATCCTGAGGAATTGTGAGAGGTCCCATAGGATTATTAGCTACCGCATACCTTACCTGATAGTCAGGATCACGGGTATCTTTTTCTGACCAGGTAAAGTAATATTTTCCTTTGCGGTAAAAGACAAAAGTTCCTTCATTGTAGGTCTTAGTAGGAGTTAGTATTTTGGTAGTACCAGGCACCAGTGACGTCATGTCTTCGGCCAGTTCAGCAACAGCCATATAACTATTGCCCCAATACAGATAACTTTTGCCACTAACGGGATCAATAAATACATCCGGATCAATCTGTTGTCCATGAGTAGCACCTTCGGGTAACTTGTCAAGTAACGGCTTACCCAAATCTTTAAACGGTCCTGTAGGATTTTCTGCAACCGCTACTCCAATCTGACCATTTGCACAGAAATAGTAGAAGTACTGATAGTGTCCATTTATCTTTTTTTCTACAATGGCAGGGGCCCAGGCTTTTGTATTTGCCCAGGTTACATCTTTTCCCAGTTGCAAAATTGTTCCTTCGTCTTTCCAGTTTACCAGATCACTCGAAGAAAAAACGTTAAAGTAATTACCAGACCAGTTGGTAAAACCATCACTGGTAGGATAGATATAGTATTTGCCTGTTTTTTCTGCATAAATAATATCCGGATCAGCATACAATCCATCCAATACCGGATTATGTGTTTCCAAAGCCTTTGTTGTAAAAGTAATAGGTTGTTGTCCGGAAATCTTTACAACATAACTAACCGTACCTTTTGAGAAGGATGTATTTCCTTTTGGAGTGACAATTACACCAGCTATCTCTGGAAACGTTGGCTTAAACTTTGTCAGATCTGTACCAGGTTTTACCTGCCATGTCACAACATGAGCCGCAGTATCCAATAGTGTATTATTTTTTTTAATGTCTTTACTTTCAGCAGACATAATTACCTGTTCAGGTGTCAGGAATCGGGTAGTCAAAGATATTGCCTCTGTAGTTGTTATGGGCATTACTGTTCCATGACGGGGATGAAAGTCCATCTGTATGTCAGCATTAATAGCTGTAAACTTCTCCAGATCTGAACTACGAGCAAACTCATAGCGACCATTCCGATACACATCATATATCAGAATGTAATCGGAAGAATTGTTCAACTTAAAAATACCAGAGCCTTCTACTTCATCTTTGGTTTGTTCCAGCTGTTTATCCTGAAAAACATATCCACCTGTTAATTTATTTGACACTGCTTTTTTAATTCCAGGAGTTGCACTACCTGCATGTTTAAAAAACAAATGATACTTGCCATCTTTGGCAATAATATCTGCATCTATACACACCGTATTGCCGGGAGGATCAAACAATACAGCAGGTTTGGTTTCCAGAGCTGAAAAATCTTTGTTGGCGTAAGCATAATAAATCCTGTCCCGATCTTCTTTGCCCAATCGCATAGACCAATAAATCATGTATTTTCCGGTTGCAGGGTCAAAGATTGTCTGTGGAGCCCATATCCGATCGGAGGCAGCATATTCAGTATATATCTTTGCAACATCAACAGGATGTGATTCCCAATCGATCAGATCTTTAGAGCGCATAAGCACAATTCCCTGATTAGGCCCCCAGCCATTCTTGACAGTATTCATATCCGTTGCCACCATATAAAACGTCTTTCCACCTGCTCCACGCAAAATATGTGGATCACGAACCCCTCCACTGCCACTGATTTTTGCAGAATTAAGTACAGGGTTGCCTCCATTTAGTGCTTTAAAATGATATCCATCGCTACTTACGGCATACCTGATAGCTTCATCGCTCCCTGTAAAATAGGTGAATAGATAGGCACTATAGCCTTTTGTTTTTGTCTGCTGGGAATGAGCGTAAAGATAAATGCACAGACAGAACATCAGGCAGATTTGACGTTTGAACATATGAGAAGGTTGCTTTGGTGTGAAACACATGAAGAACGAGAAAGCACAAAGAAAAATCTTTTACCTAATAATAAAAACAAGATAGCACAGGATGCACTTTTGTGTAAACTTCACTGTATGTTTCGGCAAAAGAAATAAAACCCTGTTAACTGTATTATGTTACGTTCCATATAGACTGGACCATCTCTTTCCAATAAGTTGTATAGATGACAGCTTTATGAAGCCAAAGCTATCATCTATACAACTAAAAAGAGAAGAACATATACCCATTTCATTACCAAATTCATTCAAAATTTTTCTATGGTTACTAGAATATTACTCAAATAGAACTATTATTGGCTTAATTATTCTTACTATACTCATGAAAAAAACATTACTATCTCAACTCTTTTTCCTTTTTATATTTTCAATCACAATCTGCCAGGCTCAGTTTGATGACAAATTTTACTTCCCATCCAAAGAATGGAAACCAATAGCAGACCTGAAATATGAAGAAGTATTTCTGGATACAGACACTATAAAACTGAATGGTATCTTTGTAAAACCACAAAAGAAAGCCAAAGCAACTATATTATTATTTCATGGAGCAGGCGGAAATGTATCTTCTTACACCTATATCGCAAAACCGCTGGTAGACAAAGGATTTCAGGTCTTTATGATTGACTTCAGAGGATATGGAAAATCTACAGGAAAGCCCACCCATGTGAATATTCTAAAGGATGGTCAACTGGTGCTTGACTATCTTATCAAAAGAAATGATGTAAAAGGTACTAAATTAATCTTACTAGGTGTTTCTATCGGGTCTCAGGTGGCTACACGTCTGGCAAAGGATAATAAAAACAGTGTCAGTGCCCTTGTTCTTGACAGTCCGCTGAGCTCTTTTACGGACATAGCCGCATTCTATGCACCCAAGGAACAACAAGACGTTATTAAACAATACCTCGTTTCTCCTTACTCAGCCAAAGAAGATATCGCCTCTGTTGAGGTTCCTAAACTGATTATTCATAGCAAAGAAGACAAGGAAGTTCCATTTGAACAAGGTCAGGTAGTTTTCAATGCAGCAAAAGATCCTAAAACGTTCTGGGAGACTACAGGAAAGCATATTGATGCAGCTAAAGTAGCAGGACCGGAATATGCTGAACGTATTGAGAAACTATTATCCAAATAGGATAGACAACCTACCTCAATAACAAATCCCTCAACGTGTTGCCTACAAACATATTGAGGGATTCGTTATTACATAAATACGTTCACTACGTCACAAAATATATACCTCTATTTTCTGATTCGGTAGGTTTCAATTTCTCCATAAGCTGTAAATCCTAACTTTCTGTAAATGGGTTCTCCCATCAATGATGCGTGAAGTACACAATAGATACTTCCATTTGCTTTGGCCTCCTGTAGTAAATATCTGGTCATAGTCGTAGCAATACCCTTTCCTCTCCCATTAGGAGTTGTCCCTATCATATGCAATCCGGCATTATTGTCTGAATCAAAAAATACAATTCCACAACCTATAGTTTCATTCTCTTCTGTGTATATAAACACACGAATCTGCTCTGACTGAGAAATAATAGTAGAAATAACGTGATCTCCTACATGATACCGAAACGATTCAGATGCTATTTTAGCAAAAGCTATTGATTCTGCATCTGTTTTTACCTGTCGAATAGTTGTAGTATCTGTTGATTTTGCCTCCAAAGACCTCAGATCGATTGCCATATTTCTTTGTCCAGACAAAAAATCAAAATTGGGATTATCGTTTAGTATATTAGGCTTCTGAGTAGTGATTATATCAGATAGTTCGCCTCCATGGCTTAGTTGACAGATCTCATCAATAACTAACTTTGAAACTTCAAAATCAAAGATTCTGTTTGGCCAATCAGAGTGAGGTACAGAAACAGCAGAGCATAACGTTGTCTTCTTTAGGGTATGTGTCAGTTGCCCAATATGAGTCCAGAATTCGTATAGATTTTTAACAATAGGTTTGTCCATTTTACAAAAAGTGTCTATAAAAAATCTTAACCCATTACAGAGATAATTTGTTCATGGTTTAAGATAGTCACTATATGGTCAAGAAGCCTATACTGAAAGACAGATCCGATGAATTTACAACCTATTCGTTCTAAATCCTGTCAAAAGTAGGTATATAACATTGAATATCACCTAATTTCACTCCAGACCGTAGAACATATGTTATTGAAATTAACTACTCTTCTAACAATTTTATTGGTTTGCAAGATACCAATCCTGGCTCAACAAAAATCAGATACTATTATACCTCTGAAAACACTTTTTCAGGAAGCCAAATCTGAATTTTCCCACTTTGAAAAAGTGCATGGACACGTCACATTAACTCCCAATGGCCGTATGCATTATCTGACATGGGGTAATCGATCGGGAATTCCGCTTGTATGGTCACATGGTAGTTTGACTAATGCCTTTGAAGTACTTCCCTTTGTTGACCAATTAGTAAAAGCAGGTTATTATGTTATTGCAATAGATTATTACGGACATGGACAAACTCCTATACCGGATCATGAAGTATCACTTTATCATATAGCCGATGATATTAAATGCATATTGGATGAATTAAAAATCAGAAAAACTGTAATTGGAGGTTGGTCAAGAGGCGCTATGGTCAGTACAGCTTTCTATGATACATATCCTGACCGGGTATTAGGTATAATTTTGGAAGATGGAGGCTCTGTTTCAAGCAATACTTATTATCATAAAATGGATTCCGCCCAATTAACTCAGCGAATAGATCAGCTATTCAAAGATCGTTTACAGGAGCAAATCTTTAACAGCGAGTTTGAAACCTATCAAGCCTATTATGATCCAGCAGAAAAAGGAAATCAGTTTAGCCTTCTGGCATGGATTCGTCCCACAAAAAATGGCAAATGGGCACTGAGTCCAGGTGTACTGCAACTATTACATATGCAAACGCCTGAACAATTTCTTGAAAATATTCTCTATCCTACTCGCATGCCACTCTTTGCAGAATCAATGGCAATTTTAGAACCTAAAATTATTTACCGCAATCTATCCGTCCCTCTTTTAATTATTGATCCGACCCATTCAGATGATTTGTTTCCTTTTGAAACAGAAAATGCTCGACTACAAAAACAACATCCTGCTTTAATTGAACACAAGATATATCCTAATACAGGTCATAATGTTCACTACGAACACCCTGATCAATTTCTAAAGGATGTGATCAATTTCCTGAAACGTATAAAGCAGTACAATCACTTAAGATAGTCATTTCTTATTCCAGTTCAATACAATCAAAATTTTGCTGCTTTAATAACTCAATTACCTTCGCGGTCAGTAAGGTATGACTATCAATACGTAAAATATGGTCACAATCTGCTAAATCAAAATTCCACTTCGCATCAGCTAACAATGTATCTAGACGAGATTTAAGAGACCTTACAGCTTTCTTTGTTTTTACAGTTGTCTTAAACACATAAATCATAAACATTGATTCTTTTTGTATGGTACTGAATACTTATAAGCCTACTTTACCTTCCATCCAATAGGCTTTTGCCAGGACTCTTCCTCTGAAGTTCTTTTGCTTTAATACACGTTTCACTGTTTGAATAGATCTGGCATTCCCTGTCAAGACAAAGTTGCTATCCTGCCACGTATCCAAATGAAAGACAGGCAAACTGGCAACAGAGCTCTCATTCTGAAACGTCCCATCCTTTGAAAATACAGTGTAATTATCCAGACCTAACAACTCTGGAACAGTATTATTCTGTTCGTCCAACTCCAGATAAAAATGACAGTCATGTTGTTTATACTTTACTGCATCCAAAAAGGAATAAGCTAATCCCAACGATGTTTCATCTCCAATAATTACATGTTGCCTAACAGATGGATTATATTGTTTCATTCCTCTGGGAGCACTTATCCGAATTTGTTCACCAGTTGTCAAAGCATGCATAAAGCGACTTCCGGGAGCCTCCCCATGTAAATGCACAATAATTTCAACAACACCTTTTTCGGTATCACTATAGGATACCGTATAGTTTCTGTATTCCGTATCACTTACCCGGATAATGATGGCATAGCCAATCTGAAAATCCATCCCAGACACATCTCCCTGAAAACATATCTTTTTAACAAACGGCGTTATGTATTCAGTATTTATTACTGTCATCAAAGGAAATTTGGAGGCAAATAAACCTTCTAGGGTATTACCTAGCCACTTAGCTACTTTTGGCATGTTTCAAACAAGTTTGCAGTTGTACTTTTCGTATGTCAGTGTATGTTGTACAGTGCAAAGTACGGTTATTGCCTTTGTGGCAGCAATGCAGAAAGGAGGGTATTACTTAGACGAATCGAGGTTTTTATTCCGGAAAGCGACTGGGGTTATTCCGGTAATCTTTGTAAAAAGTCGAGAAAAATAAGCGTAATCTTCATAGCCCAATTCACTGGCCACTTCTTTTACAGATTTGCTGGAATGAAATAACATCCGTTTTGCTTCCAGAATCACCCGTTGCTGAATATGATAAGAAACAGAATGGCCAGTCATATTTCTGATACATTCATTCAGATAAGGGACTGAAATATGTAATAGGCTGGCGTATTCTGCTGGACGCTTTATCTCAGCAAATCTACGTTCCAGAAGTAGTTTGAACTCATGTGTAACCGTACTAAAGCGAGAGATAGTGGTATTTGAACTTTTCCGTTCCAGATGAAAAGACAGAAACATTCCTGCAAAAGCATTGATATAGTCCTTTACCAGTAATGTATATAGTTTATTATCCTTTTGCTCAGAAACAGCAACACATAACCGAATAGCCTGATCAAAAAGAGTAACCATATCTGAAGTCAATGCCAAAGGAGAGGCAGGCAAAACAAGCTCATTGAATAGTTGTAGATATTCTGGATTCAGCTTTTCATTGAGAATACCTAACATATAGCCCTCTGAATGTTCAACGCTTACAGTACGATGTACCTGGCTGGGATGAATATATAAAATGACAGGACCTTCCATTTTATATTCTATAAAATCCACTTCCATACAAATTTTCCCTTTTTCCAATACATGAAAAAAATGAAAATCGTGTCGATGAGGATATCCAGCTTCCTGATAGGAAGAAAAATCTTCAGATACTATCTTTCCGACTGCTGCTCCTGCTTCGAAATGCTCAATATAGGATCGTACAGGTATTGACTTTGCTTTTTTGGCCATTCTTTTTTTAGGCAATAAATTGTCTACAAAGCTATCTCTTACGAGTAGAGTCTACACCTACTCAAAATACTTCACAGAGATAGCTTCCAGAAGTTTTTTAGGATCATACAGATTACCATCTTTTACAACCAGTGATACTCTGCGAATATCACTAATGTTTCGGACTGGATCTCCGTCTATCAGAATAACATCGGCAATTTTGCCTTTGGTGATAGTACCTAATACATCCAGTTTATCACAAAGCTTTGCGGCATTGTATGTAGCCGTTTTTAATACTTCAGTAGTAGGAATGCCAGCTTCTGCATATAGTTCCAGTTCCCGATGCAGAATAAATCCTGCCAGATCATCTGTACCAGATACAATCAGGATACCTGCATCATAAAATTTTTTGACAAGTTTTTGCATTGCCTTCATTGCATTCCGATAGGTTTCTTCCTGACCTGGAGGTGGTGTTAATGCACCCCAGGAGGCATTGCGTTGCATGGTCGCAGGCAAACGACTCATAATTTTAGAATATCCCAATGAGGGTTTACTGGGACTACTGGTAAACATTCCCTCAAAAACTCCCAGTGTAGGATCTATGGAGATATGTTTGTCCTGAAACAGTTTCACAAAGTCTTTAAATTCCTGGCTTTCAAAGTCCAGCGAAGCGGCCTTCTCCCCTACCAGCGTAAACCGACGCATTGAACGGGTATCTACTGTATCACCATAAAAATTCAGAAACAACATGTTGGCATGGGTAATTTCGTTATACCCGGCATTAATAGCCTGTGTCGCAGTCATATGAGAGGGAATATGTCCTGCTACTCTCAGCCCCAGCCGATGTGTTTCATCAGCCATTGGCTTTACCCATTCAGGTTTAATAGAACTATACAGCTTGATCTGCTGGTATCCTAGTGAATCGTATTTTCGTATGGCACGAAGTCCTTCTTCCAGATTGGAAACAGATATACCAAGTGGAACAGTATAGGGTCCGTCTCCATCAATAATTCCACTACGATACACAATCCTCGGACCAATCACCTCTCCATTGTCAATCTGCTGCTGGAGTTCCAGCAAACTCAGTGAGTTGCCCATATCACGAATATTGGTAATTCCACAAGCTATATTCAACAAACCTTCAGATCCACCACCATAATGTGTATGCATATCCCATAAGCCAGGCAATAAGGTCTTTCCTTTTCCCTCTATAATCGTATACCCCTTGGGTAATTTAAGACTGGCATCTCCTACATCCTGGATCTTCCCATCTCTGATCAGAACGGTTCTTGCAGGCAAAACCTTCCCTCTTTCGGAGTCAAAGACATTGACATTGTGAAAAGCAATTCCTGTTCTGGACTTACTGACAAGCTGACTGGTCAGTTTGCTATAATAGCCATCCATCTCTTCTTTTTGTATTTGATACAAATCGCCTACATCATCCCTTACATCCTCACGAACTTCGTTAAAAGAATCACTGAAAGAACCCAAACTCATCTGATTCTCATCCAGCCAGAGAAGTGAAGGATCAAAACCCAGTCCCGTGATTGAATACAAATAGGCATTCTTTCCATTTTTAAGTATATGTTCTTTTAGCAATCGGATAGATGACTGTCCGGCAGGTAACAAATCAATCTTTTTCTCAGGAGAGGCAAGCAATGCCCATGGTAAATAAGGAGCATCCGCTTCAGTACTTAGATATATAGCAGGCCTTGTGACAGAAACTTGCTGTTTCTCAGCAGTATTTTCCCAGCGAGCAACACCATTTAGTAATTCATAAGTCTCAGCCACTTTGCCTTTCATATAGTTATTGCCTTCTACATCTAGGAAGGTCACAATACCTTGCGGAGAGGCCTTGAATGTAGTTAGTAATTTAGGTCCACGCCCTCTGTCATTGTATTCCTGATACGAAGCATACTGACGAGGTCCAGTCTGACAAAGCCAGCTATATCCAGCCTTCCTGCCATTAAAAAGGATGTCATATTTTAATGTATCACCAATTGGTAGCTTACCCTGAGCGAATAAATAAGTTTGACTTAGCAACAAAAACAGGGAGACGATTCTTTTCATAGTGGTTGTAAATTTCTCTGAGTAAAAGCTATATACTATTTTGTTGGACTTTATTATTTTGTGGCCTTCTTATTCTGATAGTCTAACTTACCATTGGTAAGGCCAAAGTATCTATATACCAGAAATAGTATCTGATTCGTAAAGATAATTTTTAAATAAGCTCTCACACTAAAAAACAATAACTTTACATAGGGACAAACATGCTTACATCTTGCTTTGAAAAATGGTGGATACCCATTGTATTTTGGGTTGCTGCACTTGGGTTGGTTATAGTAAGCAACTGGACACCGGTCCCTTTCCTGGGAATAGCAAGCTTTATCCTTCTAACCCTATCACTACTATTCCTTTTTGGATCGGCAGTCTATCACCTAGTGTATCGTCGCTGGCTCAAAGCTATCCTCACAGGGTTACTTGGAGTGGGAACAATAGCAGGAATCATTCTGTATGCCGTGTTTATTTTTGCTATGGAACAACTAGATGGAGACAAATGGGCTGATAATCTAACTATACCCACCAATATTACGCTGAACACTCCTAAGGAGCAATCAATCATAAGCTCTGACTCTATAGGCCATAGTACAGGGAAAGCTTTTGACTTTGAGCTGTACAATTCTTTTCAACCAGGATTGTATGAATATGCTATCTGGATAGGGAAAACAGAACCTGGAACTATTTACTTAAAAGCATATGAAGTGACGCAGGAGTATCCACTCTCCACAGATAATCTGGCGAAAAGCAGTTCTATTAAGATAATCAATGATACAGATAGTATTATACAATTTGGAACCAAAGATCATTTTACTATCTATGAGGGAGATTGGGGTAAACCGTATGCTGCCAGATTTGAAGTATGGTTTCATCCTGACAATGGAAATCCGGATAGAAAACTCACAGAGAAGATCTACAAGATTGAAGGATGGCAAAGATAAGAGTCATGGTTGTGTGGTCTAAATAAAACAATGGCATGGCTGAAAGACAGTCATGCCATTGTATACACAAACTTACAAGCTTTTACTAATTACCACCAATCACTTTAGACTGAACTTTGGCTGGTGCAGACTTCTTCAGTTCATCCACCGCTTTTTCCAGCTGCTGATCACGACCTTTGGAAACAACTTCAGGCTGGTTCATCACCTTTACATCTGGCTCAAGCTGATTGTTCTCAAGATACTTGCCATCCAGTGCAACCATACCTACCTGAGGAATACCAAACACCAACGTTGGATCAATCTGAGTCTCCCACCATACCGCAGTGCCCGTACCTGGTACAGGCATACCTATGATTTTACCAATGTTGTTTTCACGGAAAGCAAACGGAAACATATGAGCATCAGAATAGTTACCTTCACCTACTAATACGACAGAAGGCTTAATCCATTTACGAAAGGGTTCGTGTCCCATATGAACACCACGAGGAACAATATCCAGGTATTTTTTACCACTTAGGAATGTAGCCAGATCATCGTGCAGCCACCCGCCACCGTTGAAACGGGTATCGACAATCAGCGATTCTTTGTCTGCACATTTTCCTAACACTTCTTCTACAACGGTGCGGTAGCTCGCATCATTCATGCCACGTATGTGTACATATCCCACACTACCATTTGACATTTTATCTACTTCTTTGCGACGAGTAGTCACCCAACGCTGATAGCGAAGTTCACTTTCCTGAGGCAAAGTAATTGGCTTAACAGTTTCTTCCCAGCGCACCTTTGTTTTTTCGTTGTAGCAGGACAACAGTACGTTCTTATTCGCTTTCCGGTTCAACAGCTTATTATAATCCATTTCAGTAGTGATTTCTTCGCCATCTATTTTCTCTATGATGGTACCTGTCTCTACCTTGGACTGAGCATTAGCCAGTGGCCCATTGCCCATCACTTCTACTACACGCAGCCCTTTGCCGTCGTATTCCTGATCATAAAACAATCCTAGCGAAGCGGTTGCATCCAGGTTTACCTGAGGATGTGCATACCGACAACCTGTATGGGATGCATTCAATTCGCCCAGCATTTCACTCAGCATCTCTGCAAAGTCACGGTTGTTGTTGATATGAGGCAGGAACTTAGCATAGGCAGTATGATAGAAATCCCAGTCTACGCCATGAAGATTTGTAACATAGAATTTTTTCAATACCTGACGCCATGCATGATCAAAGATATAAGCTCTCTCTGCAGCTGTATTCAGGTTCATTTCACCATTGATGGTAACAGCTTCTCTTTTGCCTGATTCTGCATCGATCTTCATGATTTTGCCATCAGAGCTCACAAAAATAGATTTACCATCTTTAGTCATATCAATACTGCCAGGTCCGCCTTCCAGCTTCGCCAGAATTTTGGTTTCTCTGGAACGCAGGTCTGTCACCCACAAATCATAGCCTTTCTCAAAACGACACATATAAAATAATCTGTCTCCATTAGGTGATACGGCAGCATCTGTCAAATTGGAAGAGTGAATTGTCAAACGAGACTTACGACCATCCAGTCCTTCAAATTCAATCTTTACTGTTTTATCTTCTTTCTTAGCCGATTCACCAGCTTTCTTCTTATCGTCTTTTTTCTCTGCTTCACTAGCCTTGGCAGCTTCTTTCTGTTCTTTTTCTTCTTTCTCTTTCAACAATGTAAAGTCTTCTTTGCTCAACTTGTAGCGATCCCATGATTCTTTGGTAAAGAACATACCATATACATCACTCTCACCACCCCAGCTACCGTGATTTTTCATACCATCACGATCAGAAAACCAGATCATCATTTTGCCATTCATCATCCATTTGGGTGATTCGTCGCTATATCCACTTTCTGTCAGGTTCACTAGTTTACCTTTACCATCAGCCGGAATCAAAGCGACTTCCGCACTGAACATGTTGCTTGGAGAGTAGGTTGCCAGGAAAAATTTGCCATCCGGTGACCATGTATAATATTGATCTCCATCTGAATAGGAATAGTTTTTATCAGCAGACAAAATAACACGGGTCGCTTTGGATTCCAGATTAATCACTTTTAGGGTAACCCGTTCTTCCAGATAAGCTACCTCTTTACCATCCGGAGAAAAAGAAGGTTGAAACTCTTCCGCGGTTGTAGCGGCTACGGGCTCTTCTTTCAGTACTGTAGAAGAATAGAAATAAGGCTCTTCTTTACGTATAATAGAGCTTTTGTATATATTCCAGTTGTTATTTCGCTCACCGGCATACAATAACGTACGACCATCAGGGCTAAAACTAACAGAACGCTCCTGTTCTGAGGTGTTGGTCACACGTTTGGTTACTCCTCCTTCTACAGAAGTAACATATACTTCTCCACGAAATACAAACGCAATCTCTTTCCCATTAGGAGAAAGCGCCATTTCAGTAGCGCCACTGTTGATCGGCACTACCTTTTCCAACACATTGCGGGTATCATTCAGGATCTGAATAACTACTTTTTTGGGTTCACTACCTGTTGTCTGTGTATAAATTTCTCCATCATAACCATAACACAAAGTACCACTCTCAGCCATAGTCAGAAAACGAACCGGATGTTTACTGAACTTGGTTACCTGAGTAGCCTGTCCAGGTTTATCTACCGACATTTTGTGTACGTTAAATGATCCACTGCTTTCACAAAGGAAGTAGATATCTTTCTCATCAGGTGATAATACCGGATTTCGGTCTTCTCCATTAAAGGTGGTAAGCTGTGTATGTTTGCCTGTTGGCACATCATATACCCATACATCACGTGAGATAGAGGAAGTGTGATGCTTGCGCCAAGGGTCTTCATATCCTTTGTTATCATGGTATACCAATCGGTTACCTGCCCTATTGTAGCGAGCTTGTTCGGCGGGTGTAGTCAACAACATTTGCGCACGGCCTCCGGCAACAGACACTTTATACAGTTCTGTCAGGATACCATAAGGAAACTGTACGTTGCTGGCTGCATCTGTACGTGATGACGAAAAGATAATGTGCTTTCCATCTGGGGTAAAATCACTGGGAAGGTCATTGGCCGAATGATACGTAAGACGAGTAGCTGCACCTCCGGTAGATGGCATCACAAAAACGTCATAGTTACCGTAACGATCCGAAGCAAAAGCAATTTGTTTGCCATCGCGTGACCATACAGGCATAAAATCGTGTCCTTCACTTAATGTCAGCGGAATAGCCTGACCACCAGCAGCAGCGACTCTATATAGGTCGCCCTGATAACTGAATACAATAAACTGGCCATCCGGTGAAATAGCCGGGTAGCGCATCCATAGTGGGTTCTGGTCGGCTTTCACGACCACAGGCATTAGCATGGCAATGCCGAGCAGAAATTGATAAAGGCGGTGCATGGTAGATTAGTTTGCAAATAAGTCAACTTCAAATTTCCACAAACCATCGTATATTATCAATCTATTTTTTGAAGAATATGCATTTGATAATGATAAGAAACCGGAAAAGGCTGTTTAACGGAAAAGTATAATACTACTTTTCTATCTACACCTTAATTCAACTGCCTGTACTCCTTGGGTGAAATCCCGATTTTGGATTTAAAAAGCTTTGTAAAATGGGAAGGATGTTCAAAGCCCAGATTATAGGCTATTTCACTGATGGTCTTTTCAGTTCCCCAAAGCAGCGTTTTTGCTCTGTCTACCAATTGCAAATGAATATGTTCTTGTGTGGTTTTACCTGTAAAACGATTTAACAGATCTGACAGGTAGTTGGGAGATAAATTCAGTTGTGAGGCAAAGTATTTCACATCGGGTAAGCCAGCCTCTACAAGTGTTTCCTGAGCGAAGTAGTCAATTAGCATTCGCTCAAACTTCTGCACTATATCATGGTTTACATACTCTCTCGTAAAAAACTGTCTGTCATAAAATCGATTACAATAGGTAAGCATCACTTGTAAGTTGTCAATAATCAGACTTTTGGTATGCTTATCCATATTCTGGGAGTACTCTCTTTTTATTTTATTCAGGCAATCGAGCAATATAGTTTTTTCCTCAGCAGAGATATGCAATGCTTCATTTGTATCATACTGAAAAAATGAGTATTCATGAATCTTTCTTCCAAGTTCGGTTCCAGCCAATAAATCCGGGTGAAAAAACAAACCCCATCCCTCCAAAACCCGGATATCCGGACTGGAAGCAATTACCTGGTTAGGAGCAGTAAACATCAGAGACCCTTCTTCAAAGTCGTAATAGGATCTACCATACTTCATTGTTCCTTCAAACCGCTTGCACATCACCGTATAAAAGGCTGTTCTGTAATATACTTCTTCTTTGGGTCTATCAGGTGCTGTTTCTGCCAGATCAATAATGGTTATCAGTGGATGTTGGGGCGTACCACAATTGTAAAACCTATGAACTGCGGCGATGGATTCTATGTCTATATATGTCGGTTTCATGCCTGACAATCTCATTGTTTTCTCTTCTGGAACAAAACCAGAAGACCCGCGCTATAGGCAAATCTTTCTGGTTTTATCAATCATGTGATACTTCTTCTCAGTTAAGAAAGAAATCTCGCACTGACTGGATAAACTTCTCTTCGGAATTTTTCCATTTTGTATCAATGTATAACTGAGCATCTTCTCCAACTACATAGCGAAGCTGAGTGCTTTCATCTATTGCCGCTTTGTAAATGGTGAGGGCTACATCTTCTGGCGTTGCTTTAGCCAGGTGCTCGGTAGGCTTTGCGTATCGACTGAAGAATGATCCCATGATTGGGTTGTACTCAGCTATTTCATTTTTAATTAGATCCAGTCCATTACGGAAGTTTGTATGCACACCACCGGGCTCAATGATTTTAACTGCTATATTCAGTTTTACCAGTTCATGGGATAAAGCTTCTGAAAAACCTTCTACAGCAAATTTCGAACTGGCATACAAACTTGTAAACGGAAACCCAATTATCCCTCCAAAGCTGGAAATATTTATGATGGCTCCTTTGCCGTTTTTGCGTAAATAAGGTAGCACAGCCTGTGTCACTTCCATCATCCCAAATACATTGACATCAAATTGTTTCTGGATTTGCTCTCTGGTGGCAGATTCAAAAACACCCATCAAGCCATAGCCAGCATTGTTTACCAACACATCGATTGTTCCAAATTTGTCTACACCTGCTTTTATGGCGTCTTCAATAGACTGAGAGTCCTGCACATCCAGTTGAGTAACTAATACGTTATCTAAATTGCGCAACTCCTGCTCCTTTTCAGGTGAGCGCATAGAGGCAATAACATTCCATCCGTTTTGCTGAAACAATTTAGCAGTTTCCCGGCCAAAGCCTGATGAGGTGCCTGTGATTAATACTGTCTTTTTCATGTTGTTGATCGTTGTATTTTGTATCGTAATTGACAATACAAAGATGTACCAACAACGGCTTTAAGACCTTATATCTTTCACGGCAGGAATTATACATTTCACCGAATAGTATGTATACGCACTGTATCTCCTCATTTTTGTTTGAAGAATTCCCCAAAGTGCCAGAGTATGCCAGAAGGATCATGCACAAAACACTCCCGTCCCCAATCCTGATTTCGGATCGGTGTGAGTTTTACCGTTTTGTATTTACTAGTAAGATCCAGAGCCAGCAGTTCATTCCAGTATCTCTCCACATTGTCTACCTCCAGAAAAAGCATAGTATTATCTACCCAGTCTTTGACATAATGTCCTTGCAGATAGAAGCCTATTCCTTCTGTATAGAAATAGGAAAAATCATGAGAAATAACGCCTTCCTGGAATCCCAGATCCCGATAAAAACTGCGTGATAACTGGAAGTTTTCGGCTCCGATGAAGGGCCGGATGGAAATAGCTTTGTGTTCCATAAGTGTCATTCTTACTTATTGAGTAAATTTAATAGTAGTAAATGGAGTCTGCTGTTTCTCCTGTTTATAGTAGAATGACCATTTGCCACAGAGGCAATTAGACGCACAATTTATAAAATTTCCGGTATAGTATTACCCTCTTTTCTGTATTCAGATACAAACGCTCCATATACTACGCTGACAATCAGCTACCTCAACACTAAGCTAACCAATATTTCCTTCCTGAGCATAATACTTCTGTTATCTTCTCAGAGTAAAAAACCTCAGTCAGATAACTAATTTATTATCTGACTGAGGTTAGTATAGGTTTTGTTAAAATAATAATGGCTTTACTTATTTATTCGGCTCATCAACAAACACATACAGCTTTTGCACCTTATCCTTTTCAATCACAAACAAATCCATACCTGTCACTACGTCTGGCTTCTCTTTTGATCCAAACTGCCAGTACAAACGGGCAATGTTATGATGTGTATCAATAGGGTACCTATGAGAAAACCGGAAGTTGGGATTTTTCTGCTGGAGATTCTGTATAAACTCATTGATATGGGCATGGCCGACAGCAATAAAGTGACGATCTACCATTTCAATATCAGTCGCATACACTTCCTGCATCAACACGTTACGTGAAGTCTGGTCTTTTTGGTTCCAGAGTTCAAGATGACGCTCTACCAATCTTTCTATTTTAGCAGTTGTCATTTTAGTAGAATAGTTTAAACAAGAATGTATTAGCCATTATAAGCAGCTAGCCATTTAGCCTTGATATCCGCACGGGACTGGATAAACTCCTTATCAGTACCCTGAGCAATTGCATCCAGCGGAAAACGTAGCGGACGAGAGCCTTTTTTCATATTTACCAGTTCCAGAATACCATCAGCAATAGTTTGCGGATTCATATTGAACTGTGCCATCTTACCAAATAAGGCCTGTCCCAATGCATTAAACTTCTCTGTGGCCTCTTCTCCGTATTCAGCTACTATAGATTCTTTGTCAGCATTAAAACCTGCTTTTGCACCATTGGTCATTTCTGTAGGATAGACACCCGGCTGAATACTTACATTTTCAATTCCATAGGCTGCCAGTTCGTCCTGTGCTCCTTCTGTGATGCTTTCTACAACAAACTTGGAAGCTAAGTAAGGAACCATAAATGGTAGTGTATGTCCACTGGCTCCGGAAGTGATATTGATAATTAAACCATTCTTTTCTTTACGCATAGAAGGCAACACGGCCTGATAGGTACGTATCACTCCATACATATTTACTTCAAACATCTGACGGATCTGGTCCAGTGAATAGCCTTCCAGCAAACCAAAACCACTTACAGCTGCATTGTTTACCAGGACATCTATTTTGCCATATTTAGCCAGAATTTTTTCAAAGGCTTGTTGTACAGAACTGTCACTAGTGATATCAATTTCTACAACTTCAATATTGGGTAATGCAGCCAGTTCTTGTGCAACAGTTGCATTCTTAGTTTCTACGTTACGCATACCTGCTATAACTGAATGACCTGCATTGGCTAATGTGATAGCAGTAAGTTTACCAAATCCGGTGCTGGTGCCTGTAATAAAAATTATTTTTGACATGATTTCTGTTGTTTTACGTTTTGTAATTGTTGTTTGATGTTACAAAGGTGCCACAACAGTCCGACCTTCACATTGATGTAGAATAAGAAAGTTCTTGATCTGGATCAAGAGAAAAGTGCCTGCCAAAAACAGATAAAAAAGAAGCCTCAATAAAAGCTACTCTACAGAAAAATACTATTTCCTGGTAATCTGACTTCGTATCCGACTTAATGTTTCGGGTGTCATACCCAGATAGGATGCAATCATACTCTGAGGTATCCGCGTAGCAAATCCAGGGTATTTGTTTACAAAGTTTAGATACTTTTCTTCGGCTGTATAACTCAAAGCTGCTTCAATACGATTCTGAGCAACAACAAAGCTTCGTTGCAGGATAGTATTAATCAGATTATTAAAGGCTGGAATTTCTGAACAAAGCAACTCAAAATTAGCATTGGTAAACAAAATGATTTCACTATCTTCTAGAGCATCAATGTTAAATCGTGAAGGATTTCCGGAAAGCAAACTCTCCCTATCGCCTGTCCACCAGTTCTCACTAGCAAAACCGATTACATGTTCGTTTCCCTTGTCATCTACAGAATAAGTCCGTACACAGCCTTTGGTAATAAATGCATGATATTGCCAAACATCGCCTTCCTGTAACAGATACTGTCTTTTACGTAACTTTTTTAGAATAGCAAATGATCGAATGCGTTCAGATTCTTCTGAAGTCAGGGTTATTTTCTCCTCAAGGTATTTATGAAAAATATCGTACATACAAAACAGGCACTAACATACAACTAATCTCTTATCCAATCTATAGGTATTCTGTTTGCAAATATACCTTTTGATTTTGAAGAGATACAGTTCTCGCTAGAATTACCCCCACCTGAGTGTATGTATATTCTCATTTATTTTGTCTAACCTATTGAAAAGACTGCCTGAATTCCAGTGGAGAGAGATTAGTTTTGTTCTTGAATAACTTACTAAAAGACTGTGAATGTTCAAACCCCAGTTCATAGGCTATCTCGCTTACAGATAAATCTGTAGTTGATAATCTTTCCTTGGCTTTATCTATCAATTTATTGTGTATATGTTGCTGAGCAGTTTGTCCGGTTAGTACTTTTAAAACTGAACTCAGGTAATTGGGTGACATATGTAATTCGTCCGCAATGTATTGTACTGTAGGCAATCCTTTTTCGGCTAATGTCTCATTGTTGAAATACTCAGCCAGAATCTCTTCCAGCCGATTCAGAATTTTGTGATTAGTTACTTTTCGGGTAATAAACTGTCGATGATAAAACCGTTCCGCATAGGTCAGCAGTAATTCCAGATGAGCAATCATCACTTTCTGACTGAAGGTATCGATGTTGGCATGATATTCCTGCTCAATGTTTTGCATGATATTGGTAACAACAATTTCCTCCTTCTCTGACAAGTGCAAGGCTTCACTGACCGAATAGCTGAAATACTCATATTGTTTGATGGCCTTGGCTAAAGGTGTATTCCATAAAAAGTCAGGATGCATAAGCAACAACCATCCTGTATGTTGCGACTCTTTATCTGCTTCGATTGAATAAACCTGATCAGGTGAAATAAAAATCATTACACCTTCATCAAAATCATATTCCTGCTGACCATATTTGATCTTACCATTGAAATTCCGTTTGAGTGCAATGGAATAAAACTGCTGAACAAATTTGTTAGGTTTGTTGTCTGGCAATCGTTTGATATGGTTAAAATCAACCACACTCACTAATGGATGTTCGGGTTTGGGTAAATCCATAAACTGATGATACTCTGTTATGGTCCGGAAGGAATAGGGTTGTATACTTTTCATTGCCTGGCAGATAAATAATATGACTTTAAATAAATCCTGGAGGAAATAACAATAGTATCTCCTCCAGGATAAGTACCTTTAGTTTTTTGCAAAAGCCACAGCAAAATCTTTCGCAAAATCTTCCAGCTTCACTTTTCCGATAGTCAACGGTTTATGTAGCTCATAATCTTCTTTCAGGGTACCATTGTGAATACTGGCTCCCAACTCAATAGAATTTGTGATAATATGAGCAGGAACTCCATGTTGCTCCATACCAGCCTGCATCTGTTCGTTGCTGACAGTGATCCACTTTAAATCCGGTTTACCAATAGCGGCACCCAGAATCGAAGCGGCTTCACGGGCTGTATATTCTCCACTTGCCACATAACGTACATTTACACCAGTACCAACAGTTACCAGTTCTTCAGCAGCAGCACTGGCTATATCTTCAGGGGCAACCATGACGATCTTATCATCATCCCCATAGTTTGAACGAATAAAACCAGTTCTCTTGATCATATCTGCGAAGTTATACAGATTATAGTATATAAACCCAGCCCGCAGGTGTGTAACAGCCACATCTTTCAATTCATTCAACAAACACTCTGCATCGTGTGAACCCAAAATAAATCCGGTGCCTTTATCCAGATGAGCTCCCCAACTACTCAGATGCACTACACGTTTTACGCCTGTCTGCCGGATAGCCTGCATATAATTTCTGCCAATCTGCTGATAATATGCACGCGAATCTGTTGTAACAAAGTTGGGTGGTATCATAGCGTATACAGCATCTGCCCCTGTAAAAATCGACACCAGAAAATCTACATCTTCCAATACTCCAATAGCTGCAGTAGCACCCAGTGCTTCGATGTCTTTCTGCTTGTCTGAATTGCTGCTAATGACGGTAACTGTATGTCCTTTTTGTACCAGTTCTTTTACCAGTGGTTTACTAATATTTCCTAACGAACCTGTGATGACAACTTTCATATTTTTGTTTTTTGTGTTGTGAACGTTTGTATCACAAAGGTCCTCAACATGAAAAAACTAACTGTAGTCTAATTCATGGTTGTTGTAGTCAAAACAAGAATTTTATGGATAATCAAAAAAGTAATAGGTGGCAGAGAAGGAAATGTTTAGGGTAATAAAGAAAAAATAAATCTAACACTGTAACACTACATACCATCTATTTGAGGCTGAATACAAAACATACTCAGTCTCAAATAGAGAAAAAATTACTCTGAACGCAAGCTCTTAACCGGATTGGCCGAATCAGCTTTACTAGCTGTATAATCAACCGATTTTATTCAGCAATAAGTAAACTAAAAACTTTTTTGTCTGGTATCAGGATCTGAATCTGTAGATAATATCGAGTTTCTGCACCTTGAAATAAGTTAAAAATATATACTGTTACCTTTAACCAAAATCCAGCTTTCATATTCTACTAAAACTAAAACCTGTTACAACAATACTTAATTTCCATTCACTCCTTATCAGTTGATAGACAAGAAAAGTAACAAATACCCAATACAGATAGAACATCTGTTGTTTTGAAGAAAAGCCTACAACAACACTTATTACTGGCCATTTACAAACGCAAGACAAACTAAAACTATGCAAACATGCTGAGTTTTGTTAGGCATAAAATTTCATCAAAAATAATTATCATTTAGCATGTTTATTTTAAAAATGAAAAGTCATTAAAGGATGAAACTATCACACTAACTTACTACATGCTCATATTTTACTTTTTTGTGAACGTCTATGGAGTACAATAAGCACTTTTTTCATCCTTTCATCCATCTTATTTAGTTAAACACACTATGAAACATTTTTATCTGCTGCTGGTATTTATTGGCAGCTTTGTTATGTCCAGCTATGGAGTAAATTCTCCCTTATTGCTCGCACCTCAGAATGGAGCCACCATCAATCTGAATACCTTGTCAGGGTTTAATGTTAATGCCAATGAACCTACAACCTGGAAGCTTTACATTAAGGTATCTATAAACGATCCCCGGCAGTTGGTGTATGAAAATTCTCATACCTTTACATCTACCGATCAAACAACAGAACCTTTTCTCTTTCCATTTTCCAATGGTAATCCACTGGAACCTAATCATCAATACCTGGTTGAGTTAAAAACAGTCGATGCCGCCAACGCTCTAATAAGTCAGGAATATTTTACGTTCTTTACTTCATCTGCTGAAAAGACCAGCCCATTGCTGGTTTCTCCAAGTTCGGGAGATACATTGTATTTGACAGGTGCAATTACTTTTGATGCAGCAAAGTGGACAGTAAATGCCAATAATCCGAATGCTCGTTCAATCTCTACTGAAATCTTTGACGTAGCAACTGGTCAAGAGCTTACCTCCCTGTTTCCAGGAGATCCGTTTCCTATAAGTAAAAGCCTCACAGCACAAACAGCATTAACTAATGTAGAACTACAATCGTATGTAAGTTATATTCGTCAGCAACCTTATGCGGCTCGGGTAGTGTTAACAACTAAGGACTCTTTACAGAATATCATTGGACAAAGTGAATATCCTATTATCATCAAGCCGCGGCCATTAGGGACAGATGTCAATCTTTCCATCATTAGCCCAGTTAATGGTCAAACAGGTGTGTCGACATCACCAACTGTCACTGTTCAAAAACCATCAGATATAGCTGTACATGGAGTAGGTATCCTGGTAGACTTTTATACAATAGATAAATATCCCATGGATGCTCAGGGGGAGGATTATCGCATGGTATGGGTATCAAATATATCAACCATTACCAGCTGGCAGATACCTAATCTGAAACCAGGAACTACCTATGAACTCAATATCCATTATCTCGTATCTGGGGCTAGAGGAAATCCTTCCGGAACGAGTAAAAATGTAAGAATTACTTTTACTACAGCACCTCAACCCCTGTTGGTCTCGCCAAGTCCGGGAGATACGTTATATGTAAAGAAGTCAATCTATCACACAGAGGTAGAATGGACGGTCAATTCCAATAATCCTAATGCGCGTTCTATTACTGCCCAGATTTTTGATGTAGCAACTGGTACCCAGATAGATTATCAGTATGATCCGTTCCCTACACGAGTAGGTCTTACAGCGCAAACGGCATTAAACAATGTAAAGATGACGTCATTCATACAGGATTTACGTCAGGAGCCCTATGCTGCACGTCTGGTGTTGATTACCAGAGACTCTTTACAAAACATTATCGGACAGGGAGAGTATCCTATCATTATCAAACCACTTCCACTGGCAGCTGACATTTTTCTTACTATCACCAGTCCGGTTAATGGTCAGACAAATGTATCTACTTCTCCATCAATTACTGTTCAACGACCAGCAGGGTTAGATCGTCATGGTATTACAGTGAGCTTATATTCCTATAAAATTGATAAGTATCCGGCAGATAATCAGGGAGAAGATTATCGATTTGTCACATTACAAGGTACTCCATCCATTTCTACATGGCAAATACCAGGTTTGAAGCCAGGAACTACCTATGAAATGGAAATTTTGTATGTGATAGAAAGAGCTGGAGGAGATATTTCAGGAACAGGTAAAACGGTGAAAACCATTTTTACAACAGCCCCTGATCAAGGTACAAATTCTCTGTTACTATGGCCAGCAAACAATCAAAGTGTAACTATCTGTAACAACCAGGATGTATTGGTAAACGCTAATGACTCCACTGCCCGTACGCTTATTGTAAAAGTATTGAAAAATGATCCGCGTCAGCTTGTTCAGGACTATATGTATGCTCTCAATGGAACAACCGCAACTCAAACAATTTCTATGGCGGGTGTCGTTCAACAACTGTTAGCTAATCAACAGTATCTGATTGAAGCAACCACGAAGAATGCGTCCGGTACTATTTTACGTCAGCAATACTTCACTGTATTTACAACAGGATGTTCACAATCAGCAGCCCGGATAGGTTCACCAGAAGTTGAATTGCCTCAGAAATCGGTTATCTCGCCAAATCCGTCTGCCGGAGATTTTCAGGTACAATTGCATAGTGGCTATGGCAAAGCTAAGGTAGAGATAGTCTCACTGGAAGGACGCATTATTGCCAACTATGAAACAGAAGGAAATCACGCTGTTCTGATGAATGGATCTTCCTTAAAACCAGGCTTGTATCTGGTGCGTATTACTGGAAATGCAGGATTGCGCGAGCAGTTTAAGATTGTGAAGCAGTAAGCAAACAGATTACCTTTCATAGAATTGTCGAAGTTAAACTGGGTGGCCTGACAAGCCACCCAGTTTATTTTTCAGCTATACGATAAGTCCTCAGACACACTTGGAATCTGACTATAAAAATGCAAGCTTTACAAAGATGTATTGACAGATTATACAAATACAGAAATGGATGGTATATAAATTTACAATCAGACTTGTCTCGTAAAATTTCCTGAAAACAATTACACCTCTTAAACCTATAAAAACGATAAAACAATGAGTACTACATCAACCATTGCCGTACTGGGCCTCGGAGCTATGGGCTCTCGTATGGCTAAAAACCTTATCAAAGCTGGTCACAGGGTCATAGTGTGGAACCGTACACCACAAGCAACTATAGACCTCGTTAAAGAAGGAGCCACACAGGCAAACTCTCCCAAAGAGGCTGCTGCACAGGCTGACTTTGTGCTGGCAATGGTTCGAGACGACGAAGCATCCCGACAAGTATGGCTGGACCCGGAAAATGGGGCGCTTCAGGGAATGAAAAAAGAAGCTATTGCGATTGAAAGTTCGACAGTAACACCTGTCTGGATCAAAGAACTAGCGGGCACATTAACAGCAAAAGGCATTTCTTTTCTGGAAGCTCCTGTATCTGGCTCACGTCCTCAGGCAGATGCAGCCCAACTGGTTTTCTTTGTGGGAGGTGATCACACAATCTTTACCCGGACAGAACCCATCCTGAAAGCCATGGGATCTACTATTCAATATGTAGGACCCTGGGGTTCAGGAGCATTGGTAAAGCTAACAACCAATGCATTACTGGGTATTCAGGTAACAGCCTATGCCGAATTAATCGGAATGCTCAAACGGTCAGGTATGGATGCACAAAGTGCATTGGCAGCCATCTCTAAAACTTCTGTATGGAGCCCAGTAGCTGGATACCTCACAAGCACCATGCTAACAGAGAACTTTACGCCACAGTTTCCGGTAGAGTTAATCGAAAAAGACTTTTCTTATATCCTCACCACAGCGGGATCATCAGAATCAGCACCAATGACAGATGCTGCCCTACATGTATTTCAGAAAGCTATTGCTCAGAATCTCGGCCAGGAAAATATGACTTCTGTCGTACGCATGTTTACCAAATAGATTTATAAAATGTTCTTATTCGATACAGCCAAACTATCCGAGTTCTGGTCAAAATAAAAACTGACCGGAAGTAGGATAGTTTCCCAAAGCAACCGGAGTTCCGGTTATTGACGAAAGTGAACGGAACTCCGGTCAAAGGAAAACGTGACCATTATTCGAATATTTCTGAAAAGCGACCGGAACTCCAGCCAAAATTGAAAGTGAACAGAGTTCCGGTCATTTTGCAAAGCGATCCGAAGTATGGTCGCTTTGTAGTTTGATTCGAAAACAAATCACAGTTTTTACTTTTATCAAGTTGACCGGAGTTCCAGTCATGTTGGAAAAATATTCGGATTACGTTCATGGGAAAGAATAGAAATTTCAGTAAGATGTGATCTGAAACAAGCAAAACAAAACATGAATTCAACATCTTCTTCATCACATCCTAACCCACTACTTAAAATAGTGTATTTGCTAGTAGCTAGTTTCTTTTTATCATGCTGTATGATAAGCTTTTTCAAACAACTGCGTCCTCAGATGTATCACTTCCTGATAGAGGGCCTTCTATTCAATGACTCAGACAGCTATCATATTATCCGGGATGAGCCTGATAGTACTGAGACTCGTTGGTATTATGCTCTTACATCTTTCTTTGTTATCCCTTATTGTGGCTTAGGATTGATATATATTCTAAAAAAACAAATCATATGGAAATGGTGGATTATTTATACAAGCTTGCTTTTCATAGGCTACTGGCTTGGAATGCTCATTCGGATTGGCTTGCTTCGTCTAACATTTATGACATATACAAGGCAACCTGACCCAAAATACTTTTATAAATATTGGATCCCCTATTTCCATTTGGAAGAATGGGGTATTAGAGGAGTGTTGAGTATGATTGTCCTAATTGTTGCAATTAATAAAGTAAAGACTTTCAATAAGAATAGAATGCTTAATTATTGATCTATTTCTTCTTTCGCTTCCACAAAAAGAAATAAACTCCAGTGACCATTCCTACATAAAGTACTCTGGATAGAATCTGTTCCCCTACAGAAACTGGCTTTGTAACCCAGCCAGATGGCAAGTAATCACTAAAAAACGAGGTTATAAATATAATTATGGCTTCAAGATGAAGAGATAGCCATATAAATAGTGATAACACCATGTTATGGCGAAGCTTTGGTATCCAGAAAAGTTGAGTCAAGACACTCCCTACTATTGTTGTAATCCATACGACAGAGCCATAAGGCTCTTTAATGTGCGTTATAAATACATACCGCTCCGCATAGGTATTACTCATGAAGTAAGTAAACGCTTCATGAAACCAAAAGTAAAAGACATATAAGCCGCACACAGCCATGAGCAGATTCATTGCCTCCAACATAGTAACAGCTTCTTTTTGATAAGCATCAAAATAGACTTTAACAAGAAGAATAAATACGATTAGCCAAATCAGAAAAAAAGAATATCCCTGACTAATAAGAGAAGCAAAATAGTCTATCACAAGACTGGTGTAATGAATGAAGACACAAAATAGATAAAAAACCTACCTCTTTTGCTCATTCAAATACACGTCTCCATAGAACAGAGGTGGCATCAGCGTCATACCCATTGCATACAATGAATCGCGCTGAACATCTTTGGCGAGCTCTGCATTGATGAAATACAGGAATATATGTCTGACAAAAGGAATCCACAACACCAGATTCCACCATTTGGGCTTTTTGGTAATCTCAACCAATATCCAGTTATTCAGAAAGGGAACAATAGCCAGCCAGGGCTCTTTGTTGTATTTCCTGAACAGAAAGAATAAACTTTCACCATAGATCAATATCAATGTATAAAAAAGTCTATTACCTGTAAGTCCTCCTATAAACCCTACCAGATCCCATCTCAAAAACAATGCACTAAGAGGCTCTGTAATCAGCCCAGTCATATAGCGAAAGGCAGCAAAGGCAGGCATATAAGGTTCATTATGCACAAAGGAGTCTATTAAACCCAATATTCCTTGGGTATCATGTCTGATTTTAGGTAACGATTCAAAGTAGCCTACATAAAAAGCCACATTAATCAGGTATTCCACTACATAAGAAAGAAAAATCACCAAAATAGAGATAATCAGTATATCCTTCAGTGAGATGTGAGTAGTATTTCGGAAATAATACAGATGCGTAAAGAGCAAGAGCAGAAAAGACATACCATTTGTAGGCAAAGCCACTACCATGAGTGCATCCATCCAGTTTTGTTCCTCTGGCTTATACAAAAACATCAGAACTATATTTCCTATGATAGAAAATAATGCATACACCAAACTGGATACTGAGGCAATTTTCAGATAATATTTCATGAGATATATGTTGACTTATGGACTTCGGATAAAACACTACCAACAATCATGTTTCACAACAATCACACATAAGACAAAATATAGAATTAATCTGAAAGGGTTACTGTGGAGTGAAAAGGTATTTGTAAGAAGAATACATTAATTTGAGAAAGTATTTTTCATGAATGTATATAGATACTACAACTTACATTAGAAGTACTCTAACTCACCTTTACATATATGCCCTTTTCTCAAAAGATTAAGAGAAATGGGAAGAATAAAATATAACAAAAAACGTGATAACAGAGGAAATACGACTTACTCTCTCCTCCATTATCACAGTATACAAAAATCTATCTAAAAAGTGTCTTAATGTCGTCCACCCCCATGAAATCCTCCGCCATGAAAACCGCCTCCGGCAAAGCCACCACCGAATCCACCTGAAAATCCCTGACCTCCTCGAAACGATCCCCATGCCTGGGCATGTGATTCATTAGCCCGGAAATGATCCATGCGACTGGAATTTTCAAATGCAGGAACTCGTCCAGAACGCAGAGGTTGCTCCCGTACATTTCCCTGAGGCACAATAGCCTGATGTTGAGGCAGGAAATTTCGTCTGTTCAGATCAGTCCGGTTAGCCATAGGAGCTACAGGATTATGCACATAGTGATTACGGGCAACATTCCAGAAGGCATTATGAAAAGGCATGTAGGGCACACGAGGGGCATATTGATGATAAAAATTACCATATGCGTGATACAATGCCGGATAGCGGTGATATCCGTAGGTAAAGAACCAGTTTGAATACGCAAAGGAAGGTAGCCCAAAAACCATCAGATTGCCACCCGCACCAAAATAAAAGCCAGTTTGCATATACAATGGCATTGGATACCATAGAGCATAATCATACCAGTAGGGATAGCCAAACCAATACGAATAAGGACTTACCCCATAATAGTAATTGGTTGTAGTCGCTGCATTGGGGATAACAGTATCCGATACGGTATAGGCATAGTGATTGTCAGCAGCAAATTCTTTTGACGACTTCTGCAGTTCCTGCAAAGCCTGCGGATCAGACTCCAGTTGCTGGCGATAAGCGGATACCTCCTGCTGATTTTTTGCCTGCAAGGTAGTATGTAACTCAGCCAGATGGTTACGTACCTGTTCCGGATCTGCTTTAAAACTATCCTCCAACTGCATGGTCAGGTCCATATGATCTGTTAACAGTGTCAATACTTCAGGCATATCAATTAATTTATTGAATGCATTCTGAGTTGCAGGACTATACGATGCAGTCAACTGATCAAATGCCTGAGCCGCATTCTGATTCATCTGATCTATCTTTACCAGATCCGCAAAATGGTGATGATAGATATTCCATAACGCTTCTTTGGCATTCTGATCTTCTACCATTGCCTTCACACTGGTCTCAGAACTGCCTTTTCCCAGACCTGCCAGGGTATGTACTACCTGAGGATAACGGGCAACCTGGTAAAAATAATCCTGCTCTCTTTGGGAATGTGATTGAATCAAATCCTGAAACTGCTGGCTTGTCTGAGCCTGCATCCTTGAAATACGTGCCAGTAACTGAGGTGCTTCACTCGCAGTCAGAATAGCCTCACGTGTAGCACTATCATAGGGAGCTATGGAAGAAACAATATCCTTATCCTGATTTTGCAATTGCTGAGTCAGGGTGGCAACTGGCTCTGTCTGATTAGTCGCAGGAGACTCTGCATTTTGAGCCATAGTACTTTGCAGGCAGCTTATCAACAATAAGCTAGTAATCAAATATTGAAATGAATGAATTTTCATATGCTTAAAAAATAAAACCAATAAACGGAAATAGAAGATACAGGAGGAGCCAAGAATCTTTTTGCAGCACTTAATTCTCTGTTAATTAATCTGTTACAAAAACTCCTGTACAAAAGCTATCGTCTAGCTGTTATGTTTCTCCAGCCAGTTGTGGCAACGGGCAGTATAGTCTTTTAGTTGAGTAGTACTTATCTTCTCCCCCTTTTGTAATCTGGTTTCAAAGTTTTCACCATCCTTGAGTAAAGCCTCTCCTTCCTGTTTAAGAGACGAAGTATCCTTGTTGACTCTCTGTCTCAAGTGTGCTACAGCAACGGTAAGCAATCGGGCTGTCGAATTTTGTTTTTCAGGAACAAAGGTCTCCTCTACGGCAAAGAACAAATTATGTGTCACAGTATTCTGAGCCTGTGCAACAGCATTTTGCAATGGTCCTATATTTGTCAGCTTTCCAGCTTCAATTTGTTCCTTCAGTTTTTCGAGCGTTTGAATGGCACTTTGTACAGCTTGTTTGCCCTGTCCGGTATACCTGGCCGTTTCTTCCTTCAGCGCCAGTATTCCTTCCTGAATCTGTGTAGCTGCCCCTTGTGTATTTTTATGACTGAAATCATCCAGTGCTGTCATCAGATGCACATCTGAAGGACGTTCATCAACGGCCATAACCTGCGTTTGCAGTTCATCCATTGGAATGGCTCCGGTGGTATCTATTACTTCTTTAGAAGCTGTATTTCCCTGACTTTCCTGTTTTTTCTGTTCACAGGCAGAAGTTACCAGCAAACCTGCCAGCAATACTTCACAAAGAATAGTGCTTTTCATATCTGATAAAAAATAAGGTTGTGTTTAGTAAGATCGTTTAGCATCACAAACACAGGATGCCAAACCTATCTGATTCCTACCAAGAGGAGATATTCTGCATGGATAGACCGTTTCTGAAATCTCCTGTTTGATAAGGCTAAGTTGGGTCTGGTGTCTCAAATTCTGATTGAACCCAGATTAAAATGCAATTAATTTTGAGAAAGAGAAGAATCTCAGGAAAGTACAAAACGAACTATATGCTACCTTACGCCGCCATCTATTACCTGAAGCTATAGTATGCGTATAGTTGAAAAACACTCGTTAAGCATGTCATTGTTACTGATTACAGGCTTGGTCCTTTTTTCAGTAAACATTTACTGGTTTTATTCGAACTACCGGGAAGATGAATTCTATCATCGGTTACGTCAGGCTGCACTGAACATGGAACAACTTATTTTTACCAAAGGAAGCAGCAAAGAACAGCTCCGTTTACTGGAAGCCTTACAGGATGACCCTTACAGCAAACGACAGATCATTATCTATGACTCTATTGGAACCATACTTTTCCGATCAACAGGTGCAGTGGCGCATCTGAATGAAGCCTACCAGAAACAGGTTTTAAGGAAGGAAGTTGAATTTCGAAAAGATGGCTATGAACGTACCTTATTTGTAAGCAGGAATAATCCTTCCCGAAAACTTCTTATTCTGGAAGCAGCCGGATATGATCTGGGAGGTTTTAATAAACAGAAAAAACTACGAACTACCTTGATTCTTGGCTCTCTGATTCTGATTGTATTACAAGGGCTAGCCACCTGGTATTTCATGCGACGTGACCTACTTCCACTGAGTCGTATTGCCAGTCAGATGAAGCAGATTTCGGGGCCTACCTTTCATCAACGATTATCAGAAGCCAATCTCAATAATGAAATCGGACAGATGTCTCATGCTTTTAATGAACTACTCGATAGAGTAGAGAAAGCGTATCAACAACAATTTAATTTTATCTCCTATGCTAGTCACGAACTACGCACTCCACTGGCTATCCTACTCAGCAATTCACAGGTAACGTTGTTTAAAGAACGGACTACAGAAGAATATGTACAAACCCTGAAATCGTTTCAGGATGATGTAAACCAGATGATACTTCTGGTCAATAGTCTATTGGAACTGGCCCGACTCAATGCAGATGCCCAGTCTGTCTCTTTTTCCTGCCTGCGTTTGGATGAACAACTTTGGGCAGCGTCCGATTTGCTTAAGGAGAATCACCCCGACTATCAGATTCATATTGACTTTGCCACAATAGGAGATACAGATGAGGCAATGCTGGTCATGGGCAATGCCCGCCTATTGATGCTGGTATTTAAAAATCTTATGGAAAACGCCTGCAAGTATAGTAGCAATAAAAAGGTGGTTGTAAACATACAGGCTGGTCAGCAACAGGTGTTGGTAAATGTTTGTGATGAAGGTATAGGTATGTCTGCTGCAGAACTGGAACATATCTTTGACGCATTTTACCGCAATGGTCAACACAGTAAAATTGCAGGATATGGTATTGGTCTACCCCTGGCAAAACGTATTCTGGAGATTCACAGAGGAAGCATTGTGGTACAATCTGTAAAAGACAAAGGATCTGTATTTACAGTTACTCTCCCTACCTGGAAAGAAGATTAATGTCTTTTTAATCTGAATTTAAAATCATTTTTAGAAGGCAGAAGTAGTTTTATCACAGAATGTCAGACAAACGTTCTGACACGATTCACTCACACTTATCCGTTTCGTATGAAAAAGAGATTCATGTTGGCTACTCTGGTAGCTGCTCTGTTCAGTGGCGTTATGTTTGCGCAAACTACCCCTGCTAAAAACAGTAAGCAGGAGAAGAAAGAGAACATGGCTACAAATCAAGGCAATAAGGCCGAAAAAAATATGGAAAACACAGAGAAAAGCACTGTACATAAAGAATACCACAAAACCTCTGTACACAAGAAGACAGATCATGCAAAAAAACAGTAATGCATTCTGTAACACAGTATGAAAATATACAGTGAAAATCTCTGCTGATATAGACATTTAATTGGTCCAGACGAAAACAGGAAAATGTCTTGTTTTCGTCTATAAAATGAAAAGCTATGAAAATTCTGATAGTTGAGGATGAAGTGCGCCTGGCAACATTCATTCAGAAAGGATTGGAAGAAAATGCCCATCTGGTTGACATTGCCAACGATGGGGAAGCAGGACTACAATTGGCATTTGGCAATGAATATGATGTAATTGTAGCAGATGTCAATATGCCTAAGCTGAATGGCTATGCTATGACTCAGGCACTACGTAATGAAAACCAGCAAACTCCTATTCTAATGCTCACGGCTATGGGTAGTCTGGCAGATAAAGCAACTGGATACGCAGCTGGCATTGACGACTTTCTGGTTAAACCGTTCCAGTTTGAAGAACTCCTTATGCGCCTGACAGCTCTGCATCGTCGTAGCTCTTTAAACCAGATTCAGAGTCGGAAAAATCTGTTAAAAGTAGCGGATCTGGAAATGGATCTGACAAGTCGTACAGTGCAACGAGGGGGCAGATACATTGCATTAACAGCCAAAGAATATATGTTACTGGAATACCTGATGCGCAACCGTAACCGAATTGTATCACGGATAGATATTGCTGACCGGGTTTGGGATGCCAATATGGACCCTGCCAGCAATACGATTGACACTTATATCAATTTTCTGCGTAAAAAACTTGACCACGGGCAGCAACATAAGCTAATACATACCATTATTGGAATGGGATACAGTATACAGGAATAAACTGTGCTCAGAACCTGGTTCTATTGTTATCTTTAATCACAGCAGTAAAGTTGCATATAGTGTATCTTTGTGTGTCGGCTCAACAGATGTTTTATATGCTTATTGATATAGAGAAACCATTTATCAACCTGGAAATAATACTAGCAGATCTTCAGGGAGCTTTTCCAGAGTATGTATTTATATTAAGACAAGGGAACTGGGAACAATTTATTGAATTACAATTGTCCAGGTTTAGTAGTATAACTATCTGGTACAGCCCCCGAGAAAAAGCAATCGAATTATCTGATAACATTCCGATCCCACTACTCAGAAAAAAATCAAGAGAACGAAGAAGGCAATCAATTATCATTGAGTGGAACCCAAGAGGAAATAGTTTATCTATACGTCCTTTACTCCTTTCTATACATTCCCTTGAGCGGTCAAAAGTAAAAAATCAGCTAAAAAACTTTCTACAGGCTTACTATAGATAGCTATCAGGTATAGATAATTTATCTCCTAATCACACCTTTCAACAACAAATTCTGGTATCGAGAAAACATGTCTTACCAGTAAACCTTCTAATGCAAGTTCTCGTTTAAAGACATGTTCTGCTTCCATTCCGGAAAAACAAAAATGTGCAGAAGAGTATAATCGTATCAGGTATAGCAGCCCTGCATGATCTGATGCTGATAATAGAGTCAGAGGTTTGTTTTATGCATCTTCCGCAAAGTTGGAAGATACTGTTTCAGAAAGAGACAGAACCACTGTACTTTATTTTACATCGTCTTGCTCAGTATACTTATGTTCCGGATTTTCAACATACAGGTCTGCAGAATTACTCTTCTCCTTACAACTCATACAGACAGGATTTCGGTTGAACTCTTTCAGCAAAAGCTTGCGGAGTTAACAAAAATCCTGCACCTAATCAATTATTCCTTTCCGGAAATCAACCCATTAGAGAAAATTAAACTCTATGTATCTGCGTCGTCAGATAAAATAGGAAGTAGTGGTATGTACAAATATTAACTACCTGCCATACAGCAGTTTCCTGCTTAATAAATGATATTAAATTTTATATTATTATATATTTCAACTAATAGCTACCTATTTAACACCAAAAATTATTTTATTATTTGTTTTAAAAATATTTTTATAATTAAAACTCATTATATAATATTGTCGCACCGATTACTATATCCTATTTTTATATCTATTCAATACATTACACTCTTTCATTTTTATGGCGCTCACAACTCAACAGGTCGAGGCATTTTTTAGCGACTGTCATGCAAAAGATGCTCAGCAGAAAAATTCATTTATCAATGATGCTGACTATATCAAACACATGCAGGAAGTAGAAGACTTTATCCTGGGAAAAACCACTACCATGCCCAATATGCGCAATGTAGGCTGGAACTTTCACTCCTGGGGACTTCATGACCTTCCTAACCTGATACCCGTTGCGCAATCCTGGGGGATATATGAAGAACGTATTCTATCTTTTGTCTTTCATAAAAACAACAAAGATCTATCCTGGTGGATGGAATACTGGATGCGTGATCAGATTGCACAATCAGGCGACTTTGATGTAATGGCACAACTAGCACCTATCCTGAAAAAATCAGGCATGAAGGACAAAGATATTCTCATGTTTGGCATGGATAATTACGATGATCCGTATTTCCTCTATGAAGAGGGTGCTAACGATACCGAAAATCCACAAACAGACAAGCCGTCATCCTTTGGAAAATATGTCCTATCCTTTTTGCCTCAACAGGCTCGTTTGGTGATGGATGCCAATGCAGACGAAGACAACAGCCGATTTGAACTATGCCGTCTTCTGTATTATCACCACCGCGAAACACTCAATGAATATGTAGATGAATTTATCGTACCCAAAAGCGGGTATCACCACAATGGCCTTGACAGCGATGTAGTCAACTTCTTACTGGAAAAGGATGCAGCTTCTTTTGAAAAAGCAATCATCAAAGGAATAGAAAAGCAGATCAAGCAGCAACAAATTGATCCGATTGATGTCTACTCAAACTGGAAAAAACTGGACAAGGCATTTCCTGGTAAATATGAGTCTCAACTAACAAAGTTTTATAAAGACTACCTGGATCACTTTGAAACAGGAGCCACTAAAGGCACCTGGGGGTATAGCGATGAATACTCTTGGGACGATAATCAACGCAAGTACCTGACAGTATTGTCATTTGAGGACATGCTGGAGCGTGATCCTGTTGCCGCACAGGCACGACTAGTTCCTTTTATAAAGAACTCCCCTTTTCTGGTACCTGACTTCCTGACATTCCTGGATGAAAAGTTTGGTGCGGATGCTATGAAATATTGGCCTGATGCTCTCGGTAAAAACCCAAAAGATGTAGGAAATGAATATTTCAAAACTTTATTTGAGATCATAGAGAAATATGACTTTTCTTCTATTGAAGATAGCCTTTGGGATTTAACCAAAACCAAATCCAAACGGATACGCTTTATGCTCGCTACAGTGTTAAGCAAGCAGGGAGACAAAGCTATAGCCCGGTCAAAAGACCTTCTTAACGCCAAAACAGCCGACACTCGTCAAACAGCAGCTTTGATCCTTGCCAAAATTAATACAGAAGAATCTATTGCTATTCTGTCTGCAGCATTTAACTCTGAGAAAAATGATGATGCCCGTGATGTAATGCTTGAATCACTGGCAAACAAGCTCTATGGCGAAGCAAACGATAAGCTGTTGGCAGATATGGTAGAATTTGCCAAACAACGTGGTAAAATTTCTGAATCACCCATTAGCTGGATAAAACCAAATGCATTACCAACTCTTTACAAAACTGACGGCACAGCAGTAACTACTGATGAGGTAATATTCCTGTTGTATCGTATGAGCCGTGCCAAAGGTATTCGTCCTGATCTGGAAGCAAAAGTGTTGCTTTCACTGATAGATAGAAGCAAATCCGGAGATTTTGCTAAAAAACTATTCAAGCTTTACATCGACAATGGTGCTGATGCCAAACAAAAATATTGTCTCACACTGGCAGGGCTCCTAGGAGATGACGAAACGGTAAATCTGTTGCGTAATCAGGTAAATACCTGGGTAGATAACTCAAGAGGTAAAATGGCTGAATACGCTGTAGGAGCTCTGGCAATGATTGGCAGCAACAAAGCTCTACGGACAGTGGAATTTTTTAGCCGTAAATACCAGAATAAAAACAGCAATGTAGGAAGTGCAGCCCATGCCGCACTGGAAGAAGCCGCCGAAGAACTAGGTATGGATATGAACGAACTGGCCGACAGCATTATCCCAGACTTCGATTTTGATGGTATGTTCAAAACCTTCACTGTCAATGATTCTGAATACCGTGCCTTTATTGATGTCAACTTTAAAATGGCATTCCTGGATGAAGATGGCAAAAAACTAAAGTCAGCCCCTAAAGGAACAGCTAAAGAAGTTCAGGATGAGTTCAAACTAATCACCAAAGAAGTTCGTGATGTAGTAAAATCGCAGTCACCTCGTCTGGAGCAATACATGGTAACTGGACGCAGATGGGAACTGGATGCATGGCAGAAATTTTTTCTGGGCAACCCAATTATGTTTGTCTATGCTACCCGCCTGGTGTGGGGTGCATTTGATGCAAACGGACAATTACTCACCACCTTCTGGTGTGCAGAAGATACCAGTCTGATGAGTCTGGAAGATGAGGAAGTAGAACTATCGGAAGAAACGGCTACTATTGGTATGATACATCCGCTGATGATCACTCCAGAAGAACGGGAAGCATGGAATCAGAAGTTTTTTGACCTGCATATCGAGCCTATTTTCCCTCAGATGCAACGGGAAGTTATTACAATTGATGAAAAAGAAAAAGCAGCTGTAGAATCCAATACATTCTCAGGCAAAAAAATCGAACAGGGAGCTCTTTATCTGGCCAAGACACTGGAAAAACTCGGCTGGCGTCGTGCAGAAGTAAGTGATGGTGGCTATGTACCTGCTTATGAAAAAGCATTCCCTCACCTACGGGTACGTGCAGAAATTGAAACAGAAGGCATTACAGTAGGCTATTATGATGAGGATGCTTATCTGGGTCGATTACATTTTGAATCATATGCATCTGAAAATTATGGAAACAAACTAGCTTTTGGCAACATTCCAGGTATTGTATATTCAGAGGTAATGGCAGACCTGCGCAAAATTTTACCTCCGGCAGAGAGCAAAGAAGGCAAGGAGTAACATCTGTTATCCTATTGAGAGAACTTTTCGCTTTTATTATTTCTAAAGGATTCTTTCCTACTGTCCTCCAGGAGTGACTTTCCCACTACAGCGGGAAGCACATTCTGGAGAACAGTAGAAACGATATTTTTTCTGAAGCCAATAGCGTTAGGAGGATGTTTACTCCTGAAGCTATTGTTATTCCTCCAAAGCTATGAAACATAAACTACCAGCTATAGAAAGTAAAGCAAATACCCACTACAAATCAATACTTAGTACTACACTCATAAAAAATACATCTATGTCCGAACTCAGCTCCTTGCTGGCAAAAATCAGTATCACACAGGAAAACCTGAATAAATTCCTGGCAGCCCCAGTAGCGACATTCGAAAGGCAGCCTGGCTGGAAAGAATGGTGGGATAGCCGTGAAATGTATGGAAAATCTGAGTTTACAACTGATCTTCTGGACGCTTATAATGAAGAGAGTACCAATCAGGGAATTGTTACTGACTGGATAGAATACAAGCCATCTATTTCCCATTCAGAATACAATCCACACACACAAACCTGGTACTTCTCTATCTTTCAATTTTCTGAAAACTATCAGGAGATGATCCCTGTACTAGGATTTCTGCGTAACATAGAAACCTACAAGAACCTGGATGACTCTGACTTTGTCATTGTCTATCCTTTTGTCTGGGGTGATGATACAGTACAGGCTTACATCCGGTTTAAAGACAATGAAAGCTACTTTGCAGATAAAACCGATCAGCAACACCAAAGACTAGCTTCACTCTATCTGGATAAAATCTGGAAGGACCTTGAAACCAAATACAACAATGAGCCTGATTAACTCAAAGCCATCTGTTATCAGAGTTATCCAGGAACAATCTTTATCTTTCCTATACATCAGCAAACCAGCTAAGGTATCACCGAAATAAAATCATCGACTTCTCCTTTCCAAATCACCTGTACAACTAACTTTTCATACACAACTATGCAAACAGAATTTGCCTCTATCACAGAAGCTTCACAGCGCTGGATCAATGAAGGAAAGTCCTTTAAGGACAAGCTAAACAACTGGCTTGACGAAATCTACATTGATAAAGTAAAACCAGTCACTCCGTGTCCGGAAGATACACGGAAAGATATGACAGCCTTTGTGATGGACCAGATTTATTACCATAATGAAGATGGGGAGTTTGATAAACTCCGTCAGTTATTTCCTCCGGACAACGATCCCATAGACTGGACTGGAATCACGGAATGTGTGTCTCAGGTGGTGGTATTACCTGATATGCGGTTGGTAGCTACTGTAGGTGATTGGTATGAACCAAGACGGGTCTATCTCATTTCCGAAAATACCTTTGAACTACAGCCTGATGTATTGATGATTGGAAAATCATTCGATAAAAAATACATTGCCCGGGTATATGCTGACTACATTGAAGTAACTGAAGGATGGGATGGTCACAGTATTAAAACGTTTGCCTCACCCTCTACTTATGGATTGAAGGGTCCAAAAGATGGGTTATCGAATCTCAACTTTACAGAATTTGGGATTCAGCAGATAGTAGTTTTTCCTAACGGGCAACGGGTTGCAATAGCCACTTCCAAAGGTATTTTTGTATTGGAGGAACAAACATCACACTTCATTGAAACGGAAGAGAACTCTTCCCATACTCATAGAGAAGAATTTACATTTCGGTATGACTACCCACATGTAGATGTTTCTCCGGATGGAAAATATATGATAACAGGTAGTCAATCCTCCCCTCATCTCTTATTCGAAGAAATCAATGGACAATGGACAACTATCGCTACTGTAGAACCTCGTTCATCCTATCCAAATCTGGCACGTTTCAATACAACTATTGAGGAAGAGCCAGATACTGAAAACTCAGGCCCACAAGTTCTGCTGTGTTCCTGCCATATTTCAAGAAGTGCATCAATTGCGCTGCCACTTACTAATCTTACTCCCAACTTTTACGCATCTGGTTATAATGCTGACCCTACCCTCAATTATATAGACGACCGTAAATGGGTATTCTCTGCAGGACTTTACCAGTGGGGGTATGCATTGGGCTGTAACGATGGGTATATGTGGTTCAGAGACTATTATGGTAACCTATATGGTTATTTGCATATAGGAGGAACCGTTATGGACATCGACTATTCTCCAGACAGAACCAAAATGGTAGTAGCCAGCTATATCGGACAGATAACAGTATACGATTGCACCGAACTTTTCCAGGAAAATGAAGACCTGTTCCGGGATGAAGCCAACCGTCAGGAAAGACGTAAAGATGACTTCGCCATTACCAACACCTGTTACAAAGACATCAAACGCTACCTATTCTGGAAAGAAAATCCACCCCTTGTCTGGTAAGATAATGATAGACATTTTGTCCTCCCTCTGGAGAGCACTCCCTTTTTGTCCTTCTGAAAGGAACTTGTGACAAAACCGGCGGCTTTTCCGACTGGAGAATAGTCTTTCTCTCCAAAACACAGATCACTCTATTTGTCACAAGATTCTTTCAGAAGGACAGGAAAGAAAAAAATCTTTGAGGGATTGTATGAAGAACAAATAAATAAACATAGAAAGTAGTAGCAATACGACAGATAAATATAACCCAACTTCTTACATTCAAACATAACAATACCATATTTTGAATAACTATGCACAACCAGATACAATAGAAATACCCCCAATGATCTTTCAACCACCGCTATGGAAAACTTTCACAAAGAACATATAGAAGCAATAAATCACTTTAAAACCGAAGCCAGAAAAGCCTTCGCTCACATCTGCCTTAACTTCGGTTTTAAAGAAACAGACTACTCACCGGAAGAATACCAGAATCCCTTCCAAATCCAGTTTGAATCTCCTCAGATCCGAATTTTAGCAGAAGGCATTCATTGGGGAATGAATGCAAATGTATGTGTAGGCAAAAACACTTCAGACACAGAGTGGTTCAACATTGAATATATCTGCAGGCTGCGTATACCCACAGTACCTGTAACAGGAAGTCAGACTGAACAACTTTATGGGTATGCTCACTATCTGGAAAACTACGCAACCGATATCATGAATGGTGATACTGATTTTCTTGACCAGCTGGCTTTGAAACGCAAACAAGAAAAAGAAGAAGCTGAGAAAGCGCGGCAGGCGGCTATAGAACAAAAGCTAATGGAAGGATACGTACCTATTCATAACCCTTATGGGGACCCAATCCTGCGAAAACCTCGGTTAAATCTGCATTCCTATGAAATAGCCCGTTTGAAGTTTCCACAAGCCACACCTATCTATCCGGAAAGCCCTCTAGAACCGGGCTATAAAGCAATCATTGACAGATGGTTTAAAGACATTGGAGAGAATATACGCGAAACTGAACTTCTCTGCGAACTATCCACAGACAAAGTAATGATAGAAATTCGGTCGGCAACAACAGGTAAGCTTGTATGGCTACTTCCTGAAGGTACGATTGCTCAGTCAGATCAATGCATAGCACTTATAGCAAGCGATCTCTAAAATATACAAACCCCGTCATTTATTTTTTACTATACCAATCAGTCTATATTCAACTATGGCATTTACCCGGCAACAACTTGAGCAGACGGCAAATCAGGTTCATCACCAAATACAGACCTATCCCTACACAAGTGATCAAACAAAACAATACCACTATCCAGTATTGGACGAAGGGGTATAAAGATAGTGGAGAAGCTGAATTTGGTAATCTCTATTTCCTGAAACTTTCAGGCGAATAGTATGAAGAACCTCATATACCATTAGGACAGGTCCCTCTGTACTCAGAGGTGCTTAGTGAACTGGAGCAGATTGTACTAAAAGAAGAAGTGGCTCAATAAAAATTCAAGTAACTCAATTTCAAATACTACACCATTCTATCCTACTAAAAAATTATGCAGTCTATTTCACTTCATTATCGGGAGGGTTCTTCTGACAAAATATATCAGGTTACACTAGAACCAGATGGCACAGGCTATCTGGTTAATTTTGCCTTTGGGCGAAGAGGTACAACTCTTCAAACTGGAACTAAAACTCAGACGCCAGTAGATTTACCAGCAGCCCAGAAGATCTTTGATAAACTGGTCAAGGAAAAGACTGCCAAAGGATACAAGGAGGTAGTTGATGCGGGTGATCTTTCAGCACCTGTAGCAGCCTACCAACGCACTGACCGTGAACAAAATGATACAGGTATTTATTGTCAGTTACTAAACTCTATTGAGATAGAGGATGTAGACAGATATATACAAGATGACTTGTACCTGGCACAGGAAAAACACGATGGTAAACGGTTGCTACTTGCCAAACGCAATGGAGAACTGATTGCTATTAACCGCAAAGGATTATCTGTTGGCTTTCCGGCAGTATTTCAAGGCTTGCTATCTCACTCAACAGACTTTATTTTGGATGGAGAAGCCATTGGCGAAACGTTTTATGCCTTTGACCTGCTGGAACTAAATAATGAAGACATTCGGCCTCTGCCACTCTCCAGCCGATTGGAGAAGCTAACAACCTTGCAGAAAGACTTGCAGGCTCCATTCCTGGTTGAAACCGCTTCTGCTCAGGATCTGGCCTCTAAGAAAAGTCTGTATGACAAACTGCATACGCAGAAAAAAGAAGGAATTATTTTCAAGCTGAAATCATCAGTCTATACTCCTGGTAGACCAGCATCCGGAGGGACGCAACTTAAGCATAAGTTTTATGCAACGGCGTCATTTGTAGTCGCAGCAGTCAATAATAAACGCAGTGTAGCTCTGGGCTTGTACAAAGAGGGTACACTGGTAAAAGCAGGAAACGTAACCATTTCGATCAACTTTGATATTCCCGAAGAAGGTGATATTGTAGAAGTACGCTATCTGTATGCATTCAAAGAGTCAGGCTCTGTGTACCAGCCCGTTTATCTGGGTAAGCGTGTTGATCTAGACTATGATGATTGTATCGTTTCTCAACTCAAGTACAAAGCAGATCAGGAAGAGGAGTAAAATACAGAGGTCGTTTCTACTATTTCACTATCTACAAACATTTTTTAGTATGATTGCTTATCTGGAATTACCAGAACACACAAAATTTTACGAGATCCGACAAATTGCCACTATTCTTACGACTATCAGTGGTCGCATCGGAACACGGGGTCGGGCTACTGTTAAACAGTTCACTGATGAGAAAACCACATTGGCACAGTTTGAAAAAATCCGCCAGAAAAAGATAAAGGAAGGGTATGAGCTTCGGGACTTTCCATTTCCTTTCTTTGGTGCTGGGCATGGACGTTATTTTGAATGGGCAGAGATACTAGTGCGTTTTACTACTCAACCCACTTATGAACAAACAGAAAAGATCATGCAGTCGGCTCCTGCTCCAATCAAGCCTACCAGAGAAGACTTTACTGGACGCATGTTACATGCTGCCAGTGAACAGTTTGTGAATATGTATATTCAGGCAGCATACGAAGGATCACCGTTTAAAATAGAAGACATTACTCCAGGAGAAGCAATACCTTACACAGACAAAAGTGAGCTGTATTCAGCTACACCACGCGCATTGGATGCTTTCGAACAGGACATTGAACGCTGGTTGCTCGAAATTCATCAGTTCTGTCCCATTGAGTTTGTTTTCAGAAGGGAAGACTGGGAAGCAGGTGGTTCTACCTTATCTGCCTGGCATCGGATCAGTCTGGAGTCTATTCCGGAACTGCTTGAGCAATGGGAACAAGACCCGGATACCTACACCCAATCCGAAAAAGAGAAGAATCTGTTTAAGTATGCAGTATTGGGTATTTTTAATTTTGGCAACGTAGAGCCTGATACTCCTTCTGAAAAGCTGGGTGACTATATCTTTCCTGATGTAAAATTGAAGCGGTTATTTGCCAATGAAGACCTTTCAGAAGCAATTGCCTATTATCAGCAGCATAAAGAAAATGAAGGTATACTTAAGGCTTGCAAGGAGGTACTGGAAAATCTGATTGAGGAAAAGAATTACGCAAAAGTCAATCAACTAGCCGAACAGGTCTTGGATACGATCATGGAAGATTATCACTTTATCACATCCAAGGTTGGAAAGATTTTATATGCTGCACTGAAAGTAAATAATCAAGGATTGATTGACCATCTGATACAGCGACTCTCCAATCAGCAATCGGCCGAATTATCTGCTGGTTTCCATACTTTTAGTGGCGACTGTATATCCTGTGACGTGATGAATAATATTGGTGGATTTGCATTTTCCTTACAAAGAAAGCCAACGTATAGAGAGTCACAACGTATGTATGAGATTGCTCTGGACATCCAGCCTCCTCAACCGTGCACCAATCGTCTGGAAATGTTCTGTAATGCCTTATGGGTATTGCAAAACGACAATACGGGCTTGCCTGTTAACCATGAGTTAAATGAGAAGTTTCTAGCCAAATGTTTGCCATATGGCCCTAACAATCCAGCTATCTTTTTTAATGCAGCCTGCCTGTATGTAGAGATGAATCAACTGGATAAAGCAACAGAGTGTGTACAACATGCCATTGATCACCTGTATAACAACATCAAAAGCATGAAAAACCAGATACAGACACTTGCCATGTTTGCGGAGTTTCGCGCCTATCCCCCATTGAAAGCGATATTGAAGATATAAGTGCTTTGCTTGCAGATAAAACCAACTAGTATCCAACTGATACTCCTTTACTCCAGAAGATAAAAAGAAATGCAGGTATTTTACAACACCTGGAAGGCCATTGTGAGTTACTTGTTTTACCAGACTGGAAAATACTATTCGATAAAAGAAAGAGTTATTTAATCCTATGCAAATACAGGAAACACCCGAATACCAACTCATTAAAACTATATATGGAGACCGAAAAGCAACCAGAAGTCAGGTACCGTTACTAAATCACATTGACGAAGGTATACAGATTCTGGTATGGGAACAGGCGGAGTTAACTATTCAGCGTGCGTATTGTCTGCATCCGATATTTCAGGGAGATGACTCACTACTGGAAAACTATAAAAACGTTTCGTTAGACAATCTGGAAAACAGAGCTATTCTGCTGGTAATGGAATACTGAAATATTGCCAATCAATACCTTTCTACCCACATTATTACCTAGTTGGAAGAGATCAGACTCAGCCCGCTGAATGAAGTGAATCAGATGCTGATAGCTGATAAAATACAGAATCGAAAAGATTTTGAACGCTATCATCAACAATCCCATGCACGATCTGAGGAGTTAACAATTTACTTTGCTAACTGGCTAAAGCGACTTGGAATAAGCGAAGAAAAATACCAGCACTATTGTCACCAGCTTCCAGGCTGTATGCAAGCTGGTCATACAGATCTACCGGTATAGTTACCAGCAGAAACATGCCCATCTATACAATCAGAATACAATCCATAATCTATTGAAAAGTACCATAGTATTAGTAGAAGCCCTGATTACCTTTTACTGTTTTTTTCACTTCCAGTTGTAATATGGTGAAAGCATACTTTAAGGCACTTGCCAGAGTAGCTTTAGTTATGATATGTGAAAAATCAATGCCCAACTGTACTACAGTCTGGGCTATTTCAGGCCGAATGCCACTAATGATGCATTCGGTCCCCATCAGGCGTGTTGCACTGACAGTTTTCATCAGATGGTGTGCTACCAGAGAGTCTACAGACGGGACACCGGATATATCCAGAATAGTTATAGTACTACCTGTGGCTAAAATCTGCTCCAGCAGACTTTCCATCACTATCTGTGTCCGGGAACTGTCCAGGGTGCCAATGATGGGCAAAGCCAGAATCCCATCCCAAACTTTGATAACAGGAGTAGATATTTCCGTCATTTCATCCGCTTGGCGCAGAATCACTTCTTCCCGTCCCTTGATGAAAGTTTCGAAGGTGCTAATCCCAAAAGAATCAATGAGTTTACTTAGTTTCAGGCTATATTCATACAAAGCAGTCGGATCTTCACTGATTTCCTGTTGCAATGTCTGTAGTATAGAATCTTTCAGGCTAAAGATATAGACGCCTGTCTCTCTGGGTGAAAATCCTTGCAGAGCACGTGAATAGGAAATATCTGCAAGCAACTCTAAGACTGGGTTGAACACAGGTGACTCCAGGTCAGTAAGACTCTGATCGGAAATCGTTTTGCCTAATAACTCTACCAGTTCTACAGATTGGTTTCTCAGTTCTTCATTGTTTATCAGATCTTCCCGCAAGCCTTCGTCTGTTAGTTGAGCATTCATCCATTGCTCGAGGATTTGTTTCTTTTTTTTCTGGAAGAATCTGGAAATATCCAATTTCATGTAAATGGGTATAAAGTTAAATGGATCAGAAGGCTATAAACGTACTGAAAAAAAACAGCTATCACTAATTAAATAAAAATTAAGCGCAGTAACAGGAATATAGCAGGTGCCAAAGTCGAAAAATCGCTGTATTTTACGACATGTTCCCACACGCAGATTTCTTACAGCATTAACCCAATACGATGGCTACACCAGAGGAACTGGCGAAGGTGTTGACAGATTTGCCCGGAGTCAGATGGTATATTTTACATCAGACACATACAGTCATTCTTTTCGTAACATTCCCAAACGTACAGGGTTTAGACTCATACAAACCTATAGGTTTCAACCAAAAGGACTCATCCACAGAAAAGCTTCAATCGTTACATAGGCTGAGCTGGTTATTTCCAGCAGATCCGGATTACTTGAAGACTTGCTTTTCTGATAATTAAGCATCTTTTCTTTTGTTCGTGAAAGATTCTCTATTGCACGTTCCCTAAGCAATGGAGAAGTCGCACTAGCAATTACAATTTGCGCCCTGTTGATAATATCAAACATAGAATCTGAATCGATTGTGCCTGTTTCAATACTCTCTATTTCTGTAAGAATCGCTTCTAAAAGAATTCTTTTTTCATGGGTTGTCGAATGTAGCACAGCTCAAATACATATACTGAACATTTATTATTCTCGATGGTTGATGGTATAGTTAGATACTTGGTTTTAGATACTCAGAGTAAAACTTTCAATAGAGGCATACACTCTGGCTATCATCTCTACCAAAAATACGGGGTCTTTATTCGGTTCGTTTTCATAGGAAGAAAGTCCTGTTTCGACAGTATCAAAGAAAGACAATGCCTTAGTTTTCAGTATGTGAGCCGCACCTCTTTCGTCCATTTCCAGAGCTTTAATCAATAAGGTTGCATGCATCATAATCATTCGCAATTCATCACAGACAGAAGCATCATCGGCTCTATGAATCAGACTTTTCACTTCGGGTAGTAACTCAACAAGCTCTGCTCTGGGTGTACTGAATCTTTCCTCTTTCGGCATTTGACGGTTCCTCCTTTTTAATGGTAACTTCCTTTGATTCAATAAGCAAAGTGGCTGTTTGATTTAGAAGGCATATAAAATATTAAATAGCCCTGGTAAAACTCACAATTGTGGTATAGGCTTTAGCTGAGAGGTAGATAAAGAAAAGAGAAGCACTGTCTGTGGAGGGTTTCTCGGTTTCGATATTTTCCAGTATAGTATGTAGAGTGGTCAGCGTATTTAGTTTCAATGCAATTACAGATTCATTCTTGCCTGCTTCTGATTGACTGATCGCTTCTACTACATGCTCAATAATCGTTTTTAAATATAAAATACAGGTATGGTAGCTTTCATCCTTATCAATTAGTCCTTCAATTTCTTTTAGTGATGTAATCAATTCTGACCTGAGAACACTACTTGCTTTTCCATTAGCCATGTTGCTTTCGATTACCTACATTAAATTAGAAGTCGCTAAAATGCTATTGCTTATGTACTAGTCATTGAATCTGCAACTGGCAGACTACTTTTTTATGGTTCTTTGCAAGAGAAGAGGCATAGCTTAATGTATAGACTTTCGCCATGAATTTATGTATGTATGCATACTCAAACGGATCACTATCTGATCAAGCTCATTCCTGTTGTCCTTACGTGTTTCTCTACCTTGAGCACTCAATGATAAAGTGGAAACTAGCAGGTATTCTTTCCATGCTTTTACTGATCCTGTTCAGAGAGTTTTATTTTCTAAAAGGAGGTGGATAATGGCTATCAGAGATGCTCACTATCGGGTGTTCTACTTGGCGGGTAATTCTTTTGATATTGTATCGTAAAAGTTATGACAGCCAATGACTCATCTGAGGTCATTTTTGATTTTTTAAGGCTTCTTTGTCACATGCTTTTGTTTAGTAATGTCAAATGTAACTTAAAAAAATACAATAAGAACACAAAACACAAAAAATATTTGCAGATGGTAGTAAAATGAATAGCAAAAATAGGGTAACACCACTGACACTGATAGGCAGTATGTGTATCATACCAATGCTGGTAGTAACTACAAATCTTCCAGATTACTTTTTCGTTTTTGCTTAAGTCTTTTGTAGAAAGATGGAGAGAATCCCGTTATTTTCTTAAACTGATTTGATAAATGTGCTACACTGCTGTAATGCAACTGGTAGGAAATTTCAGTAAGAGTAAGCTCGTTATAGAGTAGGAGCTCTTTCACTTTTTCAATTTTATGCAGAATAATAAATTGCTGAATGGTTATTCCTTTTACCTGTGAGAAGATATTTGAAAGATAGGTATAATCATACCCCAATTTTTCACTGATATAGTCTGAATAATTTATGGTAGGCAACTTCACTGAATAGTGAATCATTTCGGTAATAAGATTTTTGATTTTCTCAATCAGAATACTCTTTTTGTCATCCATTAATTCCAGTCCTGACCGAAACAAATTTCTCTTTAGCTGATCGTGTTGTTTAGCAGAAAGATCTTCCCTGATTTCGACCATACCCAATTCAAGTGCAGTGTAGTCAAGCCCTAATTTCCGGAGTTCTTCCTTTACAATCAGTTTACACCGCAAACTGACCATGTATTTAATATAAAGTCTCATATGTTTCTCTGTAACTCCTGCCGTTAGTGTTTATACTCTCCTGCTTCTTTGTCTTGTATCGCCTTCCTCCATATAAATCAGGATCTGTAAACGAAGGAAACTAACTGTGCTGAAAGAGTGGGGATCAGGATGGTGGGTAATAATGAGTAGTTGAATACCTCTTTCTTTCTGACGGATCGTTACACATAGTGATGACTCACCTTGTTAATTTATCACCACTATTTACAGCTTATCCTGTTTTTTGTATCTGTTTGTAGTATATCTGCCAGACTAATCAGTGAAAGATATAAGAAATTTTCAGAACTATGTAATGCTTTCCCGAAGAAGAAAACCCACCTTTACCAGATAGTATATCCTCTGAAAAAACTATTCCTTGAATATACAGACAAATTCTAAGATTTACTATGAAATTGATTAGTATCTTTTAAAGATAGCAACAAGCCAACAGATGGGTGTATGTAGAAGAACTCTCCATGACGCAAATTCTATAAAACAAGTAACAGGCATTTCAATCAAGCCTGATTGATTCAACACCTGTGAAATATATAAGGCTGCAGGAATTGTATGTAACGTTTTATAGCTCAGATGTTCTCATCTTTATCATTCATTTTACTCAACTTTATGAACAATCCATACCAAAACAAACACTCCAGGACCTTAACCGAATCTTTTAAAATTATTGGTGACTGGAATTATCAGCTAAAAAAACTACAGGAAATATTTCCGCAACTGACCAATGCTGACCTGCATTTTCAAACAGGCAAAGAAGAGCTCCTGCTTGCAAGAGTAATGAACCGTCTCAATAAGGAACGGATAGAAGTAATAGAGATCATTCGAAAAGGACAAGTAAAGAGAGTAATTTAACAGGAAACTGTTTCCCCCCTCCATAGAATCTTTTAGTAGCAATATATAACTGATCAAAACTTCATCGCTTTTATACCCGCTGAGGCTGTACATTCACATAACAGGTATTGTTTCATGTAAAAGTTCTTTTGGTAATAGTATCTCTGAAAGAAGAAAAAGTAGAAATAAGACAGAAAACCGGCACAACATAACTATCTCATTGTAACATATTTATCCGCAGTATGCTACATACTAATACTTTTTTAAAAACGTTTACACTAAAGCGGACAGCAATGTAATGGATCTGATTTTTCTCTTTTTTCAACTGAATTGTATACAATGGGGTTTCTTAATTTTTTTACACAGGAGATAGCAATTGACTTAGGTACTGCCAATTTTTTAATCGAGCAAAATGAGAAAATAGTAGTAGAGCAACCCTCAATCATAGCAGTAGATAGTCGCACCAATCAAATGATTGCGTTTGGACATCAGGCTTATTTAATGGAGGGAAAGACCCATGAATCAATTCGAACAATACGTCCGCTTCGGGGTGGCGTTATAGCTGATTTCAAAGCTGCCGAGCAGATGATCAAAGGAATGCTACGGATGATTCCTCTGAAAAACAGATGGGCAACTCCCAGCTTTCGTATGGCCATTTGTATTCCTTCCGGTATTACAGAAGTAGAGAAAAGGGCTGTGCAGGATTCAGCAGAATATTCAGGTGCCAAAGAATTATATCTGATTCATGAACCTATGGCGGCTGCTATCGGAATCGGACTGGATGTAAAAGGGGCAACAGGACATATGATTATCGATATTGGAGGAGGTACTACAGAGATTGCTGTAATTTCACTGGGTGGAATTGTCTGTGACGAATCTTTACGGGTTGCTGGGGAGAATTTTGATGAAGATATTATTGATCACATGCGAACAAAACATAACCTGTTGATTGGAAGATTTACGGCTGAACAAATTAAAGTTGCTGTGGGAGCTGTTGGCTATGATCTAAAGACCCCTCCGCCCGATTTTAGTGTAAAAGGCCGTAATTCATTCACAGGAATGCCACAGCAGGTACAGGTTGGTTACCAGGAAATAGCTCATTGCCTTGAAAAATCAATTTCAAAGATCGAAGAGGCTATCATGAGGGTGTTGGAAAATATCCCCCCTGAACTGTCTTCTGACATTTATCAGTCAGGTATTTACCTGACTGGTGGTGGAGCTATGCTGCGGGGCTTAGATCAGAGAATTGCTGCCAAAACTCATTTGCCAGTACATGTGGTAGATGACCCATTACGGGTAGTGATGAAAGGAACTTCAATAGCCTTAAAAAATAGTAAAAACTTTTCCTTTTTAATGAAGTAAGACATCCTGGCAAACAACTATCAAATCCTATCTTTTTCTGCTGGTTTATTAGATTATCTGATAAATAATAAAAGCCGAGGTATCAGAAACGAATTTGATATCCACCAGAATATAGTGCGTATGAGAGCTGAGGAAGTCAGTAATAGTATTGGCTAACTCGACTCCGTTTGTCGCTGCTAAATGTGTTGTGCTCAGATTTTTGAAGTAAATCATAGAAATGAAGTTAAATAGACAGATGTATGAATAAAGAAAGTAAATATTAAAGTAAATATTATGGAATAGACTCAAGCAACCTTTCCACAGATGTCACACTGGTATAAAGCAGGTTTTCATTTAATGATCCGTTTGACATCGATCCATATGAAAAAGGAACTGTATTCGTAACTGAGTAATTGCCTGGAAAAGATTGTTCTCTATAGCAGGTATGAACCAACTCTCCTTCCAGCCACTTCAGATTATCATCTATCTGCTCAATACAGAGTAGTATCTGAGAATTATACAGAAGAAGCTTTGTATTTTGTAGATACCCTAGTATCTGCTCACAAATCTGCATAGAAGAGTAAATATCTCCTTCTGGCCTTCCCTGATGCAACAACAATTGAGACTTCAGCAACTGTAGGCCATGCTTAAAATTATTCGTTTCCATTTTAATAGTGATATATCTTAAAGGTGTATCTGTTTCGATGGTAATACGTTTTTGAACGTGTGCAGGAAAAATGATAATTCCCTACTGTATAATAGGAGAGAGTGAAAGATGAAACAGAAAAAGTATTGAAACTGCTTTTTATAAACATAACGTTTAGTTAAAGATAATAGCAGATTGATCCCAGTCCCATTGCTGGTGACAAACACGGATAAAATCTACGTAGTCTCCTTCGATACAGGTATTGCTCACCCCATCTACAAGATTAAAGTTTCCTTTCCAGGGCCAGCAATGAATGATAACTCTACCACTTTTTAGTTTCAGATCATAAAACTGGTTTCCGCACTTTCCTGTGTATTTTTTCCACTCATCCATTTTTGTCCTGTTACTATTCTTGCCGACATGAGATCCTGAATTATCTTTTGGCAGGTGTATCCAAAGAGTCTGCCGGTATGGAATCGTATAATTCCATCATTGCTTTTAGTGTATTATTGATCAACTCATTAGTCGATTTTTTATAAAGTAGCTTATAGATAGTGCTTGTTTTATCCGGATGCATAAAGTCAGGTTTTTGAGGCATCCCAATCAGTTGAGATCTGGTCCAGACTATAGTTTCATCGATTTGTTCGATACAGGTGTGGATCTGAAGCTGATAAGAAAGAAGCTCTGAATTGAGCAGAAAGACAAGAATCTGTTCACAGACAAAGATAGGCTCAATTCCCTGGTCCCAGGTTTGATTCCTACAGTGAATAAGTCTGGAGCTTAAGAAAGCCAGCTCAGATTTAAATCCATTGACTGTATTCTCCACTACCATTCTTTCTCGGTTTAATATGTTTTAATTTTTTTCCCTCTTATTTACTTAACAGGTTCTACTCTGTTCATTGATGAGTCAGGCTATTGTTCATCGTCTTTTTGAATAACTAAATAACTATATTTCTTAAAACTAGTAATGGATAGACTATAAATGTACTGCCATTTATTCTACGATGTGTTATATATGTCTCAAGTAAGTTTACATATATCACAGTTAGAGCAAAGAGAGACTCTACTATAAATAACAGGGTATTGATTCCAGACAGTATCCTTCTACTGTTTTATCAGGGATATAATCTGGTCTCTTGCTTTACGTGATTCGGGAAAGTTCATAAGCATCCATACATGCACCATCTCCGCATACTCGTAGTAATGGATAGCTGATTTCTCTTTCTGCATCAGAACCATCAATTTGCGCGCATCTGCGGCCAATATATCCCGTGATCCAATAAATAGATACATAGACGGCAGTCCTTTTAAAGGGCCATTGATAGGGCTAACCATAGGATTATGCACATCTGTATCTCCTGCGTAACTAATACCTGCTTTTTGCAATCCTTCAATGCCTAGAAACGGGTCCAGCGGATCTATAGCCTGTATGGCAGGGTTGGTCAGAGAGATATCCAGCCAGGGAGATAAGAGAAAAAGTTGCCTGGGTTGGGTAACTTTTTCCTGTTGCAGTTGCTGACAGAGTGCCAGGGCAAATCCTCCACCAGCAGAATCTCCCATAAGAATCAAATTGTGAGCAGGTACATGATCAAGTAGTTCTTTATACAATGGAATCACCATTTGAAAGGCATCCTTGTAAGTGAAACCGGGAGCAAGTGGGTAATCAGGAGTGGTAATGCTGCATTGAAGATTTTGCACCAGGAATGCCATAAAAGTCCAGTGTTGTCTCACAAAGTTCTGTACATAGGCTCCACCGTGAAGGTATAAAATGTGTTTGCCTGACCGACGGTGTTTGGGATGTAATGTAAAAACAGGACGTCCCTGTATAAAGCTTTGTTCTACCAAACAGATATCATATATTTTCTTAGGAGGTTTGGGACACTGATAGAAATCGAATTTCCCAAAGTCAAACTGCATCTTTAAGAAACTTTTCTTACGGATAAGTCTTAGAAAGATAATAAAAGCTTTGCTTTTTATACTGGCCATAGAATGGAAAGGGTTAAACGATCATGGCCAACCTCAGAAAGTCAGGTATGAAAGATTTTTTGAAAAACAGGTTGATTCTTCATCCGGTAAAACATAAAGAACAATGCTGTAATAACCGGAAATAAACAGGCGGCAACAATCACACTCCAGCTTAAATGTATCTGGCGACTCACATAATAAGATATAATTCCTTCCAGCAACAAACCCAGAAGAGCTATCGCAACAAAGATGTATGCCAACAGGTACAGTCCTTTTTGGCCTGTAAGGTGAAATAAGCTCATAAGAGCAAGCAAGATAAAATTAACAGAAAACAGGATGGGTATCCCTAGATACAAAAGCCATCCGGCAAAAGGAAACAAATAATATAACAGCCACAGGACCAATGTGGATGCCAACCAGCCTACCAGAATCTGATACATGGTTTTTTTATGCCAGAAAGCAAGTAATGCCGCATATGAAAGTAAAATAGTACAGAAGCATAGCGGATACACAGCCCACGTAACATGTTGATTGATCATCAGATCAATGAGTAAAGTAGCCACTATACCTGAGAATAAAAGAATCGCAACAATTTGCCACAAAAGGTGTTTCAGCACATATTTATCTTCTGCAGGTAACTGCAATACATTGGTCAGGCTAAGTTCGGTAGCAGTGCTTCCTTTATACCCTGCTTCTCCCACCACTGTACCACAAAGCGGACAGCTTTTCATCTGGGTTTCCAGTTCCACACCACATTGTTTGCAACTAATCATAGGGCCTTGGTTGGGTTGTTTTGTTCTTACTCATACCTTTATAACTCATCATCTTCACTCAATCACCCTCATACTTTTCTGATAGATCCTAGCTAATGACTTTTACGGGGATACCCTCTCCTATGAGTATGGAAACAAACTCTCGTTCCAGCTGATGAGAAGTTGTGATATTGCCAAAACTGAGTATCAGTTTATCTTCGAATCCAATAACGCCACAATTTACTTTCAGCACTTTGTTGGGTGGCGGAGGAATAAACTGAAAATACTCAATAAGCCGATCAGCCTGCGGACTAAACGATACCTTTCCCAGATTCGTTATCACCCCGCTGTATTTGCGGGTTCCTTCAATGCTATAGGTAAAATATAAGATGAGCGACTTGATAAAAAGAGGTGTATTCTTCAGCAATACATTTCGCTCTGCTCCTACATTTCTTGAAATAATTTTATTGATCAGCTTTACATCTGTTTCCAGCTGCATCAGATGATGAACCGTTTTCAGAATCTCTTCGAATGTATATTTCCCCAGACGTAAATCAATCTCCGGAGTCACAAACAGAGAAAAGTTCCTCATTGTTTTTGAGTGGTAAAGCTTTCGTAGATTAATCGGTACCTGTATACGGAAAACCTTTCTGCTTCTGCGTTTTTTAGTTGGTGAAAGTCGATTATAGATGGTTTGAAGCGCAGACAAATAGACTCCAACCAGATAAACAGTAAGAGTTACATTATATTTTCGGACAATAGCTATTATTTCCTTTGCAGGAATAGAAAAAGAGAGTACTTCAAATCGGGGCGGAGGTTTAAGTGAAAACGGTAAATGGAAAGCTGTAGGAATCTTTAGTGGGAAGGGTAAACGTTCCTGGAAATGAGTAGAAAAGGCATCTTCAAATTCTTCCGCAGATGGAGTCTCTCCAGGTTTCAAATAGGACAGCTCATCTGTATCAATCAGACAGCATACCTCAAAATAGGTCAGCAAGAGTGATTTTAAAAACTCAAATGCTCCTTTTCCGTCTGTAAGAATGTGCGAAAACTCAACACTAACTTTATTTTCTTTGAGCAGAATACGGAAAATAAGCTCATTCTTTTCAAACGAACGACAGAGCAGTCCCAAATCCGGTCTGACAGTCATCTTCTCATTATAGTATTGAAGATAATACCAGAAAAACCCTTTTTTAGGCTTCATCTTATAATAGGGAAACCGTTCTTCCAGACGCTGTACAGCCTCTAGAAACGGCTTGATTTTCACTCTCTCTTTCAGAACTGCTGATAGACGAAAGACAGTCGTTAGCTCTCTGCTTTGAATAGCTGGATAAATCTTAGCCGCATTATCCAACCGCAACCAGAAATCCTTTGAAGTTTCCTGCAAAGGAATCGCCTTCTCTGAAGTTGTCTTCGGAGAAGCATCTTGCTTAACTGTCTTTTTTTCTATCACCATACCTTATCCACTTTGACTATACTATTTTGACTATACTATCCTTCTCACTGCTATACCTGCCTATACGTTGAGAACTCTAAAAAAAAATGTACCTAACCTTTAACAATCTGCTGAAACTTTCAGATTATCAAAGGCTTGGCGAGAATGTAAAAGTGGTACTCATCCATTTTCCTTACACAAAATTCATCCAGGAACTTTCATCTGAATATTCCTCAACGGCTTTTACTTTATTTTCAAACCGAAAAGAGCAAAACAAAGCCGATACTTCCTGTTGTACCATACATAAGCAATTCTCTGCCAGTTCTTTTCTGAATCCATCCTCACCCAGATCAATTACATATCCCATGCAGATAATTCTGGCCAGAATCTTGCCAAGCTCTACCTGTTTCCGTTGTGATAAGGTACAATGGATCTGAAAGCTTAATTCTTTTTTGAAATATAGACAGGCAATAGCTGTTGGTGGGAAGTCTTTCAGAAAGTCAAATAAATTCTCTTGTTTTTGCTTTTTCATCATTCGGATAATACTTTCTCCGATCTGTGAATACAACATCTCGTTAGCTCCTTCAAAAATCTGAAAGGCACGGCTGTCAATAATGCCACTTCCGCCAATATGACTGGTACGATATCCCCTTGCCCCTGAAAGCTGAACCAGCACCTGAGCAGACTCCTGCATCAAATCCGTAACTACTGTTTTGATACTGTTCGCTTCCAGGCCTTCGGATGCCAGATCCTGATCTATCCCACTGATGCGGCTGCTTCGTACACACATAGCAGAACATAATGTATATGCCGATTGAATCCGCCCGATCTGAAACTGAATCTGATCCATTAAGAGAAGGCTACCTGCTCCTACTTTGCGGGTAGTGCAATGGCTGGTGGCTTCATCCAGCATCCGTTGTATAAATCCCATCGCCATACCAGGAAACTGCATCCGGCTGCGATGCAGAATGTCCAGCATCATCTGTATGCCTGTAGACTGAGGCTGTAACCTATAATTTGAAGGCACTTGTAGGTCTAATATATTGAGGCCATATGGAATGAGAGAAAGTCCCAGATTGTCATAATATTCTTTTACGCGGATATGCTGCTTGGGCTGAGTAGTATCACAAATAAAAAAGTCAATATCTCTGCCCAAATCACCTGTTTGTGTTTCTTTCTTGCAGGCAATCAGCCAATAGTTGGCCAGGCCTGTTAGTCCCTGCCAATGTTTGGTTCCTGTAATATGGTATCCTTCCTCCCGCTCTGTATAGCGGGTTTTCATATTTAAGGCATCACTGCCATAGGCAGGTTCGGTAATCATAAGTCCTCCCATATTTTGGTGCTGGAGAAACCGATCAAAGATTTCCTCTTTAACCTGCTCATTTGCATATTTTGTAACAGGCTGCAGAAAGAGGGCAATATTGATTCCGAAGATTAGCGAAAGAGACAACGATTCATAAGAAGCTGCAGCCAGAAGTGACAGACACTCTTTTGTAATGACACCTCTTCCTCCAAATTGCTCTGGAATGGCAACCGCCAGGGGATTTTCAGTCAGTACAGTATGCACCAGCTCTGCCGATAGATCTCTATTGGAAACAGCATCGCTTTCTTTTCCCCGAAAAAGCTGTTGTAAAGTTAGTTTGAAGTCTTTTATAAAACTATCAAACTCAATGTGGTTGATTGCTACGTCCATGCATGAGCTAAATTTATAAGTTGATTAATAATATTATTCTCAGTATCTGATTGTTTCCTGGGTTAACTACAAAAAGAAAAAATCAACTTGCAGGTAAGTGAGTAGTATCAGATAGTTCTCTATTTGGGTAATCTCATGAGTCATCCCATATTTTGGATTTTAATAAAATCCAATCCTATGTTTTTGAAAGTGTGGGCTTTAGCTAATTCTTGAGAATCACTCTGCCTACATTTATGTATTGTCCCTCTCTTTGCTCTTTCACACACCTCTTCATTTTTTGCTTGTCCAGAAGAGGACAACAAATGAGAATTTATTGGGCCAAGATGTGTGCCAGCCGCAAAAAAGGACCCTTTTTCCCGATCCTTCTGCCACAGGCCAAAGGTCAACCTCGCGAGCAAAAGATTGCCAACGCACCTACACTCCCACACACGATTGAAGTTATCTTTGCTCTCTTTGTGAAGTTTGTTATTATTCTCTCAATAACATCTATTCCTTCAAATTCGGGATGACTCATGTAATTGAGCAATGGCAGTAAGAGCAAACAGGTAGTTTATGGAAGATAGAAGCAAACACAAAGAATTGCATCTATACTACAAGCTGACAAGCTATTTTGCTCCAGCGGCGTTAATAGACTAAAGAAAGGATTGATTATAAAAGGCAGGGGCAATTAGTTTCAGCAATCTGTTAGCATATTGCTACATAACCGGATGGGTTATTCACCAAATTCTTCTATAAGATAATACTCACGGGCTAGCAAAGCTTCTAAAGAACAGATTTTCTCTTCCATGTTCGACAAACGTTGCTCTGCCTTTTTTCCGTGATAAGGTGTAAGTATGTCTTTTCTTCCTGCCCTGAGTTGATTTTCCAGAAAATCTATCCGGATTTGGATGGCAGCTATTCGTTGTCTTGTCAAGGAAATGATTTGTGTATGAACCCAATCCAACATCTTAGTTGTGAGGCGATTTTGCATAATTAGTGAGGGTAAAAAATGAATCCTTCTCTAGTGAAAAGGTATAGCCATGATAAACGCTCTACTCAGGGAGATTGTCGTCTCTTTTTCGTGAAGTAAGCGTCAGATGAATAAGATTTACAATATACTCCTTTGTCACACCATATTGTGAGGCAAGCCGGTTCATTTGAAAGTCTTGTTTCTCCAGATCAACCAAGGCCCAGGACATGCGTGTGGAAATATAGCGTTCGATTGTCATATGGGTAGGGTTTATCTGTATACTCTATAACAGTATTATCCCGGATTCGTTCTGACTATATTTTTCTCTGCTCTGTTTCATATTTTTAACCAAATTGACTTCCCCTCGACTTTACGCTTACCTCCATATAGCATTTTGTGGCTTACAGGCACGGAATGGGCATTTATTAAAACTTTGGGCTGCGCTTCATTAGGTATGTATTCGTTTACAGAAGGATTTATACGTTGATAAAATGTGTGATTTATATAACTTTTTTTAAAAATATGTAAAACTTTATCCTGCAAAAGAAGCAAGCTTTGTGAAAAACAATAAGTCTTGTTGCTACTATAGAATGACGCTTTAGGGCAAAGTCGTGGCTACATCAATTCATGGCTGCATCAAGTGTATCTTGGCTGAATACGAGTCAGGAATTTGATAAAGGTTACTATACAGTAGAAAAAGCATTCCAGAGAAAACAGCCTACAAAGATAATTCCTGATTGAACTAGTATTTTGTATTTAGTCTCAGAATATGAAATGCCGTGTTATCTGGTGCGCAGTTGACCAGAGACACATATGTATATGAAAGCTGTTTAAAGCCTGGCTAATTTAACCAGGCTTTTTGATTTACCGGGTTTGAGTTTAGTTGATACAAAAAAACACAGACAGAAAATCTGCCTGTGTTTTGCGGAAACCTAGTTAGCATGTGCAACTAAAAAAAGATTTTCTATAAACAGGATACCATTCTTACTAATACACCAGGTATGAGTAGCAGGCTCTGTTTTATTTTTTATTATAGAATATCTAGCGTTTAAAAATTGCACTGCACCTTTTCACATAAACATAAATATACTGAACATCTATCAACCAATTGTCTTATGATCATACCCTCTCTTAGCTTCTATTTTTTGTCATCAGTACCATACTGCTTTACTCATCCATAAACACTAATCAGCGTCAGGTAAAGGTATAAAGAATGTTTGCTGCAACTATTACATATGTCTACTGATTTGTTATATTATTCACATATATGCTGCTTACTAACCAAAGGATACTACATCTGATGTCAAAGAATAGTCTCAGACAGGTTCAGAAGCACTTTACGGTTGCATTGAATGAGTTCCTCGTTGCAATCATTCCGATACATATTTGTGCTATTGGGAGAACTATCAAAATCGATGATGTATAGCAACTGACATCTGGCCCAAATCAGATTGTCATCGATTTGTTCTATACAACTATGAATTTGAAGCTGATACAGGAAAAGCTCAGATTGTGGCCTTTCATAATACTGAAGACAATTGAGAATGTGCTCACCAACCTGAATGGAAGCAAGGTCTTGTTGTCCATAGGTTTGCCCTCTACAAAGCAGAAGCTTTGTGCGCAGGGAAGCTAGTTCACATTTAAACTCTCTGACTGAATCATATCCCCCCATTCTATATCTGTTTGGTGAATGTAGCACGCCTACTTCTTAAAGGTAATAGTATTACCTGACAATTCGTTCAATCATAAAAACTTCTTTGTAGTCACCTGCTGTTTTTTGTAATGTAAACCTTTCCTTATTTACACTTTTGAAAAGAATATAAGGGATAAATGGCTAATTTCACATATTTCCAGGCAAAAGCTTTTTATACTCAATTCCTCTATCTAACTTTAGAAAGTCACTTTAAAAATTAATTTAATGCAAGAAGGTACAGTAAAATTTTTTAATGAAACAAAAGGCTTTGGATTCATTAAATCCAACTCTTCCAATGAAGATATTTTTGTTCACGTTTCAGGCCTGATTGATAAAATCAAAGAGGGCGACCAGGTAACTTTTGAAGTACAAAAAGGTAAAAAAGGTTTAAATGCTATTAATGTTCAGTTAGCCTAATTGTATTATTCAGGTAGTCTTACTCTAAACAAAGCCCCTTTGCAGTGGGCTTTGTGCTTTTAGTATTTATTTTCATAGATTTGGCTCACTAATGGATTGTAAGTAAGAGTATCTCATTATAGTTTTTAAAGACACAGGTTTACCCACAGGAACTGTTTAATCAGTCTTACGATCCTACCTCCGTACGCTTCTGATATAAGACATCATGTCGCTAATCTAGTATCCCTTATCTCTATAAAAGAGTAGCAAAAGCCTTTACTCTCATCTGCTATTATACTAGCTAAGATGGTACTCAAATTGAATGCCATCATCTCTTCTATATATACGTTTTACCGCTGCCATACAACGCTGAGTTTTGATAAAAACTCATTAACCCATTCTTATACCATGACTTCTGCTTTCTCATCTACTCTGTCAGCGACAGGTTCTTACATTCCCTCTATCCAGATTGCCAATAACTATTTTCTCAGCCATACCTTCTTTGAGAAAGAAGGCAAAAGTTTGCAGAACGAAAATAGCCGTGTTATCAATAAGTTTAAAGAAATCACAGGTATTGGTGAGCGCAGGTATGCTCAGCCAGAACAGAAAGCTTCGGATTTAGGTTATCTGGCAGCTGCAGATGCCCTTAATAGTTCGGGTATTGATAAAGAAACACTGGATTATATTATTGTTGCTCACAATTTTGGGGATATTACCTACCAAAGCAATCGCAGCCGGATGGTTCCCTCACTTGCCTCACAGATCAAGCAACAACTGGCAATTATCAACCCGGATTGTGTTGCTTATGATATAGCATTTGGATGTCCGGGATGGTTACAGGCCTTGATTCAGGCACATTATTACCTTCAATCGGGAGAGGCGCGCCACTGTCTGGTGGTTGGTACTGAGACGTTGTCTCGTGTAATCGATCCACACGACCGAAATTCGATGTTGTTTGGGGATGGAAGTGGAGCGGTTATCTTAAGTGCCTCTCCTTGTAATGGTTCAGGTATTATCAGCCATAAAACACAAACCTATGCTCATGAATATGCTCAACTCTTACAAATGGACCACTCCTATAATCCGGACTATACCGGACAGGAAGATGTTTTTCTAAAAATGAATGGACGTAAATTATACGAGTTTGCCATTACTCATGTGCCTAGGGTTATTGAAACCACCCTGCACAAAGCAGGACTCCATCTCTCACAGATCAGAAAAGTTTTGATCCACCAGGCCAATGAAAAAATGGATACCGCCATTGTGCAACGGTTGTTTCAACTCTATGAAATGCCTCAGCCAGACCATGCGTCTCTGGAAGATCTGATGCCTATGACCATTGCTACTTTGGGTAATTCATCTGTAGCCACTATACCTACTTTACTTGACCAGATCTATAAGGGACATATGGAAGGTCAGCAGTTTCTGCCTGGAGATAAAGTGGTTATGGCCTCTGTGGGGGCTGGTATGAATATCAATGCCCTGGTTTATCAGTTTTAATTTATCTGATAAGCTAGGGCATGTGGGTGGGTGTCAGCACTGATCTAACTTGCCAGCTTTACCCGTATGGCGCTAGGTCCTTTTTCATTTTTCTCAATCAGGAAGGTAACTTTGTCATTTTCCCGGATGGGTTGTGACAATCCATTAGCATGGACAAAGATACTTTGCTGACTTTGTAAATCTTTGATAAATCCATACCCTTTGGTTTCATTATAGAAAGTAACCTTGCCTGTACGGATATTGTCTTGCGGATTAGTACTTTGACGACTTACCCCAATGCTGATCTCTTCATTTTTGATCACTTTTTTTTGTTTGGGATCTGGTGGTGTAGAAGAAAGGTAGCCATCTGCATCTACATAGGCAAACATTGCCTCCATATCTTTCCCTTTGTCGGAGTGTGTTTTTCGCTCAGCCTTTCTTTCCGCTTTTTCTTTTTTTCTCCTTAGCTTTTTAGCTATGTTCTCTTTTTTACTGAATGTTTCACTGGATCTTGCCATAAGATAATGGGTTTAGGTGAGAAAATAACAGGCAGGCGTTGAAAACGCTGTTACGATAAGAATGCACAGAGAAACTTTTTACCCTATAAAAGTATATTCCGGACTACCTGCTATACTGCATTTTAGAGGGATTAGAAAAGAGGATACGCAAGCAGAGGGTATTGATTGAGTAGCGCTAAAAGCCCGGTAAAACGGGGAGCAAGTTACGATAAATTCCTGATAAAAATTCTCTTTATTATTTTTTCCTGCAAAACAGCTTACATAGCTCCAGAATAGAGATTATAAAATATATTTACCTGATTATGAAATATTTATTGGATTATATTTTTTATTCTCATTAAATAGGGCTACCTTTATAAAACATCTTAAAAAAATAATTTAATGCAACAAGGTACAGTAAAGTTTTTTAATGAAGCGAAAGGGTTCGGATTCATTAAATCCAACTCTTCAAACGAAGATATTTTTGTTCACGTTTCAGGCCTGATTGACCAAATCAGTGAAAATGATCAGGTAACTTTTGAAGTAGAAAAAGGTAAAAAAGGTCTGAATGCGGTTAATGTTCAGTTGGTTTAATATATCTGGTATATATAATCCCTTTAAACAAAAGTCTCTGCCAAAGAGACTTTTGTGCTTTTAATAGTGTCCTGTCTTCCAATTAAACCAGGTGTCTCATGATAGTATCCCGTGAATTACGAATTGGCAATCTGGTACTGGTTCCGGAGCTATGGGAAAATCAGTTTTTTAATGTACTGGAATTATATTCGGAAGAATGTTCTGTTTCGCCAACGGTTAAAGCTGAATCAAGGATTGCCTCCTATCGGATCTTACAACCTATTACAATGACAAGTCCGTTGCTGGAAAACTTTGGATTTACCATGGAAAAGCATAGCCATTTGTCACTTACCCACTATTTTATTTTACGGCAGGGCGCCCAGTGCTTATACCTGAATGCGCAGCTTCAGCCTATTAGTTCCCCGTCAGTCCCAGTGTTTGTAGTCAACTATCGCATTGAATACTTTCATCAGTTACAGAATGTCTTTTTTGCTATTACCGGACAGGAACTATCTATTTTTGCTTCCCTTCGGTAATCTATCTATCAGTAATATACGTCTCATACCAACAACCTTTTATCTCAACTAAAAATGGAAACCCTCACCCAACAAACCACAATACGCATAGATGGCGAAACCTATATGGGCCTGACAACACATGCAGATCTGGGCACGCAACCTTATGAACGCAAACTGACCTTATGGGTAGTAGTGGAAGATCACCATACCTGGGACAAAATGAGTAAATGTCTCCAGGCCCGTCAATCCATGCGGGTCAAAGTTACAGGCAGATATAGTGGATTGTTTTATATTGTAAAGATGGAAGATATGACACGAGGCGCGGCTTTCGTTCTGAAAAATGACGGGCCTTTTGTAATCTTTAAAGACAATTAATTACATTCTTGCTCAACACAGGCAATAATCCATGCTGAACTTCCTGCCTTGCTTAAAGTATCATACTCAGGCAGTGGCGTTGTAGACTATTCATCCATACCAGAAATTTCACTTCCTACACTACTCTCCCAGATTAAATACACAGATAAGGCATTTCTCTTTATGCCTGTTGCGTACTTTTTACGGCTATGCCGGATTGCCTTATACTGAGAGATACATTTAGTAAGAGCTTATCTATATTGCTTATCTATCTCATCAGCTACTAAAGAGAGTTATTGCATTGGGTTATTTAAATTAGAAAAGGAAACAAATGATGCGCAAAAAACAAATCCTGGATACATCGCAGGACAGTCAGGCTGCTGCTCAGCTTGAGTGGCTGAATCTGAATACACTAGCACAGGTAGAGTTTTCGTCCGAATCACCGGAGTATCCTATTGAAGAGGCTCTGGAAGTAGAAGGAGGAAAAGGATGGCGTTCTGCTTTGCCTGGTAAGCAATCCATTCGTATTGTATTTGATACACCACAAACTATTCACAAGATTTTCCTGCTTTTTGAAGAAAACGTTCAGGCCCGCACACAAGAGTTTGTTCTGCGCTATTTGTCTGCTGGAAAAGAGTCCTTTCACAATATTGTCCTTCAGCAATATACCTTTAGTCCACCACATACTACAAACCAGCTTGAAGTTTATCAGGTAGACCTAACGAATGTACAGATTCTTGAACTGGAGATAATACCTGATATAAATACGAGTAACGCATTTGCTTCGTTGAAAAAACTAAAGCTCAGCAGTTGAACAACAAAGCGGATGTGGCAATGGCCTACTGAGCTTTTTGCCGGGTTACCTTCCGATGATAATGATACTATTAATGAACAGGAAAACAGATAATAATCAACGTCCCTTTACCAGGTGTTGACTCAATTTCTATCGTTCCTCTGAGCAGGGCTAACCTGTCCCGGATCGACTTCATACCAATGCCAGTAGATGTCTGGCTTTCAGCCATTCCCTTGCCATCGTCCTGAGCTTCGATATAGATATTGTTTTGTTCTTTGGTTACTTCGATACGGGCACGGGTAGCCTTTGAATGTCTGACAATATTGTTGACAAGTTCCTGTACAATCCGGAAGATAGCTGTTTCCTGATAGGGTTTTAACCGTTCTTCTATGCTGTGACAGGTAAAAGCAATGCCACTGTTTTGAAAGCGTCGGCAAATGTCGGCAATCGCATAGTTTAATCCATACTCTTTTAACAGAACCGGCACCATTTCATGCGATACCCTGCGCGTTTCAGTTATGCCTTGGGTTAACATAGATTCGGTACTTTTCAGAGCTTCCTGTATAGAGCTATTTTGGTATTCAGGTTGTGCTAATAGGTGGGTAAGTAGATTCAGGTTCAGTTGTGTTGCATACAAGATCTGGCCTACACCATTGTGCAACGACTCCGATATACGCCGGCGTTCTTCTTCCTGCGCTTCCAGAATAGCCAGCAGTAGCTGATTTTGCTGCTCTACCCGGATGCTAATGTTTTCTTCTTCCAGCCGTTTAATCTCTGATAGATCCAGATCCACCCCTACTACCCTTATGGGTTTTTCCCATATATCATACATAAGTACACCTTTGACCTTAAGGGCTACCAGCCTTTGATTGATCACAAAATGCAATGTTTCCTCAAACGGTCCTTTGCCACTTCGGATGTATTCCACTACTTTCTCTGCCATCGGATAGTCTTGCTCACTAACATAGTCCAGATACACTTCAGGCCTAATGTGACTATTGAGTGGCAAGCTAAACAAACGATACATACCCTCTGACCATTGAAATTCTTCAGTTGTTAATTCATATTCCCAGCTTCCTATTGAGGCTACCTGTTCGGATTGCTGCAAAATAGTAAGCTGTTTTTTAAACTGAATTTCGGCTTGCTTTCGGTCGTGAATGTCAGTAGCGGCACCGTACATTTTGAACACATGGCCGTTCTCATCTTTGAGTGGCAACGCACTGATAACAAACCAGCGATACTCGCCGTCGTAGCGCCGTATCCGGTGCTCCTGTTGCAAAGGCTTGCCAGTTTCAACTGCCTCACCATAGCTCTGTGCAGAACCTTCTTTGTCGTCAGGGTGAATGGCATCTGTCCAGCCCCAGCCGATAGCCTGTTCGAGACTCTGTCCGGTATATTCCAGCCAACGCTGGTTATACCAGTTGGTTGAGCCATCCGGTTCGCTATCCCAAAGCAGGTCGGGCACCAGGTTGGCAATCGATTGGAAGCGTTTTTGCGACTCTCGCAATGCTTCTTCTGCTTTTGCTCTTTCTACGGCTGCCCAGGTAAGCTCAGCAATTTCTTCCATCAAGTCCACTTCGTCTTGTCTCCAGATACGTTTGACCATATCCTGAATATAGAATGAAGCCACCCAAATTCCTTTTTTCATCAGTTGGACCGATAGGGTGGAGCGAATATTCCCCAGAGCTTTAATTCCTTCTTCCTTTTCCTTAGTCCGAAGATCTTCCAAGATATCTTCCACCACAATGGTTTTCCCACTACGGCACTCTCTTAGGATCTGATCTCCGAAACCGGAAAGAGGATCTATTCCCTGCAAATTTTGCATCACACCCTTGGTCCAGTCTCGCTCTACTACCAAATGGTCATAAGGTGGCGGAAGCTGGGCGTACCCGCAGCGGCTAACCTTAAAATGAGATCCAACAGATTCACTAACTGTAGCCATAATCTGAGCCGTATCTGTTAAGGATCTTAACGCATCAGTCAAATTTAGTACAAAAGCCTGTCGCTGTTCGGCTTGCTTGCGTTTGGTTATATCCAGATTGGTAGCCACCACACCATCCTCTAGTTTCACAAACATACACGAGAACCACTTAGTAAATCCGTCATACGGATAGTAGTATTCCATGCCTTCGGCTTTGCCTGTCTCCATTACCCGAAGCATCAGGTCAAAAATTCCGGTTTGTTTAATGCCCGGATAGGCCTGTGCATATAAACTACCTTCCAGATCTGTACGGCCTGTTTCCCGCTTAAGCTCTTTATTTGCCATTTGAATCCGGAAATCGAGGATGTTTCCCCCTTCATCCCGAATAGCCTTCATTACTGACATACTCATCAGATTGGTATCAAATACTGATTGCAACAGATCCCGGCTCTCGGCTAGTGCCTGCTCTTTCTGTATTTGCTGAGTAATATCCTGTACTACTCCCCTTAGGCCAGTGACACCAGATAATGGACTATGCATGACCTGTGCCCGAATCAGTACATGCCTGAGTTGCTGGTCGTTGTCACGGATCAATATACCCTCCATTTCAAATCCCTGTTTGGTTTGCAGGGCCTTTGCAGACAGTTGTTTCAATTGTGTCTGGCTTTCTTCTGTGTAAAAAGAGATCGCTTTCTCAAAATTCATTTCCTCTCCCTGATCCACCCCCATAATCTCATACATCTGCTGGCTCCAGATAACCTTATCATGGGCCGTGTAGTACTGAAAGCTGCCAATGCGTCCAATAGACTCGGCTTCACTGAGTTGTTCGTATTGTGCTCTTAGTTTTTGTTCAGCCTGCTTGCGCTCGGTAATATCCTCAAAAGACACGACAGCGCCATCTTCAAATCTGACAGCGGTAATACTAAACCAGCGATGCATACGCTGCTGCCGGGTAAAGAGTTCTACTTTCTGTAGTGTACCCGAATCCACCACACTTTTGAGTGCACTAAAAAATTTTGTTCGTTGAAATCCTTTATGAATGCTTGAGTAGGGCTTTCCAGCCAGATCATATCGGTTATGAAAGTTTTCGATAGTTTTGTTTACCAGCAGATAGTCAAAGTCTATGATGGCATCTTCCGCATTCCGTACTGCCTTTAGCACACTGATGCCATTGCTGGAAGAATCAAAGACAGACTGGAGCAGATCTTTGTTTTCCTGTAGGTGTTGCTGTGCCTTTTTTTCGATAGTAGTATTATGAATCAGGCTGATGTATTGGAGTGGCTTTCCGGATTGATCCCGTTTGAAGGGCTTGGCCCGGATCCTGCGCCACTCAAGGGTCCCATCTTTGTGCTGAATGCGGTAGTCAAGGCATTGTAGTTTATCTGTGTCAGAATCAGCCACTGTATCTAACAACTGTCTGAGTAAAGGTACATCGTCAGGATGCACAATGGTATTAACCCATTGCATATTATCCATTTGTTCAAGCTCTTCTTCGGAGTATCCCAGACGGGTAAACTGCTTCCGGTTTTTGTATACAATACGTTTGGTAACCAGATCATAAATGCTAACGGTACCGGGTACGGCATCTGCTATCTGCCGGATAAGGTTAGATTGCTGACTTTGTTCTGCTTCGGCTCTTTTCTGCTGGGTGATATCCTGCACAATGCCACAGTAATAAATATTTTCTTCGGGCGTAGCAGTTGCCAGTTCGCTTTGCCAGTGCAACACTCTTTCTTCTCCATTACGCTGAAGGATACGGTACTGCATTTCGGCAAATTCAGGTTTATGGATCTCCGCCAACAGTTGACGAAAATGTGATTGATCCTGTGGGTGAATCAGTGAAAGATCAATCAGAGATAAAAGTTTTTCCTGCGTAATCCATTCACTTTGTGGAGCCATCCCATGCATGCGATATAACTCTTCACTCCAATACCAGGACATCTCTGGAACAGAATGTTCAAAATACCCAATACGGCTCAGACGTTGAATTATTTGCAAACGATGTTGTCCGCTACGAGTTTTTGATTGTTTGTATGCTGTTTCCTGTGTTTCTTCAAAAGAAACGATAACGCCCTGTTCGCTGGGAGTTGCCTTCAGTGTAACGGGTGGTCTGTTCAGAAGAGAAACAGACTCACAGGTAAATATTTCTTTCTGAGTTAAGGCTTTTTGAATAGCTGAAAAACAAGGAGTTGGTACCAGTTGTGGGAATACCTCCCATATGTTTTTTTGCAGCATCTTTTCTTTGGTAAGCGAAAAGAAAACTTCCGCCTGATGATTTATATAGATAAATTGGTTTTGCACATTGAGCTCATAACACCCAATAGGTAAGGTGTTGAGAATTTGTTCGGCTTGTATAAGACGGGTGAAATCCGCATTACTTTCAGGAAGGCCAGCTTGTGAATACATAATAAAAAAGTAAAAAGTAAAGGAACGGTCAAAGCGAGAGGAAGGACGGAGAGACAGATTGCGTTGTGAGACCGAATGACCTTTCGAAATAGATGGTTTACCGGAGAGCGGTATACCTGGACAATCATACACCGGGCTGTATTTCAGTAAGATTATATACAAATTTATTGAAAATAAAGTAATATCCTAACGCTGTACAAAAGAACTCTTTTCCGGTAAATAAATTGCGTTAACTACTCATTGGGTAAGTAAGAGAAAGAATATAACTTTTCGGTTTATAGATTCAGGCGGTATCTGCACTGGATAAATATTTCTATGCAGCCTTAAAACCTGCCAGAGATAGCTGGCTGCAACTATATCCCCCTTCAGGGAGAGTTATAAAATATCTGTAGTCAGGTAAATTTTGTATTTTTTTCTATAAGCTCTATGTACTTTCTGCCAGCAAAGAAAATGTAGCTATGCGTGAAATACCCATTTTCATAATTGAGTGTTTCATACATAGCCAGTATCTACCGTTTGTTTGTGCATGGTTTCCAACCGGTTTTTTGGTTAGGTAGTGAATAGTTAGGGTGTTACCTCTTTGAATAATTGCCAGAGTGCGATTAAGTGCAGATCCGGCCAATCAGAAAGAGAAGAAATAACGCTGCTTTTTGCAGCTGTCAGATCTACCTGCAGTAGTGCATGCTGCAAGATAGGCTTGATAGTATGGAGTTGCCGTTCAATATCCAGACGCCTTTCTACAGACAGAGAAGTCTGCTGGCCTTGCACAATGGAGTTGTATTCAATCTGGTATTGAAGGTAAGAACAAAAAAGAGGACGAAGTGTATCACTTAACAAAAATAGTTGCAACTGTTTTGCTATTTTATCAATTTCGTTTTCAAACATATGTCAGGGAAAATCTCTATAATGCTGATGTAAAATATCATACCCTGGCTGACTGTATAAGGTGACTGCTTACCCGACTATATCCGTTTGCAAGTCATTACACAGCAGGTAGCGGCGTTAGACATCCGAATAGCGTAGTTTTAACCATTTGGTATGAACTGATTATGAAAAGGCCATGTTGCCAGGTAACACTCCCGTCCTCTACTCTTATAGTGTATGCTATTGGAATAAAGTGAACTGGGATACAAATCAAAGATTGTATATGAAGTCTCATAATTCCTCAATAGGCAATGCGCTGTATCAGCTTGCAGAGCAGAATGATCTGGTGGTTTTCATTTTTGAACCAGCCACACAGCAATTCCTTTACCTAAGCCCCGCATTTGAGCAGATTTTTGACCGGACTCCTGAAGGCCTTTCGTATACAGATCTACTTCCTTTTATTGATGCTGATGACCAATCATATCTGAAAGAGGCCTATCAAAAGTTACTTTCAGGAGAAGATAATCCAACAGGTGATGCGAATAAGTATCTTGAGTTCCAGATTATGCTATCTGATGAAACGGCCAAATGGATACAGGTAAAACCTGTGTTGATTACCGATGAGCACAATAGAACCCTGATCGGAGGAACTGCTGAAGATGTTACCGCCAGGCGACACTATGCAGAGCTGGAAACCCGACATGCCAATAAGAAGAATGCCATTCTGCAAATCCTTTCGCATGATCTGGCAGGTCCACTGGCTACCATTCAGTCGCTCTCTTCGCTTATAGCCACGGCTATTCAACCGTATAAGAATGAAGACATTAGCAGGTTAATCGACCTGATTACCCAGACTAGTAAACGTAGTATTAAGATAATCCGGGATTTTATGGAGCAGGAATTTCTGGAATCAGCAGAGGTGGATCTGGTGAAGACCCGAGTGAATCTGGTGGAAATTGTGGGACAGATGCTGGAAGAAATGCAGCGATCTGAGCAATACATGCAGAAAACGTTTCATTTTAACCATTCTGACCCGACTATTTATGCAGTGATTGACGAAGTGAAGTTTGTGCAGATTATTAATAACCTACTTTCCAATGCCATCAAGTTTACCCATGATGATGGGGTCATTACGGTCTCTATCGACGATAACGAACAAACCGATACTATCCTGCTCACATTCAAAGACAATGGAATTGGCATTCCTGAAAAGTATCATGCTTCATTGTTTGATAAGTTTACCAAAGCACGCCGACCTGGCTTGCGAAAGGAAGTAACGGTTGGGCTGGGTATGTCTATTATCAAAACCATTGTGGAGTGGCATCAGGGAAAAATCTGGTTTGAAAGTAAGGAGAATACAGGAACTACGTTTTTTGTGGAAATTCCACGCTATGGAGCCTCTCACAAATAGTATTTTACGATAGCTATAGGGTAGCTTGTTGTCGTAAAAAGTGGCAAGAGATGTTTACAGAATGGAGTAGCAACTACTAATGAGAGAACAGCCCTATGACCGATGGAAAAAAAACTTGTACTCGATATAGAAAGGCAAATCGGAGAATTGGATGAAAAGATAGCCAACGAACTCAGGCAGTTGAATCAATTGAAAGAAAATACACTTTCAGAATCACACCAACCCGATTTGCATTATCGGTGGATAAAAACAATGGAAAAGTATATAGTTTTACTGGAAATGCAAAAAACGTTGTTGTACTTCCAGATACAAAAACTTGAAACTGAAGCCTAGCCGAACTACTTGTACCTATCCGGATTTTTTAGTGCTGCTATTGAAACTATGTCAATTTCTTATTCCTGATCTACCTTTTGCCACTTGAAACCTAGAGCATACTGCAATTGATTTCTAGACTTTTTTGTATTGGTAGCCTAGCATAAATAGGTTCATCATCCGATAAGCGAAAACTTTCCTCATATATAGCATAGTCTCCGATATTTTCGGAGAAACTTCTGATTTCTCCGAAAATATCAGAGAAATGATTGCCTAGCATTACTTATATCTAAGCCTGAAGATCTTGCTGGCAGCCTCCAAAAGCCCTCATGTGCTTTTTTAAGATACCCTACTGGCTCTGGCACCAAAATAGAAATATTTCTACTCAGATTTATAATTCAATTGCTGCTGGCTTTAAAAACCATTGGTAGCAAACTGATGAATCTTTCATTTAACTCATTTCAAATATGACAACCGTTCATCAATTTTCCTCTCTTTCTCAGGCCAGATCAAGAGATTCCACTAGTCGTAAAGAATTTATAGAAGTAGAAAAGAATGTAAAACTCCACATCACCGATTTAGGCGAAGGCAAACCTGTTGTACTGATTCATGGCTGGCCTTTAAGTGATGCTATGTATGAATATCAATATGCCGAGTTAATCCAGAAAGGATACCGGGTAATTGGGATTACATTACGTGGATTCGGCAAATCAGATAAACCATATGGGCAGTATAACTTTGACATTTTTGCAGATGATATCAAAGTAACTTTGGAAGAACTGGGCATTCAGGACGCTGTATTGGGAGGTTTCTCTATGGGAGGCGCGATTGCTACCCGCTATATGGTACGGCACAACGGTGAACACATCCGCAAGCTTGCGCTATTTGGGGCAGCAACTCCGAAATGGACAAGCGGAGAGAACTATCCCTTTGGTTTTACTCAGGAAGAGGTAAATGCAATGATTGAACAAAGCCAGACAAACCGAGCCGCTTTATATACTACGTTTGGCAGTATTTTCGCAGCCACTGAAACCTCTTTGCCTGCCGGATTGGACAGGTGGCTGGTTACCATTCAATGGGAAGCCTCCCCATATGCAGTAACTCAGTGCTTGATTGCACTCAGGGATGGGGATCAGCGTGCTGAGCTATCAGCTATCAAAGTACCTGTTGCTATTTTTCACGGGGTACAGGATAAGATTGTACCTTTTTCCATTGGAGAACAAGCTCAACAACTCTTTGAAAACGCATACTTAGTCCGGTTTGAAAACAGTGGACATGGATTGTTTGTCGAAGAACGGGAGAAATTCAACCAGGAGCTAATTACATTCCTGGAAACCCGGTAGTAAACCTGGTTGTATTCTTTCATTCAATAGGCTGGCACTTGCTATTCGCAGACATATATAGACCTATGTAGTACACAAAAGTAATAGCCAAATGATATAGTCTGTTACATCTTTCAGACTTTAAAGTTAAACTCTTATTAAAATAAACTCTTAATAAAAAACGCTGGTCCTTATAATGAAAACACCAGTTAATCTTCAACCCAAAACCCATATGATAAACCAAACCATTTTTAAAAACGTGAAAAAAGTAGCTTTTCTGATTGTATTTATCGCTCTTTCCTTAAATACTAATGCTCAGACTGTTCGGGCTTCGGCAGGACGAGCTGAATTTATAGAAGTAGAAAAGAATGTAAAACTCCACATCACCGATTTAGGCGAAGGCAAACCTGTTGTACTGATTCATGGCTGGCCTTTAAGTGATGCTATGTATGAATATCAATATGCCGAGTTAATCCAGAAAGGATACCGGGTAATTGGGATTACATTACGTGGATTTGGGCAGTCAGATAAACCATATGGAAAATATAATTATGATGTATTCGCCGATGATATTAAAGTGGTACTTGACAAACTAGGAGTTGAGCATGCCACTATTGGTGGATTTTCCATGGGAGGTGCTACTGTGATTCATTATGTTGCTAAGTACAATGCTGCCCACATAGATAAAATGGCTTTATTTGGCGCTGCAGCTCCTGTCTGGACAAAAAGAGACGACTTTCCGTATGGACTTTGGTCAAAAGAAGATGTTAACGGACTCATCACTCTAAACAATACCAATCGGCCACAACTGCTGGAGAACTTTGGAAAGATTTTCGCTGCCAATGAAACAACTGTTTCTTCGGGTATGGCAGCCTGGTTAGGTGGAATTAACTGGCAAGCATCCGCTTATGCTATGGGACAATGTCTGGCTACACTCAGAGATGGTGATTTAAGGCCAGATCTAAAAAAGATCAAAGTACCTACTCTGATTCTGCATGGTACTCAGGACAAAATTTGTTCGTATGATCTGGCAGAGCAGACACATAAACTTCTGGCTAATTCAAAACTGGTTCCTTTGGAAAAAAGTGGACATGCCTTATTCATTGAGGAACGGGAAAAGTTTAACAGTGAGTTGATTAAGTTTCTGGAAAGTCAGGCTGTTGTACATAAAAACTAATAAAACACATGCTTGAGCAGGTAGGCAAAAGCCTACCTGTTGTTTTTCTAAACTAACTTCTTTCAACCAATCATGAAAAGTATTCTGCTACGGCTTATACTCTTGTTACCTCTTCATTGCCTGGCTCAAGCTCCTGAAGCCAATTTGCAGAAACTAGGTATTGAACTGCCTTCCCTACAAACACCTCTGGCTAGTTATGTGGCTGTGGTTAAGGTAGATCATTTACTTTACTTGTCAGGTAAAGGGCCGATTCAGACTAATGGACAATATATAAAAGGAAAATTGGGGAAAGATCTTTCTATTGAAAGCGGCTATCAGGCTGCCCGCTTAACGGCAATTAACCAACTAGCAGTTCTGAAAAATGAGTTAGGGGATCTTCGTCGGGTAAAAAGAATTATCAAAGTGAACGGGTTTGTCAACAGTGAAGGTAGTTTCTATGATCATCCAAAAGTAATGGATGGTTTTTTCGATTTACTGGTACAGGTTTTTGGAGAAAAAGGCAAACATGCCCGAACTGCACTGGGTGTAGCTGCTTTGCCCTTAAATATGGCAGTGGAAGTAGAAATGATTGTAGAGGTAGAATAAGGCCTTTCCAGTAAGGAAGATAATACATCTTGTACTAGTGCAGGTATTTGCGTTGTAAACGTATATCCAAAACAGCTTTATATAACCTCCTCCTGTTGTATGATACAGACCTCAAAATGTCCATCTCAGCCTTAGATATTTCGGCCTTGAATAAAATCTGATTGTGAAAAGCAAAAAGGCAATCTTATTTTGATACCTATTCAAAAGTACTTCATTCTTTTTTAATTTATACGTTAACCTTTTACGAATTACATAAATGAACAAGATAAAAAATAGCCTGGCTATGACACTGGTGCTGACTGTACTAACTACACTGATTATTTGCGATTCAGCTCTGGGACAGCAACCTGGCATTAAACGCACAGAGCTTCAACGGTATGATCTGAGCCACCCTGGATGGGAAGCTATTCAGGTGCGTATCGACTTTGCTCCGGGAACATCGTTTGCCCGACACAAACATCCCGGTGAAGAGATGATCTATGTTCTTGAAGGTACATTGGAATATCAGGTGGAAGGCAAGCCACCTGTGAAGTTGAAGGCTGGTGAGACATTATTTATTCCGGCAGGAACGATCCATTCGGCCAGGAATGTGGGTAGTGGTAACGGAGCAGAGCTGGCAACCTATATTGTAGAAAAAGGCAAACCTCTGGTGGATCTGGTCAAATAAGGGTTCAGGAGAGTGATATGATGGATAAAGGGCTTTCTAACCTGTCGCTGAAGGTCTGGCTTAGCCTATCCATCCGGATATATGTGTTAGTATATAGCCATTATATAGTCGTATGGGTCAGATCATATCACTATATAATGGCTTTACTTTGGAATAGAATTCAGCTTGGAAAAGCATTGTGAGACGGATCAAAAATTACTCAACGCCAAATAAACTCCTTACTTTCTGATAGGTATACGTGTGAGTACTCCAAATAAGAGTTTTGCCAACGATCATAAATTTTTGAGCCAGATACTGCGTAAATGTAGCTGCTCAGGGGTAGGATGTGAGCTAATCTGAAATACATAGTTTTTAATCTCTTCTTGCTCAAGTATCGGACAGACAATCGTTTCTTCTTTATTATTTCTCCGAATGGTCAGATAGTAAGTCTGTCCGGCTATCCGTTTTTTTAGTTGATCCATTAGACTGTTATAGTACGCTATTCCCTGTGGTGTAGCCAGATCCAATGGAATATTATTTAGCTTAACTACCTGATCCTGTACCTGTAATCCAGCCTGCTGTAAAGCTTTACTTAGGTTGGATACAAGTAACTTACCCGCGACAATCTCAAATTTCACACCTAGAAAAGAAGTCTTCCTACCAGTAGCCAGCGCTGGAATGTAACAAATCCCTAACCTCGAATAGTAGTCTGTGAATGGCAGAGGTTCTGCATTTCTCACGTAGCGATTTAAAAAATCTGCTATTTCCGGATAGGTCATTTCGACAAGTAAGGTAAAAAATTCATTTTCCGGAAAAGGTTTGTCTCGTCCATACTTTTTAATTAGTTCGGTGATGACTTCCCGTAACCCTCTTCTGCCTCCGGAGAGTTCCAGTAGACGTATATCCAGTAGCCCAGCCAGCAGTGCGCCCCGGTTATATACATTCCAACTTTGTTGCTGGCCTTGAGGAAGATAACAAGCCAAACTGATTTTACTCAGACTCATGGTTGTATCCAGGCTTTTGTCTACCTCAACCTTTTTTGATAATCTGTTCAGGTATGTATCCAGATCTATCATCTCTCCTCTTAATGGCATCATGTGACTAGCCCATTCGGTTACGCCCTCATAAAGCCACAGATGTTGGGAAGGTGTAGGGATAACAAAATTAAAGGGGGCAATTACCTCACTATGAATATGAAGAGGAGTTACAATATGCAGAAACTCATGCGTTGCCAGATAGGTGATCCGTTCGGCAAAGGCGTTTGTAAACATTTCTTCTTTGATCACATAGCCTGAACTATAGTTGTGCTCCCAACCACCACCGTTCTGATCCCCAAAATGGAACAGAAAGGTATACCGATTAACGGGTAGCTGCCTGAGAAAATGTCTGGCAGCCTGTAGCATTGTCTCCATACTATGAAGCAATTGACCAGCTTGAATCTTTCCCGTCTGTGAATATGCATACAAATCCACCTGTGTACCTGCAACTACTAAAGAAGCTGTAGACAAATTTCCTGCTAAAATGGGAGAATCAGCCAGATGATCATAATTATGGGCCATATAATACCCCCCTGCATTTTTTTCTAGTGCAGTTCCAACGTTCCAATCGCTTGGGTAGTGTAGTTTCAGAAGGATGGGAAGAGTCTGCATTCCTGTAGGAAAGCCAAAAACAGCCTGTCCATTTAACAACACATGGTCTTCTTCTAAAGAAGTGCCACACATAGTAAATATCTGGTGATCTGTTACTGGCTTATCCCAGGTTTCTGCTATCGTGTATTGAATTTGACGAACTTTCTCTGGCTGTGACAATTGCCATTGATTGGTCGAAAGTCGGACAGCCTTCAACTCTCGGCCATCTTTATCAAACGAGTGGAATGAACGAATATATCTCCCCATATCCATAATCTGATACGTGCCCGGAGCCGTTACTGCAAATTGATAAATTGCATTGGCTTTTGTTAACCCTTTTACCTGTAAGGTCACCTTAAATAAGTCATCGGCCCTGTCATTCAAATTAACCTCATACACAAGTGGATGTATTGGTGCGGCAAAGGCAAGGTATAATTTTGAGATAAAAAGGGTAAATAGTAAAACCAAAAAAATATTTTTCATAAGGCTATCATAGAAATGCTTTATATAACCTATAGCAACTAGTATAAATAGTAAGCTAAACAGACTGTTTTATGTAGTAGAATAATAAGAAAGCAAAATCAAAGAGAAATCAAGATGTTAAAAACCTTTAGCTCCTATAATCAACCAGAATGCCAAGATTACTAAAGTCAGGATCTACTTTTGTTTTCTTTTAAAAAGCTATAAATGGATGTATTAGGGATGTATTGATTGACTAAATATTAATGCTTTTAAAATAAATGATTGGAGAAATCCAAAAAACTCCGATATTTTCGGACTTTAATACGAATCCATCAGAGTTTGTTGGAGTCTACTGTTTTTTTTCCAAATCAATACTTTTTGCTGACTCTCATAAAGTGCATTCCGAATAAGGGCTAAGTGTGCAGGTTTACTAGTTTTTCGCAGAGAGTGATAGCAGTTGCTCTCTCTTATGATTTTCAAAAGTTCAGTATGTTTTTAAGGTATTGCTTTTGATGTGGATACATGGATAACAAAATTCTTTTTGAAAATAAAAACCAATGTATTCGTATTCATTCAAACCTTTCCCTGTTTGTATACTTGAGAAAATTCAAATCCAAACTTCCTTCTAGTAATATTCCAATGATTTTAGTTTATCCATGAACTCTTATTTTTCCACCATTTGTCTGTTTCTCGCAGGGATGCTATCTATTTTCCTTATACAGGTAAATTTCTTTATACTATTAAAACCTGTAGCCTCAAGCCAGACTTTAACCGCTAGCCTAAGGCGAAGTCACGCACAAAGAAAAACCGATCCACATCCAGTTCAGAAGCACTCTCTCAGAAGCGAAAATCAGGTACGTAAATTAGAACAGTTTAACGCGAATCAAACAGCAGAGGCCTTTCAGAAAAAAGGTAATATCTATGCGAACTCAGGTGTGGAGTTAAACTCAAAAATTAAATATTACAGGCAGGCATTTGTTTTCTATCGGAAGGCAGGTAACACAGAAAAGCAAGCCAGTACATTACAAGCAATTGCAGCAATGCACCATCAGCAAGGAAATCATAAACTGGCAATTGCAGAGCTAGAGCATACGCTTACCCTCTTTCGCTCTATCCATCACAGCTCTGTTCACCCGACATACGCTTTGCTTTCGGGTGTATACAGAACATTAGGAAATTATCCGGAGGCCTTACGGTATGGATTAGCTGCCTTGGAAAATTCCTTGCAGACAAAGGATACTACACGCCTCTCTTTTTATTACATCCAGCTAGGCTATTTGTATCACGATCTAAAGCAACCGGATGAGGCTTTACAAAGTTGTGAAAAAGCACTCCTACATGTTCAGAAGTCCAACAGAGAGTCGGATGTATTCAATACATTATCGTTGGCTGTCAATGTTCTGCTGGAAGAGCAAAAATCAAAAGATGCCCTGCTGTATATTGAGAAGATTACCAAAGATACACCACCAGCTTCCCTCAAAAGTGTTGCAATGGTTACTCTTTTCAAAGCACAGTGTTATAGTGCTTTGAAATAGTATTTAGTAGCCAGAAAATATATTCTATTAGCTGAGCAGTATTTACAGGAAATAGACAAAAGTAAAGATCCTGTTTTTTTTAATGATTCTTACAAAATGGGAGTCTACCAGGTGGCTGGTGAATTATATCTGTCTATGCAAGAATACACAAAGTCCAGGTATTATTTCACTAAAATGGTTCAGGTCAATGCGCAGGTTAACTACTTAAACGAAGCTGTACTTCATCAGCTATTATTATTTAAGCTGGATTCTACCCAGGGCAATTTTAAAGAAGCACTCAGACACTACCAGCACTATAAACTGTTAAATGATTCTATCTTTAACGAAGCGAAAAGCAAACAGATTGCCAGTCTGCAGATTCAATATGAAACCCAGGCAAAGGTGCAGCACATCGAATTGTTGACCAAAAAGAATGAAATACAGCAGGCCATGCTAAAGCAGAAAGACTTTCAGCAAGCCGTTTTTATTATTGGCTCACTCCTTTTACTTCTCTTGCTTGTACTTGTCTATAGCCGTTATCATATCAAGCAGCAAAGTAATAAACTTCTGGAGAGCAAACAACAAGAAATCAATCAGAAAAACGAGTCGCTGAGCCAGCTTCTGGCCGAAAAAGAAAGTTTACTGATCAATAAAGATGAGTTACTGGAAGAAAAAGAATGGTTGCTGAAAGAAATACACCACCGAGTAAAAAACAACCTGCAGATAGTAATGAGTCTGCTCAACTCCCAAGCGGCCTATCTGGAAGATGATAAAGCGTTATCTGCCATTGTAGATAGTCAGCATCGGGTACGTGCTATGTCACTTATTCACCAGAAGCTCTATCAGTCTGATAAAATTGCTACAATAGCTATGGAGGAGTATATAAAGGAACTTGTAGAGAATCTGGGTGATTCGTATAGCCTGCATGGACGTATCCGGTTTCGGTTAGAAATTATCCCCATCGAAGTGGATGTAGTTATTGCGGTTCCCTTGGGCTTGCTGATAAACGAAGCAGTTACCAATTGCCTTAAATATGCCTTTCCTCAGGATAGAGAGGGTATAGTTTATCTTTCTTTACGTGCGGTTAGCCCGTCAAATTATCTGCTTACTCTTGCTGATAATGGAGTTGGTCTGGTAAATACTGCCGATATCTTTCCTACTCGCTCTCTGGGCATGAAGCTAATGAAAGGTTTAAGCAAACAGTTAGGCGGAATCCTTACTCTTGAAAATACAGACGGTTTAAAAATTAGTGTACTCTTCACCCATTCTTCACTCTCGCATTCCTATGGCATCCAGGCAAAATAAAACAGACTTTTCTTTATTGGCTACTCATATAGGACGGAATGTTCTCATTGTGGAAGATGAATTTGTAGTAGCCAATGATCTGGAGATTATCCTCGAAAAAGCGGAATATCAGGTTACCGGAATTGCATCTTCGGTACAAGAAGCCGTGGAGCTGATTGCCACACAGAAACCCGATGTTGTCTTACTTGATATTGTATTGCAAGGACAGCAAACAGGAATTGATTTAGCTGCGCAACTGAGTATGATGAGTATCCCTTTTATTTATCTTTCTGCCAACTCCAACCAAAGCATAGTAGAGGCAGCTAAAGCCACCCATCCGTATGGATTTCTGGTGAAGCCTTTTCGTGAAAAAGATGTATTAATAACTCTACAGATGGCTCTTTACCGGCATGCACACAGTGTGGAAACGTATCTGCGTAAGGAACAGACGCTCCAAATTGCTCTTTCCGATACCTTTTCTTTATCAGGCGAATGGAAACAGAAATTTCTGCAGGCTGCCCAACTCTTCCAGACATTCATTCCCTTTGATTTTCTACTGGCCGGGATAATCACTGATCAGGAAGCCTACCCGTTAAGTGGTTTCTTCCGAATCGGTTTTGAAGAATATCAGTGCATAGGTATGAGTGAGCTATCCCAAATGAGCGGATTTTCTCTGGAGAAAATTAACGCTCTGTTGGCTAGCTACCCCCACATGGCCGCTGGCCTGTATAACGGAGATGCTTTCAGGGCACTAAGCCAAAGCTGCTCCTTTACTCAACTACTGGCCAAAACATTCCGACTGGAATCAAATCTGATACTGCCCTTGCAACTGACTCAGAGAGGCATTTTTATCTTCTCTTTCTTTAGCCGTCAAGCCCATGTATTCAGTTCCGGACATCTTTCTTTACTCGAACACTTAAAAAATCCATTAACACTTACACTGGATCGCTTACTAGCCTTTGAGCAGATAGAAAAGCTAAAAGAAAAACTGGAACAGGAAAATCACTATTTACAGGAACAGGTAAAAACTTCTGCCAATTTTGAGGAGATGGTAGGAGCAAGCCACTCTCTGCGTTCGGTATTCGATCAGGTTACACAAGTGGCTTGTACCGATACGTCGGTGCTGATTCTGGGAGAAAGCGGCACCGGAAAAGAACTGATTGCCCGTTCTATTCACAATCTATCTTCACGTAAAAGCAAGTTACTGGTGAAAGTAAATTGCGCAGCTCTGCCAGCTCACCTAATTGAATCAGAGTTGTTTGGACATGAGAAAGGCGCGTTTACCGGTGCTATTGATAAGCGGATCGGTAAGTTTGAACTAGCCCATCAGGGAAGCATCTTTCTGGATGAAATTGGAGAAATGCCTCTGGAACTACAGGCCAAGCTACTACGGGTATTACAAGAAAAAGAAATAGAACGTCTGGGAGGAAGAGGTCCCATTAAAACTGATGTACGAATCATTGCGGCAACCAACCGCAATCTTGAAAAAGAAGTAGCAGAAGGTCGGTTCCGGCTGGATCTATATTATCGTCTGAATGTATTTCCTATAGCATTGCCTGCTCTCCGCGACCGGAGCGAGGATATCCCTTTATTAGCCAGCTTTTTTGCTCAGAAGCTTTGTAAGAAAATTGGTAAACAATTCTATGGAATCACAGAAAAGGCAATGGGTGAACTTTTACACTATCAATGGCCGGGAAATATTCGGGAACTGGAAAATATAATTGAACAGGCAGTTATCATCAATGACGGACAAAGCCCATTAGACCTGGGACGTCCACTGATCAATAAGATCTCCATTCCTGAGCAGGGCATATTACCTGCTTTTGGGGCGCCTAAGACCCTATCTGATGTAAAGCTGTTGCAGCAGGAAACAGAAAGAGAGTATATTTTATCTGTTCTCAAGAAAACTAACGGCCGTATACGTGGGAAAAACGGAGCGGTTGAACTACTCAACTTAAAACCAACCACGCTGGAATCACGTATGGAAAAACTGGGTATCCGTAAAGTAGACATCTGAGGCTTTCATTAAATGAATTATCCAATTTAATTTGAAGGATTTACTCAAAATGGTGATTGAGTAAAAAGCATTCAATTCTCTATCAATCAGTGAGCTATCTCTTTTAAAATCAACTCATGCCGTTGGCTTGACAGGTTTTGAACCAGATTTTTAATGGAGGCCAAAATATGCTTATACTTCTTTGGTTTTATTAGCCTATTCTCATTGAAAAAATCCCAACCTGTACGTTGTTGAAGGATTTACTTCTTCCTATCGACAAAAATAGGGAGCGAATCAAAACAAAAGCAGTCATTCTTCAATTTAAGTCAAAAAATTGGCTAACAGCTAGTATAACTAGCAATAAGGGTGTACGATGTTATAGAATAAGATAGAATTTGCCCGCAGTCTAAAAAATTAAAAGGTCTTTATCTAAAATAAGTCAAAATGTTACTGGATACTAATAACCATAGCACAAAGCTCTTTATAAAAGAGCTACTTAGAAAAATTGAGAGTATTGAAGTGAGAGAGACAGATCCCGAAGGTATGTTGGAGATTATTGAAAATGTACAGATCCTAATTGAAACGAATGATCAGGAAGCTATAAGAGATAGATTTTTATATGATCTTTCAAAGATAAAAGAGAAGATGGTATACTATCAGAATAATCCAACCATACATAGTAATCTAATAGATATAACAAATCCAGTATATGTAATCCTTGAATTATTTATGTCCAGATTTCTTAGTAAAGAAGTGTAGTATCTCGCTATTTTCCAATTTAGGTATAAAGGCCTAGAAGCAAGATTATATCAATAACCTGCCAACTAATTGTACCAATAAAACTCTCATATATTGGATTCAGAAAACCAATTACTTCTCACAAAGCTTCTTTGGATTTTATACAGATAGAATACAATCTACCTGTAAAGGCAGATACGAAAGCGTTGCTTGCTATCATTCATAAAGAACAAGCGGCTATTACAAGTATTAACTCCATTTATACGAAAAGATTACTTTTAGGTCTACAACGAGCCAAAAAGCTATTGCAGACTATGAAAGTACTACATCTGATAGACTCTATGATATGTATGATATTAGCAATCAGGCATATATAGTGATTGATGCCTGTATAAAATTAAATGTAGTGAGACTGTAAGCAGAGTGATAAAAAACTGTCTTTCCATTGATGCCTTTGCACCTAGTAACAAATGCAATGTAGATTTCATACTACGTTCATTCTACATTGCATTCATCCGTTTTATCACTTACCTGAGTATTATCATCTTCCTGTAAGTTGGGTAATGTAATAGTGAAAAGAGAGCCTTTTTTCAGATGGCTTTTCAGTGTAATGCTCCCACCCATACGTTCTACAGCCTGTTTAACAATATACAGTCCTAATCCTGATCCCTCTGCTTTCTCATTGGCTCGAAAAAACATAGTAAATACCTTCTGCTGGTAGATTTCTTCAATCCCCTGTCCGTTATCTTCTACTTCAATAACAGCTTCCCTTCCCTGCAGGCACACACGAATACTGATTATACATCTGACCTCTTCTCTGCGGTATTTAATCGCATTTGCTATCAGGTTTTTCAGGACAATGCTGATTCTAAGTTCATCTCCATAAAAACTACGTGATGCAGGCAATTGCCGATAGATTTCTACTTTATCCATATCCGGCATATACGAGATCTCCTCCAGACACTGCTCGATAATCTGGTTAAAGTCAATCGGCTTTGCTGTCACTGCGGTATTGACACTGCGCGAATGGGTCAGTACAGACCGGATAAACTCGTCCAGACGTCCAATCCGGTTCCGGATTAAATCTACATAGACTCGTGCCTGTCCGTAAAGCTCTTCCTGTTCGAGTAGTGATAACAGACCCACAATAGAAGCTATTGGAGAACGGATATCATGCGATACCTTATACACATACTGATCCAGTTCTTCATTGGTTCTGCTCAAGCGATCATTGGTAAGCTGCAACGTGTCATTGGCAACAGAAAGCTGCTCGGTAAGCGTCTGTAACTGTTCAGCGAGTCTTTTCTGTTCTTCAATGTCGGTATTGGTGCCAAACCATTCAATGACCTGCCCATGGGAGTCTTTCAGAGGCATTGCCCGAATCAAAAACCAGCGATAAATACCCTCTGCATTCCGGATTCGGGCTTCGACCTGATGGGGATTGGTAGTATACAGGGTTTTCTGCCAGTGTTCTTGTAAAGTGGGTAAATCATCAGGATGGAAAGCCGTTGCCCATCCATAGTTTTTAGATTGTTCCATGCTTAATCCTGTATACTCTATCCATCGGCAATTGACATAGTCTACCAGTCCATCCGGTGTTGCTGTCCAGATCAGTTGCGGAATAGTTTCGGAAAGCAGCTTAAACTTGTGCTGACTTTCCAGCAGTTCATCCTTAGCCTTTTTTTGCTTGGTAATATCCTCCATACAGCCAAGCATCTGATAAGACTCACCTTTTTCATTGTATACGATATACCCCCGATCAAGAATAAAGTGATAGATGCCTGTTTTATCAAAAAAACGGTAGCGTTCTATCCACTGATGCCCTTTACTGGCTATTACAGCAGTAATACTGTCTCTGATACGGGCTCTGTCATAAGGATGGATATGGGCAAACCACCATTCTATATCAGGGCCAATATCTTGGCTTGTATAGCCAAATAAGGTAGCAAAACCTTCATTTCTCCAAACCTGATTGGTGACAAGGTTCCAGTCCCAGATTGCCTGACGGGTAGCCTTAGCAATGAGTGCAAAACGGGTATAACTCTGTGCAAGCAGTCTTTCCAATTGCTCAACCCGCGCTGATTCGTTTCGTGAAGGAATGCTCTCTGAAGCAACATTCAGTGGGAAAACGTTTTGTTCTTCTCCGGTCTGCTCGGCATTTTCCATATAGCACAGAAGAGTTAAACGATAAGGTAGTAATTTCTATAAGCTCAAATGTGTTTCTATTATCTGAATCACCTTGATGGATAGTTCCCCGTTATAAATGACATCCACATCTTCCCACTATACAGGGATATCTGATAGTGCCTTATTAACGTATTGTGTTACAAATAAGGCAGTAGTGCCCTACGAACAATAAATACTCTCAGACTGGAGAAAAGTATGACATATTTTTTCTGGTTCGATAGATTATCTGGTTTATGTCTATTGCTTGTATAATTATCTGTAAAAAAAGTATACCTCTGATATATTAACAAAAGGTGGGATCTGAATATAACTGTTCTGGTCAATCTGGAGATGGAAGTCTTTAAACTTACAGCATACAAAATCGGATTCGATATACATGAGATTTTCCTGAAAGGATAAAAGCGTAATAGCAAATTTATTTGGGAAAGTTGAAGATAGTATGCACTAATTACAGTGAACTATTAGGCTATGCGCCCAATGTCAAGATTGCCGGACATAACCAGTTTGACAACAAAGGTTGTCCGAGCTTCTTTGTCCCAGCATGGCTCAAGCAGCTAGGCATACCCAAGCATAACATCGAGTGGCGTGATCCATTTGAGTATAAACGGTATTTCAAACAGGCGAGGAAAAGGTAATACATACAAAAGCCGATCTTGTACAAGATCGGCTTTATTGAGCTATCTGATGGTGATAGATATTCTTCTGTTAACAATGGATTAGTACATCGCTTTGATTTGTTCAGGGGTCAGTCTCAAAAAACGGGTGGCATTATTAAATAAAATGTCTCTCTTTTGCTCCTCACTCAAAAAAGTTGCATTTTTTATCCTGTCAATTCCAATTTTTATTGTCTGTGGCCAAACCATATTATCAGAGCCAAAAATAATTCGTTTACCAAATCCGGCATTGACCAATCGTTCCAGATAGAAATAAAACTCTCTATCAGAAATGTGATAACTAATCAATCCTAAGTCGACATATAATTGCGGATGTGCATATAAGGCGGCCAACATATCATCTATCATAGGCCAGCCTGTATGCATGGCATATAGTCTTAATTTTGGGTGTTTAACAAGAGCATTTTCCAACACAAGCGCACTGTGAAGAGAAGCTCTATACTTTTGTGCCCCCAGATAGATACCCCCCGGAGGACCTGGCCCCACATGAATACCTACAACATCCAGTTCCTCGACCATCTTTAAATAAGGTTCAAAAGCGGTGTCGCTTGGCGAGACACCCTCATATTGAATGGCTACTTCACTAAATACGACAAACTCACCCGATTGAAAAAGTTTTCGTAAGGAGTCAACAGTTAATCCATTCTTTTTCACCGATCTGAAGTCCCAGTATACCCCTTTCATAATTCGTTTTGGCTCCTGAGTATGCCATTTTCGAACTGTGCCCATATCGCCACTCGTTACTGCATATACATTATTGGCTCTGAGAGCTCGTAATGTCTGGACTTGCAGTGAGTCATCAGTGAGTGGTGAAGAGGTTGACCGTTTGGCCCATTTGCCTGTTTTCAGAGCCTCCATAAAGGTAGAACCATATTCATTTTTTGGGTTATGGTAACCAAAATTATCAAATGGTACGCCCATTTTCAAAGGCGGTGGTCCCTGATCATTGGCACCAATAGCATGCAAATGCATGTCAATCACAGGTAAAGTTTTTTTAGTTTGAGCAAAACAAGACAGTCCCGTTAGTAAAAACAGGAGCAGAAAAATGCCTTTTGTTATAGGAAGATTTACGATAAAGAGGAAGGCTGTCTAAAAAACACTTATCAAGTTCGGTTCCATTAAACCGAGACATCTATACGAGCAATTTGTCAAATCAGGGCAAGAACTAAAAATAGTTCTTTTGTGCATGTTTTGCAATTCTATTTGATTGTTAGTGAGCAAGTATAGCCAATTGATTGTATCTCATTACTTTTTTCTATTCTTAAAATCAAACCTTTATACTATACGTGAAAAACCGAGCAATGAGTAGCTTCCCAACTATCGCATATTATCACAATGCATTGAATAGCGTAGGATATAAATCAGGGATTTATAGATTTTCCTGATAAGGTATGCCTTAGAAAGAAAAGGTAAATGTGCTTACTTTTATATAGGATCCTTTACTAAAAGCTGAAAAAACCGCATAATAGTTTTATTTTCACAGATAGACTATGCATTATTCTGTGACTAGTTATACATACGATACAAATGCCATTGCCTCAGCTTCGATACATTTAAAATGTTTATAAATAGTTTACCTACAAAAAGAAAACAGTGAGATATCTCTTACTTCTTTGCCTTCTTAGTTTAACTTATCCTTCTCAAGCCCAGCGTACCCGTTATGTTCCAAAGTCTCTGGATTCGTTAGAGTGGTTTCTGCATACCCAACCCAAGGATTCACTATATATACTCTCAATAAAAAATTGCGGCTTTCAATATATGATCCGGGGAGAATATAACCGGGCAGACTCGTTAATCAATATATTATACAAGCTAAAACAAGAACAGTCAGCCCAAAAAGCATTTATTGACTATTGCCTGTTTTTTCTCAAAGGGACAATGGCCTATCATAAAAGTGATAAGGCTGCGACTCTGGCGTATTACCTGAAAGCGGAAAAGGTAATTGAACAAAATCCGACAAAGTTTGACCCCATGTTTAAAATAGCTGCTCCAGGCAATATTGCCGCTGCGTATAGACGGCTCGATAAACTGGATATGTCTATGAAATATAGCCTGAAGGCGATTAAACTTCAGGAAAAATACCATCAGGAAAGTGCAAGTGAATACCAGAGTATAGGCAATATCCTCTCATCCTATCGGCAATATGACCGGGCATTGCCCTACTACCAGCGTGCCTTAAAAATTGGCCAACGAGACAAAGATGTAAAAAGCATGGCAATTACAGAAAATCTGATAGGCAATCTGTATGATAACATCAATCAGGCAGATACTGCGATTGTTTACTACCGACGCGGATTACTCCATGCAGAACAATGTGACTATGCTTTGCTGCAAACCGATTTGTTAGTCAATCTGGGTCGTATGTTGATCAACAACAAAAACTATACACAGGCAGAAATCTATCTGAAACGGGGAGAAAAGCTATCTCGTGAACTGGAAGCTCCGATAGCTTTGCGGATAAACCTGCATAATCAGGCGGAATGTACCGGGAAATGCAGAAGTTTGATTTAGCCGAAAAGTATTATCTGGAAGGTTTGGCGATGGCTCAGAAAAGCAATGACTTTGATGAATTGTATAAATCCAATCAGGCTCTGGCTGAGTTGTATAGCAATATGGGAAAGTTTGAGAAGTCTGTCCAGTTTATGGAAGAGGCGGCAAAAGCCAAAGACTCTACCTTTCACTTACAACTGGCTGAAACAAGCCAGCAGCTACTGGCTCAGTATGAATCCGAAAAACGCCAGCAGGAAATTGCTTTACTTAACGAGAAAAATCGTTCACAATCGCTGGAACTGGCTGTACAGCGTCGCAATGTATTTCTGCTGATTGCCGGTTTGTTGTTGACTGGTATAGCAGTCATAGTAGGCTATCGAAGATACAGACTCCATAAACGACTGGAAATGGAACGGATTCGGAATCGTATTGCGGCTGACTTTCATGACGAGTTGGGTGCCAATCTAAGTAGCATTGCTTTGTATTCAGACTTGTTACTCAACAACCATAATGCAGAAAAAGAACGAACCTTGCCTATTCTGACAAACATTAGCCAACAGGCTCATACTAGCATTTCTTCCATTAATGATCTGATCTGGACTATCAAACCTGACAATGCTGCCCTCGGACATACACTTGTGAGAATGAAAGAGTTTGCCTACCCGCTTCTGGAATCACGCAACATTGTTTTTGTATTTGGGGCTGATCATGCATTAGCAAATCTGCAACTGGATATGAACATTCGTAAGTTCTTATACCTGATCTTTAAGGAAGCGATCAATAACATCGCCAAATATGCACAGGCTACCTCAGTAACGGTTCAGTTGCGTGAAAGCAAAGGTTGGATTCATATGGAGATTGCCGATGATGGAATAGGCTTTGACCAAGTCAAAGTTAAAAGAGGCAATGGGTTAAATAACATGCAAACCAGAGCCCATGAACTGGGTGGAAAGCTTACCATCGATTCGCAGGTAGGTCAGGGAACGAAAATTACACTCAGCTTCAAAATATCTGCCTGAGATGCTGCTTCAGAAGCACCTAAATACAAATCAGGTGGTTTACACATAGTTGAAAACCACCTGACATAGCATTATTGATAGAAATATGTGAATCCGTAAGGGCCAGCGTTGTAAGTCGAAACAAGGCTGGTAGCAAGTAAAGTAGCTGCATAGCAATAGCCGGAAACATCCTGGATTGTATAACTGGTGACATTGTTTTTATATGATAGCCATTGTCCGGGACAGACTAAGATGTCAGAAAGGTTTTAAAATACCTTATCTTTCTTCAACCTCTTGAGCTTCACAAATTAGCCCAAATGCAGTTAAAACAATAGGCATAATCTCATTATAGTTGGTAGCCTGAGTCGTTTTGGATTGTAACTCCTGCAATTTGAATTTTGAAGAGTCCTTGTTGTGGAAATAAGCCAGTAAATAATTCAACGCTTTGTCTACATCTCGTTTGACAACAGAGAGCAAGGCATCCGAAAGCTTTTTCTCTTCTGTCCATTGTTCCGCAACAATCAAATCCATCATCCGACCTGAATTGTGATTTCTGAGCAATTCAGGATTATCTGAATATACACACCGTATAAAGACCTCATACAGTCTGCCACAAGCAAGCGGGTAGCCAGTTTTCATTTTCATCAAGGAGAATATTGCTCGGTATATAGGTAAAGATGCAAACTAGAAAACTAATCAGCGGATTAATGGAATAGCTGGCAATTGTATATAGGAGCTATAGTAAATTGAATAAGAGCTTTTAATGGCTCTAAGTGGAACTATGTTTTCTGGCTAAGCTTTAGGACAAAGTTATGAAATAAATACTCTTTACAGAAGAGAATAAATACCTGTTTTGCAAAATGCGTATTTATTCTGACGGTAATTTCCGATACTAGGTATTATTTTTTTAGAAATACGTAAAAAATAAGCAGGAAATACCTGCTCAGTGGTTAACTCACTAAAGGCCCCCTATTTTATAGAGGGCTTTTTGATTTTCTTCTGGTAATGTAGCACATCTAGTGTGGATGATGCATGCTGTCTACAGATTCTTCCTTTTTAGTTGCAGGTCGTAAATCAGCAGTTGTAAACTCCAGCTCCTTTACTTCTTCTCTGAAATACAAGGTTGTTTTATGCTCTTTCAGATTATATAGTATAATATAATTTTCTGTAACCCCAATAAATCTATTCGTTGTATTACTTGAAATTGTAGTATTATCTATTTTAAAACTGATAGCATTTTTTTCTTCTTTCTTTACAAACTCAGCTTCATAAAAAGCAATAACAGTGGTTAAATTCACCAGAAATATGATATACATTATATTTGATATCATCGTAAAATTATATCCCATATGCGCATAGTACGCAACATCTCGTTTAGATACTTTGGAGGTACTATTCAATAGATACACCAAAAGTCCTACCATAGATGCGGTGAATGTAAGTATGCGAATATCCTGTCCAAAGAGCTTTATAGGAAAATCTCCAAAGGTGAACAAAGCCCAAAAACACACAACATTTACTATACATGCATATACCAAATGTTGTAGTTTACTTTTTAGATCTTTTAAGGTTGTTTGGGAGGGCTTGGGGAAGCCGCTTTCAGATAGGTTAGAATTTTCCTCTGGCCTATTTTCTTCCTTCTTCTTATTTCCAGCAAGGACAAATCTGACCCCAAGATATAGGCCAAACAACAAGAGGCTTGCAATAAACAGATTTGCATTAAAAATAGATTTGATTACTTCATACACTGTTAAGAAAGGAATAATATCTAATCCAAAAAACTTATAGTAAACTGTTAATCTTAAAAGGGCAAGAAAGTAAAGAAAAGCGGTAGCGAAAGTGATATTTTGCAGCTTGTCATCTATTTGTATCATTCTACTATATAAGTTACAGGACTATGTTTGAGGAATATTTTTCCTCAAAGTTACCTATAGTAAGATAAAAAGCCTTATTGCATATTAGTAAAGCTTTTGTGTATCCTACTTAAAATATACTGTAGATCTGGTCACATACAATGATTTTGCATAGTAGTATTGGTTTAATTTAATACCTTTCCGGCTTTAAGTGGGTTCAGATCAGATGCATACATTCATTTAGCTACTAGCCAAAGTAGTAGAGTAAGGTTTAAAACAGAAGAAGACCATATGAACGAAAGGTTAAAAAGAACTTTAGTAAAAATAGACTTTAAAAACAGGTTTGATTCCCTTTTTGAAAAACATTCCCACAAAAACTTTTTCAGAGAAGCAAATCCCTCAGAGGTACAAAGAATAATAGAGAAGTATGGCTATATGTGTTCCTATAATAAAATCCATAAATTTTTCGCAATTGATGAGGATGGGTCTGGTATCAGTTTAAATATGAGCACCTGTAAGCTTCCCTATAAAGTGAGCCAGTCATAATTAGAGCCTAGCTGGCATTGGCAAACTCAACAGGAGCTACAAACCCTAAACTTTGATGGGGACGCAAGGTGTTGTATTCCAACCGCCATTGTTCAGATAGCACTCTGACTTGTCTTAAACTTGAAAATAAATAAGCATCTAAAAACTCCCTGCGAAACGTGCCATTAAACCGTTCAATTCATCATCTCAGATCCAGTAGCATTTTGAGTTGGCTTTCCTGGCTGAATAAACAATAATTCAATTTTTTGAGCCTCACACCATTCATTTAATTTGGTACTAATAAATTCTGGACCGTTGTCACAACGAAGTTTTTCTGGTTTGCCATACGCCTCAATGATACGTTCCAATACACGGATTA